>CAZURA010000177.1:0-10346 GCA_964622985.1 uncultured Bacteroides sp. | reverse complement strand
GGGGTTTTTTTGTCAAAATGGGCTTATACATTAACTTTGATAGAAACCCTAATTACCTACATCATGCGACAAATCCAAACACCTTGTGTACAGATCTTTTCATTATTGTTGTTTCTGCTACTGATACCCTCTTGCGGGAAGATGGATACAACCCTTCAGACAAAGCACGATGTGTTGTGGTATAACCAGCCTGCCCGGGAATGGGAAGAGGCACTCCCCCTGGGAAATGGCCGGTTGGGCGTGATGGTATTTGGCGACACTGCCACAGAGCGTATTCAGCTGAATGACGATTCCATGTGGCCGCATGACCTGGGATGGGATGAGCCGGAAGGGACCAGCAAGGAGCTGGAGAAGATCAGGATGCTGCTAAAGGATGGAAAGAACAGAGCTGCCGATAAGCTGTTTGTTGAAAAATTCTCCAACCAGCGAATCGTTCGGTCCCACCAGACGCTGGGAGATCTGCATATTGACCTGGATCACAAGAACATCTCTGAATACAGGAGGGAGCTGAACATCAGCAAGGCTATTGCTACCGTTTCATACAAATCCGATGGAGATCTGATCAGGGAGAAGATCCTGGTTTCGCATCCACACCAGGCCATCGTTCTGGAGATTATCTCAGAGGCTAAAGAGGGATTGAACGGAAAGGTACAACTGTCCAGGCCTGATGATGAGGGTCATCCCACCGTAACAGTTACCACAAACGAAGAAGGTTTGCTGATCATGCAGGGTGAGGTGACCCAACGCAGTGGTATGTTCTTTTCGAAACCATTTCCCATACTGGATGGGGTCAAGTTTGAAACCTGCCTGAAGATCGATCATAAAGGAGGAAAGATAGTACGGGGAGAGGATTACCTGGAGCTGAAGAAGGTGAAAAAGGCGATTCTGTATCTGGTCTCTAATTCATCTTATTATCACAAAGGCTACCCGGAGCAGAACAAGATGGATCTGGCCGCTCTGGAAGGGATCGATTTGAAAACCATTGAGAATGAGCATATCCGGGACCACCAGGATTTTTACAACAGGGTGGAACTGAAAATAACGGATCAGAACCTGGATACGATCCCCACCGATGAACGGATTGCCAGGATCAAAACCGGTGAGGTGGATCCGGGACTGGAAGCCTTGCTGTTTCAGTATGGGCGCTATCTGCTGATCGGTTCCTCAAGGGTAGGTACCAATCCTGCCAATCTGCAGGGATTATGGAATGAGCATATCACGGCACCCTGGAATGCGGATTACCACCTGAACATCAACCTGCAGATGAATTACTGGTTGGCCGATGTGACCCAGCTGGGTGAATTGAATATGCCTCTGTTCGATTATATCGATCGATTAGTGGAGAACGGGAAGGTGACCGCAAAGAAGAATTTTGGCTGTAGCGGAACCTTCTTTCCCCATGCTACGGACCTGTGGGCACCCACCTGGATGCGTGCAGCTACAGCCTACTGGGGTTGTTCCATGGGAGCCGGTGGCTGGATGATGCAGCACTACTGGCAGCATTTCGAATTTACCAGGGATACCACTTTCCTAAAAGAGCGTGCATTCCCTGCAATGACTGAAATGGCCAGGTTTTACAGCGACTGGATCGTGGAAGATCCCCGTGACGGGACTTTGATCTCCTCTCCTTCCACCTCTCCCGAAAACCGGTACATTAATCCGGCCGGGAAACATGTGGCTACATGCATGGGAGGTGCCATGGATCAGCAGGTGATTGCCGAGGTGTTTGATAATTATATTGAAGCATGCAGTATCCTGGATATCGAGGATGACTTTTTAATAAAGGTGAAGCAGCAGAGGGCACAGTTGCGGTCCGGTTTTGTCCTGGGAAGCGATGGACGGATCCTGGAGTGGGACAGGGAGTATGAGGAGCCTGAGCCGGGACACAGGCATATGTCGCATTTGTACGGCTTTCATCCCGGTACTGCGGTAACACAGAGCGGCACACCCGAGATCTTTGAAGCGGTTCGCCGCACCCTGGATTACCGGTTGGATCATGGGGGTGCAGGTACTGGGTGGAGCCGGGCATGGCTGATCAATTGCAGTGCCAGGCTGCTGGACGGGGAAATGGCTCATGAACATATCCAGTTGCTGTTCCAGAAGTCCATGTATGACAATCTGTTTGATGGCCATCCCCCGTTTCAGATTGATGGTAATTTTGGATACACCGCCGGGATCGCTGAAATGCTGTTACAGTCACACGAAGAGAACATCATTAGGATCTTACCCGCGTTGCCGTCCAAATGGCAATCGGGTCATGTAACAGGATTACAGGCCAGAGGTGGACTCACCTTTGACATCTTCTGGAGCCAGCATACCCTGGAGAAAGTAATTATTACATCCAGGTTCGATCGAAAGTTCAATCTTGCCTTTGCCGGGGAGACCATTCCCATCCATGTCGGGAAAGGCCAAAGCATTACTTATGACCATTCGGATCGTTGATTAAAAAAAAAGGGAATTCAACGAAATATTGTAATAATTTCAATGATCAGCTAAAAATCTAATATGTGAAACTATGGAAAATTTTCAGGAAATCTTAAGCACACTTAAAACTCTCTTTGTGCAATACGGCATGAAGTTCGTGCTGGCGATCGTGGTTCTTGTTCTGGGTCTTCTGGTGATCAAATGGATCACCAAAGGACTGGTCAAAATGATGAAGAAGACCAAGGTCGATGAATCGCTGATTCCATTCTTAAAAACCCTGACCAACATTCTGTTGAAGGTCATGCTGATCATCAGCGTGATGGGAATGGTCGGCATTGAGATGATGTCCTTTGTGGCCGTTCTGGGAGCTGCCGGTCTGGCTGTAGGCCTGGCCCTGCAGGGCACACTTCAGAACTTTGCAGGTGGAGTGATGATTCTGTTGTTTAAACCCTATGAAGTGGGGCATTTTATAGAGGCCCAGGGATTTATGGGCACAGTCAAAGAGATCCAGATCTTCAATACGGTCCTGCACTCACCGGATAACCGGAAGATCGTGATTCCCAATTCTCCCCTGGCCACTGGTTCGCTGACCAATTTTTCGGCCTTGCCCACCCGGAGGATCGATTTTTCTTTTGGGATCGGGTACGGGGACGATATCGACAAGGCTAAAGATATCCTGCTGACGATGGCACAAAACGATGAACGCGTATTGAAAGAAGACAGTCCGCCCGAGGTGATGGTAGAGGCACTGGCTGACAGTTCTGTCAACCTGAAGCTCAGGACCTGGGTGAAATCGGGGGATTACTGGTCATTCTATTGCGATACCACAGAAAACGTGAAAAAGCAATTTGATGCAGCCGGGATCTCTATCCCGTTCCCACAACAGGATGTACATCTTTACAACCACAAATAGGAGCCTGCTATGTTTTGCGTAGCAAACCGAGCTTGCGAGCTCGACGGAGTCAAATAGCACGTTACGAGATGCATTCCTCAGTTATGCATATGGGAATTACTCAGCTCTTTTTCGCCCAGTTATCCCTTAATGTAACTGTCCGGTTGAACACTAGTTTTTCCGGTGTGGAATCGGGATCCACATTGAAGTAGCCCAGCCTTTGGAACTGGAATTGATCCAGGGGCTTTGCTTCCTTCAGTGACGGTTCTACATAGCCTGTGATCACTTTCAGGGAATCGGGATTGAGAAAATCGATGGGAGTTTTGTCTTTATGTCCAGCCGGATCGGGATCGTTAAATAACCGGTCGTAGAGCCTCACCTTAGCCTCGATGGCGTGTGAAGCGGATACCCAGTGCAGTGTACCTTTCACCTTGCGGTTGGCTTCGGGACCTCCGCTGCGGGTAGCCTCATCGTAGGTGCAATAGACCTCCACCACATTGCCGTTTTCATCCTTCTTAAAATCTTCACACTTTATGATGTATGCCGATTTCAATCTCACTTCCCTGCCGGGACCCAGCCTGAAGAACTTCTTTGGCGGCTCTTCCATAAAATCTTCCCGTTCTATGTATATCTCCCTGGAAAAGGGAATGGTACGGCTGCCCATGGACTCATCTTCCGGATTGTTGATGGTCTCCATCTCCCCGATACGATCCTCCGGGTAGTTGGTAATGATCAGTTTCAAAGGATTCAACACGGCCATCACCCTGGGAGCGAGTTTATTGAGGTCTTCCCGCACCGCATATTCCAGCAGTCCCACGTCATTGGTAGCCATCACCTTGGTATACCCGATGCTGTCGTTAAAATTCCGGATCGATTCCGGGGTATACCCTCTTCTTCGAAGTCCTGACAGAGTGGGCATCCTGGGATCGTCCCAACCCTTCACACGGCCCTCTTCCACCAGGGTAAGGAGTAATCGCTTACTCAGCACCGTATAGGTAAGGTTGAGCCGGTTAAATTCAGTTTGTCTCGGTCGGTAATCATTCTCCTTCAAATGCTCCACCAGCCAGTCGTACAGCGGCCTGTGCACCTCAAACTCCAGGGTGCACAGGGAGTGTGTCACCCCTTCAAAAAAGTCGGATTGTCCGTGTGCAAAATCGTACATAGGATAGACCTTCCAGGTATCTCCGGTTCGATGGTGAGGATGGAACAGAATACGGTAGATCACCGGATCGCGCATGTGCATGTTGGGGGAAGCCATATCTACCTTGGCCCTCAACACCCTCGATCCTTCCGGAAACTCACCTTCATTCATACGCTGAAACAGATCCAGGTTCTCTTCCCTGGAACGTTCCCTGAACGGACTGTGTGTACCGGGCTCAGTGGGTGTACCTTTCTGACTGGCTATCTCTTCGGAGGATTGATCATCCACATACGCCAATCCCTCTTGAATCAGTTCCACCGCAAACTCATACAGCTTTCCAAAATAGTCGGAGGCATAGTACTCCCGGTCTTCCCAGTCAAAACCCAGCCACCTGATATCTTCCTTAATGGAATCGACATACTCCACATCTTCTTTGGTGGGATTGGTATCATCAAATCGGAGGTTACATTTTCCGCCATATTTCTCAGCTATCCCAAAATCAAGGCATATGGCCTTGGCATGACCGATATGGAGGTAGCCGTTGGGCTCAGGTGGAAAGCGGGTATGTATCCTGCCCTGATCCCGTCCCGTCCGGAGATCCTCCTCCACAATGGTTTCAATAAAATTCAGGCTTTTCTTTTCGCCGGTATCTTCTTTTTTCTCGGTCATACTCATTCCGTTAAGAGACTGCAAAATTAATAAATTGTGCCTTATGCTGAGCAGTATTTCCTTTTTGTGATTTATAGCGTAAATTTGAGTATAGCGGGAATAATCATAAATACATCTGAAAATGGGAAAGATCACAATTGAAGAAATGGAATTTTACGCATTCCATGGGCACTACAGGGAGGAGCAAATTGTGGGAAACCGTTTCCTGGTGGACCTTGAGATGGAAACTAACCTGCAGGTGCCTGCAGAAACTGACCAGCTGGATGATGCAGTGAATTACCAGCAAGCTTACCAGCTGATCAAAAAGGAAATGCGACGTAAGAAATCCAACCTTCTGGAAAACATTGGCAAACGCATGCTTGATTCGCTGTTTTCCGAAATGAAAGGTATTGAAAAGGCTACCCTGAGAATCCGTAAAATGTACCCCCCCATGGGCGGTCCTATCAAGTCGGTCGGGGTCACAATGAGCAGGGAGAATGACCATTAAGAGGTGTCAGAAATGCCATGCTGAATTTCGTTGTGAGGGGGATAACGATTGCTGGTGCGAAAAAGTACAAATTCATAAGGTCCGAATGGTGGAGATCATGGAGTTGTACACCGATTGTATTTGCCCTGATTGCATGGCGGAATATGAGGCCAGTGAGTGATCCTACCTACTGGAGCATGTAAGAGTATCGAATGATCCGGGAATTGATCGATCCAAGTTTCTCAAAAATGATTTCCGGGTAACCATACTCGTTCAGACGAAGGTCGTAGTCAAAATTCAACTCCTTCTGATCCTCTTGTTTGCTTAAAAGATTGTTAACAAACGTCTCTCCTGTAAAGTAGTATTGGAGGTCAGAAAAAGGATGTTTGCTGCTATCATAGGTCATACTCTTCCGTTCACCCAATTGGGTCGTGGGATCGGAAGCCTCACTGAGTAGCATGTTTCCGTTCCCGTCATATTCATATTCCACACTCCTTACCAACTTCAGCTCATTATCACCCTCCTGAATTTCGTAGCGCCTCTCACTGATAATCTGTTCGCCCTGGTATTCAAAATCGATATACCCCAAATAGAGAGAATCGACAGGTTCCAGGAAGATCATATCCAGGTGTTTCTTTACGAGGATGATCTTATCCACCAGAGTACCATCATATATGAACCACTTCTCTTCCTGAACCTTCGTATCTACTCTTAACATACGCACCACAGAGATTCTTTCAGTTTCGTCGTACTCGAAATAATGGGTTTGGTGATTACTCCATGTAATATGATCCAGCCGGTTGGTTCCGGGAACATAATTAAAATCTGCAATGATCTTCTTTGCTTCGGCACCGTCAATAATCGTAGCAGTCATATTGACCGGTAAGCAGGTCACTTCTTCTTGCTCATAGCTTTCGCAGGAATAGACAAGTACCAGGATCATGATGGGGAGTAGAAATGCTCTTTTCATCGGGTTTAGTTGCGATTAAATTCCTCCTTATATACGGAGCATCGGTGTATGGGTTTCGGAAATTTACGCCGATGAAAACAATTGATTGACCAATGGACCGGAATTGGTGTCGGATTTAGACCTGGCCAACCTGCCTCACAAGCAGTTGTTGGTCAACGCTTACGGAAGATACATATGTCCTGAAAATTACTCAGAGAGGTTTTGGGTCGTCCCGGCCAGAATCCGTAGTGTACACTTTCCATGGCAAAACCTTGGGCTCCTATCATCGTGTCGACCAGGTAGTCCTCATCAAATGCCACATTGGCCTCTTTTACGCGGGCATGAAACAGGTAGTGGTGATCCCGTTGGGTTCGAAACATCTCTTTCCCCGATTTCTCCATGAAGCGTTTTGCTTCCTGGTTCATGATAAAGAAGGTGGCAAAACAGATCCCGTCCGGTTTGAGTACCCTGTGGATCTGGCTCAGGTAGTTCTCCGCATCATCCAGTATCATATGGGTAAACACGGAGGTGAGGAAGACCAGGTCGAATTCATCTTCCTCATAGGGAAAGACAAAATCTTTTGCTTCCTCCTCTGTGCTCAGGTTGTAGAGATCGTTTTTCAGATCGATGTGTGTAAATCGAAAAGTGGGATAACGGCTGCTGATTTTTTTGTTGCACCATTGAATGGCTGATTTTACAATATCAAAACCTTCGTATGAGCCCTTCTCTCCAAGGAATGAGGTAAGTGGAACCGCTACCCGTCCAATCCCACAACCCACATCCAGTACCCTGTGGTGCGGCTGAAGGCCGCCAAGTTCAATCAACTGCTCCCTGATGGACTCCCCGGTACGTACAAAATCTCCACTGCCTATGAAGATCCTTCCCCGGGGAGGAATCATAGGCCCCCTTCTTCCCGAAACCGATTCAAACAGGTCCACAGGCAGGTAGAAGATACGTCGTGTGACCCTGCGTACCACAGGAGGGAGCGCATAATATAGATTTCTGAGGAGAGTCATGGGGACAAAATTAGCAATTGTGTTGGTTCTCTCTGCAAGAGTCCGTGCCCTCAACAAGAGTCCGTGCCCGTTAAAACTGAAGGGTGACCAGTACGGGCAGGTGATCCGAAAAGAAGGAGCGATCCCTGGAATCGGTCACTACCCCATACCTAAGCACTTTGACTTTCTTGTTGACAAACACATAATCAATACGCTTCCCTGGCTGATTGTCATAGGTAAATCCATGATAGGTGGCCACTGAACCATAGGGTGGCTGCTTGCTCGCCTGATAGGTATCGTTGAGCTCTTTTTGTAACATGATAATGGGAGCGGAAGCAGGATCCAGATTGAAATCCCCGCATAACACGACAGGCTGATCGTTACCGGCGATTTCCCTGATCTTCTGAAGGATCAACCTGGCCGACTCCTCTCTGGCTTTCTTACCCTTATGATCAAAATGGGTGTTAAAAACGAAAAAGATTCTACCTGTGGATCCCTCTTTCAACTTCACCCAGGAACAGATCCTTCTGCAGACAGCGTCCCAACCAAAACTGCATTTCTCAGGGGTCTCTGAAAGCCAGTAGGTTCCTCCATCCATTTTTTTAAATCGGGTGTGATCATAAAACAGTGCTGAGAACTCTCCCTCTCTCTTTCCATCATCTCTTCCCACCCCTTCATAGGAGTACCCGGGAAATGCAGCGGCCAGATCATCCATCTGCTCTGGCAAAGCTTCCTGTACACAGAAAATATCGGCCCTGTGGAATCTGAACAAAGCGGCCACATCCGCTTTTCTGTTCGGCCAGGCATGCACCCCATCCTGTGGCGTATTCATCCGGATGTTATAGGTGATCAATTCAACGGGCTCCTGGGCCATTATACCCATCGCCCAAATACTCAAAACAATTGCAACAAATCCTCTCATCCTATCGATCTTTTAACTTTAATACTTGATACTTTCTTACTAAACAGGGATATCCAGCCATAAATAGTGACCCAGTCCCACTCCGAAAACAAAAATTCCCAGTAATCCATGCAACACCGAGGTAAACAGAACACTTCGGGTTTCCAGGTACACCTTTGCAAAATAGATTCCGCCGATGAAGGTCATTATCATGGATACCGGGTGGTAATAGACAATGTGAAGAAAAGAGAATGATATCCCACTGGCCAGTATGTATTGCCACGCCTTTGGAAAGAGTTGGCCGTATCGCCGGTAAATGAATGTGCGGTAAATGATCTCCTGTCCGAATGCTGAAACCACCGGATAAAAGATACACAGGCCCAGATAGATCCATGGCCTGGTCCTGGGAAGATTAAACAGATTCTCCCTTTCGAACCAAATCACATAACTCAACATGAGCAGCAGGCAAACCAGCAATATCACTATGTTCTTCACCCATAGGGCTTTGGTAATGCCCCACCGGATTAACTCCTTGAAACGAAAACTGGTGGTACGCTTCAGCAGAATAAAAATAATTACCAACACCGGGGCGACAAAGATACTGGGATGGATGAGATCCCTGTCAAAATAGATCAAAAGAGGGATCCCGAAAAAGAGAAAGGTAAATTCCAGGATACGTAACACCTTTCTTACTGTGAAGCTCGTTATAACCATGGTATTTCAGTATTAAAGATAATCCAAATTTGTCTTAACTTGTCCTCAAACCACGTATCCGGCATGTACATTTATGAAAAATATTCCTTCAGGATCTTTTCCCTTTTAATGGCATTGATCGCATTCATCTTTGTCATGAATACCCTCTATGTGGTCGCGGCCATTGCACTGGTGCTTGGGATCATGCTCTCCTTTTCCTACCAGGGTATCAAGATCGATCGTCAAAACAGCTGTTATCTCAAATATGACCGGTTCCTCTGGTGGAAGATAGGTCGTTGGGAGCAGTTATCAGATCCATCCTATGTTACCGTAGTGCGCATCAACCTGAGCAGCAGAAGGATCGTTCCATCCCCCATTGTCATGCCGGAAGCCAGAAAAACATCGAAAGCGTACAAGGTAAACCTGGTGGTGGAAGGGGATGAACGCTATGTGAGTATATGCAGGGGCACGTTGGAGGAGATGACTGCTGAGGCACTTCGATTGGGGAAACATATGGACATTCGCGTATTGGATTTCACCACCCATGAGAAAAAGTGGATCTTGTAATATTCTGTATATCTGAACGCTAAGAAGTAATCCCAAAAAAAAGCTCATTTTCTTGACTTGTATGAACAATTAGTATTACATTTGTACTATACATCTTGTTTAATACTAATTGCACAATATGACTGATGATACAATGCACGAAGAGCTCCTTAATGCATGGGAGGATACCTACAAAAAAGGTCAGCTAACCCTGTGGATCTTTTTATCGCTGAAGGAAGGATCTAAATATGTCACTGAATTGCAGGAATCGATTGAGCGCTTCTCAAAAGGCACCATAAGGGCTGAAGAACAGAGCCTCTACAGGACACTTAGGAAATTCTACCATCTGAAGATGGTTGATTTCAGCTCTGGCAAGGGACACAAAGGACCCGACAGAAAATATTATCATCTGACCCCTCTGGGCCACACTCTGCTTCAATCCTTTGTGGAACGGAATATCCTTCTATTTTTCGAAGACCCACTGAAAAAATTGTTATTACCAGACTCATCAACATAGCTTAAAATAAAACAGAATATCATGAAAATATTTACAAAGAACCTCCTGATATATGCGCTCCTGTTACTGACATACACCCTGCTGTTCCGGTTTGGATTAAGTAGAGTCTGTCCATAGACTCGATGAAATTGAGTTGATTTTTCCATTTTCCTT
>CAZURA010000176.1:0-10372 GCA_964622985.1 uncultured Bacteroides sp. | reverse complement strand
GGTACTGAATTCGGTATCTATTTTACCCTGGATGGAGGCAAGGTCTGGAGCAAGCTGGGTTCCGGTATGCCAACCATCAGTGTGAGGGATATCGCCTTGCAGGAGCGGGAGAACGATATAGTCCTGGCTACTTTCGGTCGTGGTTTCTATATCCTGGACAACTACACTCCGTTGAGGGAGTTAGCCAAAGATCAGTCCATCGAGGAGAAAGATGCCCATATCTTTCCTGTGGCTGATGCCTTGATGTATGTGCAGACCGGCGGAAAGTACGGACAGGGATCCAATTTCTATAAGGCAAAGAATCCCGAATTCGGAGCCACTATCACTTATCATATTAATGAGGTGCCTAAAACTCTGAAAGAAGTCCGTAAAGAGAAGGAAAAGGAGCTGTTCAAAGAGAAGCAGCCCATTCCACAACCTACCCGGGAAGAATTGAGAAAAGAAGATGCTGAAGAGGCCCCCTACCTGGTTTTTGTTATCAGAGATGGTGAGGGCGAACCCGTCAGGAAACTCTACAAGAAAGCCTCGAAGGGGATGAGCCGCATGACCTGGGACCTCAGGTACTCATCGACAAATCCGGTATCCGTTGCCCCTTCAGGCAGAGCCAATGAATCTTCCAAAGGCAAAGTGGAATCCTCTGCAAGCGGACTACTTGCCATGCCTGGAACATATAGTGTGGAACTTTACCAGGTGGCCAATCAGGAGGTGACCACGCTGGTTGAACCTGTCGCATTAAAGGCTACTCTCCTGGAACATTCAACTATTCCGGTGAAGGATCATGAGGCGCTGGTAGCGTTCCAGAAGGAGGTGTCTGAACTCTCCAGAGTGATGACCGGAACCAGGCGACTGGCACATGAGCAGCAAACCAAACTGGCTACGTTCAGGAAGGCTGTCAAACAAACCCCGGGTACCGGACTTGAGATCTTTGAAAAGGTGATAGAACTGGAGTCTGGACTCAGAGATATCCTTTACAAACTGGAAGGCCCGCAGGCCAAAGCCAGCTGGGAAGAGCTTCCTCCCATGGAGATGCCGCTGAATCGTCGCCTCAATACCATGATCTATACCCACTGGTCCTCCACCACGGAGCTGACCCAGACCGAGACCGACCAGCTGGAGATCCTGAAAGAGGAGTTTCCGCCAATACTGGTTCAGTTGGAGGTTATTGTAAAGGGAGTCGAGGATGTTGAACGTAAGCTCGAGGATTTGAAAGCTCCCTGGACCCCTGGGAGGATACCGGAATTGGATTAGGATTTAGCAAATTTGGCCGGAGTGAGGTGATATGCTTTCCGAAATACGTGGGTGAAGTAGGAGGGACTGCTGAAACCTACTTCCAGCGCCACTTCAGAAACATTGCCATACTGTTGTTTCAGCAATGAAGCAGCACGCTTGAGACGGAGGGTCCTGATAAACTCCACCGGGGACTGATCGACGAGGGCAACCATTTTCCTGAATAGAGTGCTGCGACTCATATTCAATTCTTTGCAGAGATGGGCGACATCAAAATGTTCGTCCTTCATATGCTTTTCTACCACCTCTATGGCTCTGGTAAGGAATTTCTCATCCACAGGGGTGATCACAATTTCCATGGGGTTTAGTGTAATTTCACTGCCAAATTTCTCCCGTAACTTTTTGCGTTGCGTGATCAGGTTTCTTGTCCGTGCAATCACCTCTTTCAGCTCAAAAGGTTTTGGTATGTATGCATCTGCACCTGTCTCCAACCCTCTCAATTTGTCATCCAGGTTCGCTTTTGCAGTTAACATGATGACCGGTATATGACTGGTTCGTACATTGGTTTTAAGCTGTTCACAGAGCTCAAAACCGTCCATACGGGGCATCATCAGATCGGTAATGATGAGTTCAGGTATCTGTTCAAGAGCTAGCTTCAATCCTGCACTTCCGTCTACTGCTTCAACTATTATAAACTCAGGCTCCAGGCTTTCAGAGAGCATTTCACGTATTTCCGGATTGTCTTCAACCACCAGTATTAGCGAAGAGTCGCCTGATTTTCTCCCCTTCCTGCAGATCTTCTCTTTTGGATCATTATCAGATACTGGTACCCCGTCAGTAAGGTTTGATTCTTCCATAGCTTCCTTCCTCTTCTCCCCGAGGGTAAACTCATTTTTTTTCAGATGGTCCTTCCCAAGAGGGATTTGCACGGTGAAAATACTTCCAGATCCAACTTCACTTTGTACAGTTATTGTTCCATGCATAAGTTTGACCAGATCATGGGCAAGCGCCAGACCAATACCTGTACCCCCTTCCACTTTTTTCAGATGTGCCTCTGCCTGGTAGAACCGATCGAATATTTTCTCTTTTTCCTCCTTGGGAATTCCGTGCCCAGTGTCGGACACATCGATCTCCAGTATGTTTTCCATTCCGTTCTGTTTTTCCAGCTGTCTTAATTCCAGCAGGACCTTTCCTCCTTCATCGGTATATTTAAATGCATTGGAAAGCAGGTTACTGATTATCTTTTCCAGTTTATCATCATCAAACCATTCCCATGTGACTGTTGAGGGCAGATGATAGCGATATTGGATTCCTTTCGATTCGGCAAGGGAGATAAATGATACCGCTATGGCATAGACAAAATCAAAAACATTGGCTTCAATGAGCACCAGATTCATAGTTCCCTTGTCAATTTTGGCGATATCCAACAATTGATTGACCAGTTTCATCAGTCTGTTTGCATTCCTTCGGACCAATTCAAGACTCGCTCTGCGTTTTTGGGATGTTCTTTTATCCTCAAATGCATCCTCAATTGCATCCTCAATGGGTCCTTTAATCAAGGTAATCAGTGTGCGGAACTCATGTGAGATATTGTTGAAATAACGGGTTTTCAACTGATCGAGCTCCGTGATCTGCATATTTTTTACTAATAGTTCAGCAGTTCGTTCCGACACTTCGTTTTCAAGCAGGATCTTCTCTTTCCACAACTTGGAGGTCCTGTATCGAATGAAACCATAAACCGCAAGGATGATCAGAAGCATATACCCCCCCAAAGCTAAATAGGAGGTGTACCAGGGCGGATGTATGTGAATCATTATGAATGCACCAGCCGGATTAAATACACCTTTGCTGTCTGAACCAGTGACCCAGAAATTGTATTTGCCAGGCTTCAATCTGGTATATTCAGCAAAACTCTTATTCCCTGAAAATACAGTATCTCTGTCAATTCCTTCCAGGATGTAACCATATTTGTTATTCCTGGGATTGTCGTAATTCATTGCCGCGAAATCTATGCGAAAAAAGTTCTGCTTATAACTCAGGTCAATATGTTTCGCAAACAAGATAGAGTTCTCAAGAGGTGAATCTTCTCCAGGAGAAATAAGTTCCCTGGAGACCCTGAATTCTGTAAAAATGATCGGAGGGAAGGATTCATTGATTGTAGTATCATTAGGATCTGATGTGAGACTTTTGGGCAGATCCTCCTCCCGGATAATGATCTTTTCACCATTACAAGTTGAAAGCAGCATGTTTCCCTGGGAGTCCCTCAGGTTGTCTGCTATACACGGAAATGAATCTGAATTGTAGCGAATGATTAATCTACTTGTATCAAAGGCTATAAATCCAGTAGTGTCGTCATAGTGGATCCAGCTCAAATGGTTGTGTTCCGGATCATATGTATATGGGCCGAGATTGGTTTCTATCCAAAGGATTCCTGAGAGATCATATTTTACATGGTTGACAATTACTTTGCTTGCAGAATCAACGGGAATCGTAATTCTTGTGAATTTCTCTTTTACCAGATCGAATTTTATTAATCCATGCTCTGTTACAGAGAGCCATAGGTTATTACGACTATCTTCTGCTATGGAGCTTATAGTGAATTCTGATAGTAGTACGGAATCCAGCGATATAGCAGGATAACTCATTATCCGGATGCCATCCCAACGGTACAAACCTTTCAATGTACCCATCCAAATAAGCCCTCTCGAGTCCTGGAATATGCTAGTCGCTTCCATAATAGCGGGATCTTCAAAGCGTCCCAAGGCCTGGTAATCTAAATAAGAATGCTGAGCTTCCAGGTGAGCACAGTTGGCTGTAAAGATCGAAACGATTATATGGAGAAGAGCAGTACGCATCAAAAATGAAAAATTGAAAGAGATGATCTGTATACCGTTCTGCGAATAAGGTCGTTAATCTAAGGACTCCTTATAAGAGACCTTGTCAATGATTAAATCTACTGCAAATATATTCCCAATGGGTCTGGCATTTAAATAGTATGGGTTTCTGAAGTTTGAACTCAGAAGATGTCGGACTGCTTTAATTCCAAATCCCGACGGGGATTTCTCTTCCTCTTCATTTTGACTACATTCCTGGAGAGAATTCAGAATTTTAATTACTACTAGACTGTTTTTTACCTCAATATACATGGTGATCCATCCATTGTTCCTGCATTTCCGGATTCCATGCTTAAATGCGTTCTCGATCATGGTGAAAACGATGAGAGGAGGGATGATCGTTTTTCTGGTTTCTCCCGTTATTTGGCTATCAAAATGAAAGGAGTACTCCCTGATCCACCTCCTTTCGAGCGCAACAAACTCTTCAATTAAACCAATTTCCTCGTATAATGAGACCATATCCAGATTGGAGTAATGCTCTATTTTTTGAAGGAGTTGGGATAGATGAACGATCGCCTCAGTGGTGTGTTCTGAATGGTGAGTTGAAAGGGCATGGAGACTATAGAGTGAGTCGGATATAATATGAGGTTGTAATAGGGTTTTGACGGGTATTTGATTGTTCCGGTTTCTCAATCGCCAACTCCTGCCTCTGTAATACTTCTTATGATTGATCATTAAGCCCATGTCCCCTCTGATGTTGCAGGTATATGATCAATATCCGCAAATTAAGAAAACGATAAACCCAATGCATCGTACTAAAGTACTAAGTTTGGCATAGGCCAAAAATAATTATAAGATGAGGCTCAGTTGGAATGGTTCTTATGAAACTTGATCTTTTCAGCTTGCTGTTCGGGAATCATGTTATAATCTTTTAATAACAGAATTAGCTGAACCCGGTTGTCTACAGCTAACTTATTGAAAATATGAGTTATATGTGATTTGACAGTCCTCTCAGAAATATGGAGAGTTTCAGCGATTTCGTGATTTGTTTTTCCTGAAATGATGAACTGAATAATCTCCAGTTCCCTGGAAGTGATTTTGTAGAGTTTCTGCATTTGAACAGCTTCTTTGACCTCATGCGCAATGACAAGATAGCCTATCATGTCATTATATTTATCAAAAACCATCTTCGTTTTTGCATCCACCATCAGGTATCCATCGGATTTGGTGATGAAGTTCAGGCGGCATGATATGCTTGTATCGCCATTTTTAGTAAGGGTTACCAGTTCTTTGATATAGCTCTCGCTTTCTTTCACAAAACTGGCAAGTGGCATATTTACATAGCTACTATCTGTGCCAAAGATCTCCAGGGATTTCTTGTTCATGAAGTTGATTTTGTTATCGGAGGAAAGCATAATAATGAATTCTTCAATATGGGATATGATATCTTGGTTGATGTAAGCCAGATTGACATTCATTAGCCGGAGCTTTCTAATTGCATATGCTATTCCTAAGTACCAGATAATAAAGTAAATAGACGCCACTCCGGGGGCTTTGTATTCAAATACCTTGAAGAAATGGAACAGATAGTAGGTATCAATATTGATTACTGCGATTACAATCAACTGTGTGGTGAGGATAATAATACCCTGCAAACGTTGCTTTCTCTGTGATGACCTTCTTATCCATATAACGAGTATTATCATCATCAACACCGTGTATACAATGAGATAGAAGTTCATTACCCTTAAGAATGGTGTGATGCTTTTAAATTGAACAAACCCATTCTCCAGAGTAAACTCTGCAACGTCTTTCAGGAGTATGAGCCGAATGTTAATGAAAAGAGGCATCAGTCCCAGGATGCACCATATATACCATTTGGGTTTTATAAGATCGGTAAGGACTATGTAATACATTAGTAACAGGTAGATCAGGTAGCAAAAACCTGCTGATCCTGCTATGGCAGCAATTCTGATATGGAGAAGATTCTGATAAACGAACTTTGTTTGAATCGCTATACCCAAAAGGCTGGTTAAGGTGAGAAAAACAGCTACGAGAAAGAATGTGACATTGAGTGTGTTTTTTGGATTAGGAAGAAAGATATGAAATCCAAATATAAGGTAAGTAAAAGCGACGATGGAGAATGCAACAATTAAAACATAAGCGCTCATATGTATATTTTCTAGCAGAAAATTTTATTTCTATCGAAGTTATAAAATATTTAAACTCAAGTCAATAGATGGCTTTTGAAGCATAAAAAATGAGAAGCCGCCCATGGTCTACCACAAATCGTTCAGATCTTTGCACAAATCGTTCAGAAAGCTTTGGAGGGGTGATGTTGGAGGTAAGTTTTAATATGAAGGCAATTGATAAAAAAATGGGAGGCTGCCTTATGCGCAAAGCAGCCTCCCGGAGAGAAACAGCGATAACCAATTGCACTAGTTCTCACCAACCACGTAAAATCCGCAACTGCAAATGCAACCATAGATCATTTCACATGAACGGTCTACGGTACATTCGCCTATTGATTCTATTCTCTCGTATGCATAGATATTTGGAGATACCTTGAATATGCCTAGATTACCCGGATCGGGAGCGGTACCTTTGTAACCATCCACTGCATAGCATATTTTCATTTTGGCCAACGCGCCAAAGTTGCTGTGCTGGGACCCATTTGTGATGGACACACCCCGGTTTATAAGGTTGTATCCTTCCAGCTCCAGGTGATCCACCGGGAATGCAGAAACAGTAAACAGGGTAGGTTCAGTCACCGCTCCAGCCGGGAATTCCAGCAGCACGCTACCTGCCAGAGCGCAAATGGATGTTCCTTCCGGATCTACCCAGTAATTCTCGGACATTACATTATCGCTACTTAATGTTTTTTCGTCCTCTAAAGATTCATGAAAAGGTTCGTAGGGAGTCTCGCTGCACCCAATGCAAGTGAGCACCATAGCAACAGCCATTATAAGATAAAAGGGGCTGTTTCTGTTTGATGAGATCCAATTGGTTTTCATAGTTTCTGATTTTTATTGGTTAACACTTGTTAGATTCGTTGGCTATCCTGTACAGGAAAAAAGCATTATGATAAAATTACCCTGCAGGAGGTCCTCAATTCTACCATGGATCGGTCAGAAACTTATAAGAATTGTTCAAAATAAAAGGTGCTCAAAATGGATACCTTTCATAGCGATGCCCAAACGCAACTGAAAATCATTTGACAATGATTTATAGGTTACTTTTTGGGCATCACTTTGAATTATAAGGGGTACCCTTTGGCACCCTTCATGCAAGGATGGAGGTGTGGATTAAAGTGATTTCACCGGAATACAGATGTCGACGGTGAAGGTTGGGGGATTTTCGTCGGTGTGCTCTTCAGGATAGTATTCGTAAGGATATCCGTCGGAAGGCTGATACCCGCTATCGGCCAGCCAGCGACAGACTGCATCCCAGGCATCTCCGAATTGATGTGGTTGTACTCTGTAGTTCCCTACCACATATTTTCCTCCTGGGATGTGCATTTTTCCAAATTCACCTTCACCCTTTGTATCTGCATCTGTAGTGATGCATGCACTCTGCCTGAGTTTGTCCATCTCCACCACATTGGGATCGTCATGGTATACGGTGACTGTTTTGGTTTCCGGGAATTTGAGCAATCCCCTGGGACCGGCCCATTTGAAAAGTTTCTCAAAGGCGCCACCGATCTGGTCAAACCGGCCCACATGCCTGCAATAGATCAGATCCATGGCAGGCAACTCTTTTACTTGAATGTTTGTTTCCATGTTTTCATTGCGATTTTGATTCATAATGTCATCGCTAAAGTACACTGGAGATTGGTGGGACGATTGATCATTATTGCGGTGCGTTTGACCATTCTTGCTCTTCTTTTCGAAGTGGTGTTTCCTGAACATACCCGTACTGGTTCCGAAATGGCTTCGGAACGCCCTGCAAAAAACTGCGGTGCTATTGAAGCCGCAAAGGGCGGCTATTTCAGCTACAGGTCTTTCAAAATCAGTAACTAGCATACTTCCTGCCTTCTGAAGCCTTATACGTTTCACATAATGATTAATGGTTTCCCCTGTCAGTGCTTTAAAGATCCTATGGAAATGAAAAGGAGAGAAGTAGGCCACCTGTGAGAGCTTCTCCAGGGAGTGCTCTTCATCCAGGTTGGCATCGATATAATCCACTACACGGTTAATGCGATAGATATACTCTTTTCGTGATTGCTGCTGCAGGTTCATGCTTTATTGGGATCTATGCTTCTATTTATGGAGTGCTATATTATGAGTTTCTTGTTTGATTGGATTGACTAATCTTGCGTTCCTGAAACAAGTTACTATCTAACCACCGGGTACCAAGGAGTGGTCGATTTTTTTTGAAAATACTTGCATGATATGTTAAATATTTCTAACTTTGTGTTAGATTTAATTAACAAAACATCTATAGTCATGAGAAAAGCAATTATCATAGCGGTGCTTGCAGTCTTAGTAACGGCAACCATCGTGGTCTGGATGCTCAATACAGAAACCTCCAAAGATATCGGTTCGGTCCTTATGCCAGCGATCCTGGTAGTCGTGCTGGGTTTTGCAGTGATAGTGTTGATTAGAAGGTGGAAGGCAACCAAAGAGAAACTTCCTGCAGAGGATGAGATGTCCAAAAATATTCTCAGGCGCGGTGCGGCGACTTCCTATTATGTATCCCTTTACCTGTGGCTGGCTCTGATGTACTTCGAAGAGAGCATCGAGTTGGAACGCAGCAGCCTGATAGGAGCAGGAATATTAGGAATGGCGATTATTTATGCCTTAAGCTGGGTTTACCATAACTATTTCAGGCGTTCTCATGACTAACCGCATCAAAGAGCTCAGAGCCCGGGACAATCTGACACAGTCGGACCTGGCGCGCAAAGTGGGAGTCAGGAGGGAGACCATTGTATTCCTGGAGAAGAACAGGTATAATCCCTCCCTTAAACTGGCTTACGATATCGCCCAGATCTTTGGGATGAAGATCGAGGAGGTATTCTTATTTTAAATCAAAATCGATGCCCAGGAAGTCGGCGATCTCCTTCATCTCCTTCTGGACAGGAACGATCACATTGACACCTTCCTTGCTGATGCGTTCTTCGTTCTCGCGCTCAGGATCACCGGGGATCAGCACACGATCGTGGCCTTTGCCCGGTTTGGCGGCCCGGAAAGTCTCTATCCATTTGTCCATTTGAGCCTTGAACTCTTCCTTTTTCTGGAAAGCGTCAATGCGCATGGCACCAAAGAAATGTCCGGTTCCTTCACCCACTTTCTCATCTTTCACAGGGAGGTATGCCACGGAAGGAGGACAGAAAGGTCCGAAGTTAGCACCTGACAATACAGCGGAAAAAATATCCACAATGGCGCTCATGCAATACCCTTTGTGACTACCCTGTTCGCGGGTGCCTCCCAGTGTAACCATAGAACCGCCTTCCTTAATGATATCCGGATCGGTGGAGGGAACACCATCGGTATCCTGTACATATCCAAGTGGCACCTTTTCTCCTTTTTTCCCGGCCACTGCCAGTTTGCCACGGGCAATGGGAGTAGTGGAGAAGTCTGCCACAAAAGGAGGATGTACTCCCGCGGGAACGGCTACGGCAATGGGATTGGTACCCAGCATCTGCGAAACGGAAAATGTGGGGGCCACCAGAGGATTGGCGATGGTCATACATATCCCGATCATATCGTGCTCCAGGGCCATCATGGAGTAGTATCCGGCGATCCCATAATGGTTGGAACCGCGAGTAGAGACCCATCCTGTGCCTGCACTCTTTGCTTTTTCAATGGCAATTTCCATGGATTTAGTAGCTGCGATCATCCCGATGGCCCCGTCACCATCAACCACAGCTGTACTGGGTGATTCGTGGACCTTTCTCACATCGGGTTTCACATTGATACGGTCAGCCTGCCATAATTGGAAATAGTCTTTGATCCGGATCATTCCGTGACTGGAATATCCTCTCAATTCGGCGGCGATGAATACATCGGTGGCCATTTTTGCATCTTCAGGGCTGCAGCCCATTTTTTCGAATACTTTCCTGGTAAATTGCTCGAGATAATCAACTGAATACATAGAATCGGTTTTTAGTTGGGTTTTGCCATTGTTGGCATTTAGCTTTTTCTTACTAATTTATAGCTGCATGCCTGGGATGTAGGCATGATCAACATGTCGTTTACATTTACATGAGGAGGCCTTGTTACTGCAAAGAGGATGGCTTCCGCAATGTCCTCGGCATACAGCGGAGTGAATCCTTCATATACCTGATCGGCTTTCTCTGAATCCCCTTTGAA
>CAZURA010000175.1:0-10665 GCA_964622985.1 uncultured Bacteroides sp. | reverse complement strand
CCAACAATATCCGGCTCAAAGGTGTCATGGTCGGCCAGGCGGATCCCGCAAAAATTGACGCCCTTTGCAATGAATTCTTCGCCACTCCGGGCACCGACAAACCGGGCATTCTCTCCCCGGGGCTTTTCAATGCGTATCCTTTCAGGGGGGGGGGTGGCATGGAGGTGGCTGTAGTCCTTACGGAGATCCACAATCACAGCTTCCGAGCTTTTACCCTGCTGGTCTACGGCACTGATGAACAAGCTTGCATGTCCCTTCAGCTGGGTAACATCCAGGCTGTTCAGGGGGTAGCTGAGCTGGGCCACCACGGCTCCCTGATCATCCCTGATGACCGCTTTGTCATTGGACTGGAAATCGGGCCGCCATTCAAAATGCAGAATCTCTTTACCGTCTTCTTTGATCACATCGGCAAAATATACCGGAAACACCTGGGCACTGCTGCAAACATGGACCGCAATAAAAGTCAGAAGTAGGATTGCTTTCTTTATCATTTTCAGTTTATTATTTCTTTACAAATTGTTTTACAATGATCCCTTTGCTTGTGGCGATCTGGAGAATATACATTCCCCTTTCAAGTGCGGATGTATTTACCCGGAGCTCCCCGGCACCAGGATGGGTACGGTCAATCAGCAGGGTTCCGCTGATGGAGAACACTCTGAGCGATGCGATTTCAGATGCCGAAGAAATATGGATGTACTCTTCAACGGGATTGGGATAGATTTCAATGGCTCCCGATTCGCTGTCCCTGCCTGTTCCGGTGGGATCTTCCGGATCCTCAGGGTCTTCCGGGTCCTCGGGATCTTCAGGGTCTTCAGGATCTTCAGGCTCCTCAATGCTTGTTACAACAACCCTGCTGATTTCAAAGCCCCCATTGGACAGAAAAATCCGCCCGGCAGGTACATAGCCGTAGGACCAGATCTCATCCACAAACAGTTCGGTCCACTGGGTTTCCAAATCTGTCTTATACATGACTGTTAGGGTCTTCTTTCCCCAGTAGAAGTATATCCTGAAATTGTACTTCTGATTCAGTTCGTATCCTCTAGCTGCTGCCAGTCCGTCAGGGGGCTGATGATCACCGTTTAGCAGAATAATCTGGCCCCCATTGAATTTCAGCCAGGTCTGGAAATAGTCGTCCTGATGCAGGTCTCCCAGGGGTGGCTTGACATAAAAATCAGATCCATGAACAGTTGGAATCAGGTTATATTCCAGGAGAAAGGGGCCATTCATGGGGGTAAAATCAAGGCGGGTGATCTCATGCAAGGTTATGGTCCTGGAAATGGGAGCATCATACACGGTCAGGCGCCCCACAGAGGCTTCAAACCCGTCCGCAAGCACCTTGTAGTCGTAGGTACCGAAAACTTTGTGAGGGAATACCACGGTGCCGGTAGTATCGGTGGTGAGTGTATCCCCATCTAAAATAACAGCTGCCCCGGACATGGGATCGCTCTTATCATCAATTGCAAATGATACGGTATAGACCCTGCCCGATGCTATATTGGAGAGAGAAAGATTGTTCTGAGGCAGAACGATCCTGCCTGCAGGAGTATAAGCAACAGCCCAGGACAGCCCATTGAAGAGGACCGTCCACTCCCTGTCTCCATCCTCCTTATACAACACGGTCTGGGTCATGGAGCTCGAATCCATGTAGATCCTGAACTTGTAGTCCTGATTCAGGGCATAGCCACTATCCGCCAGCAATCCGGATGGATAATCGCCATTGAAAAGCGTGATGTCCCCGGCCCCAAACCTTAGCTTCATCTGGTCATAATCATCCTGGTGTACATCTCCCACCGGTGGCTTGATGTAGAAATCAGACCCCTCGCCGGAAGCGATCATATCAAATTCCAGGAAGAAATCCTCCCTCATGGGGGCAAAGGAATAATTTCGCTTCCCGTCCAGTGAAATGGTATCCGAGACAGGGCCATCCACAAGCATAAGGGAACTTGATTGTCCCAGGCCTTGCGCTGCGACGCTAAGCTCGTAAGAACCCACTGGTATACTGCTGAAGAGCACTTTCCCTGAAGCATCCGAATGCAGCGTATCTCCCGCCAGAATGACAGTGGCTCCCTGGATGGGATCAGTCCCATCATCTACCGTGATGTCCAGCGAATAGAGTTCACGGGATCTGATACTGGAAAGAGAAAGACTCTCCTGTGGCAAAACGATCCTGCCGGCAGGCATATAGCCATAGGCCCAGGACACATCCTCAAATACGACCCTCCATTCCGTCTCTGTTTCCGCTTTATACAGGATATTCTGGGTCAATGCGCTTGAATCCATGGATATCCTGAAATTGTATTCCTGGTCCGGAACATAGGCATCTGCAACCGTCAGGCCTTCAGGGGAAGGATGGTCCTGGTTGAACAGGACGATATCGCCATCTTCAAATTTTAACCACAACTGGTAATAATCGTCCTGGTGCTCATCTCCGAGGGGTGGCATCACATAGAGATCCGAAGCAGTGGCCGGAAGAACGGCATCGAATTCCAGCAGAAAATCATCGCTGAATGCCTGCGGAAAATTCAGACCGGAAGCCTCCATGATCGCCCCGTCCTCCCACATCATGTTCCACAAGCGGGTTTGCTCAAAGGTGTTGACGGTCCAGAAGCAGCTTCCCCCGAAGCCGAATTCCAGCGATGCCTCCCGCAGCTCCCTGGTGAAATCCATGGCCTCCCCTATACTTGTCTCATTCGCTTTGAAGGAGCCGAATTCGCCCATCAATAAGGGTTTGTTTTCCATAAGAACTTCACATTCGAGGGTAAAGACCTTCATGTTTTCGGCAAAATAATTAAACACATCGGCGCCATTGCCCGGTGCTCCCCAACGGTAGATATGAAAATCAAGGAAATCCAGATCCGTACTGAGCAACTCAACAGCGGTCATGGGGAATCGCAGATCATTCACCCCGGGAATTGCCCGGATGCCCCTGGAATTCTCGTAAGTTTTGCGTACTGCGCCCATGGCAAAGGTTCCCTCTCCCATTAATAATCCGGGGGCATGGGCAGAGAGGATCTCCTTCATGGCGGCATAATAATTCTGAATGGCGGCATTTGCCAGCGCGCGTCTTTCCCCGTCATCCTCCATATTATAAGTCTTGCCGTCAAGAAATGTGTAAGAGCCGCTCAACTGGTCAAAAGGAGCTTCGTCGCTGTGGAAGGCAAACTCATTTTGCATGGTAAGCGCAAACAGGGTGGAGATCAGCTCAGGGTTTACTCCCTTGATATACTTGAGGAACAACTCAAGGTAATGTTGCTTGGCTTTGATCCCGTCTTCTGAAAAAAGAATGGCCTGCCTGTCTGCCCCCCCGGAGAGTGCTCGGAAATATTCATTGTCCATCATTTCATTTTCCGTAAAGCAGGGCATCACATAGATCCCGTATCGCTGGGCTCGGATCAGGAAATCCATAAAATTATCCATGTAAGGCACGCTCAGGCCCTCCGTTTCACCGGGACCTGACATCCCCATGATGTTGCTGAACGCCGAACCCCTTCCGCCTGTTTTTATGAAAACCCGCACCAGGTTATAGCCCTGTCTTTTCAAGGTCCTCATCAGCACCTCGGTCCGGTAAGGATCGTAAAAAGGGATAGTATCGCCTTCCTTGAGATCGTGTCCGGCAAAATGTGAATTGCTCTCCAGCTGTTGTATGCGATTGACGTGATACGCTGTAGCGATGAGATCGGGTTCAAAAGTATCGTGGTCACCCACCCGGATACCACAGAAGTTCACACCTGAGGCAATAAAGGCCTCCCCGCTGCCCGACTTGATAAAGGATGCCTTCCCGCCCGCTTGCGGATCCACGGTGATCTGCTCCATGGCTGGAGCATGATGATAGAGGCCGCTGTAATCCACCTGCAGGTCAACACGCACAGAATCTGACATTTCCCCTTCAATGCCGACAGCAGTTAAATACAAATACTTCTGTTCATCCAGGTTTCCAATATTGAAGGATGTTCGGGGATAATCCACTTCCCCCAGGGTATTGCCCGCGCCGTCGCTGATGATGGCTTTATCATAGGTTTCATAATCTGACCGCCACTCAAAATGCAGGAATTCCTTATTCCCCTCCCTGATCACATCGGCAAAATAGACCGGGTAGATCTGTGCGCTGGCGCAGTTTGAAATAAGTAATGCTACTATGGCGATCAATAAGCTAATTCTAGTCTTTTCCATCAAAATGTATTATTCTGAAATAAAAACCATGGTTTGGTATGCATCCAGTTCCAAGGGCAAAACATCCCTGTCGTAGGCCATGACGGATGAAATCTGTGCTGTTCCTCCTGTTTGCGGATCCAGCACTGACCATTTCCCCTTCTGCCCAACCGACAGGTGTCCATTGTAGGCTTCTTTTCCCGTATTTACCAGTAAGTATATGGTTCGTCCCGAACGTTTAAAATGCCCGAATGCCACTTCATTACCATCGGGGAAGATTTGCTCCTCCGGTTCTAAGGCTGCGATGAGCGCCCCCGGGGACCATTTTCCGCTTGAGCGCAATACGCGGATCCCGTTTTCTTTCATTTCATCCACAAACGCTTCCATACGGGGGGACAGCTTAACCCCGGAAGGAAGTACCATGGAGCTGTATTCCCTCCCGCTCAACGAGAGCGTGCCCCTACCTGTGATCCTTGCCTTCTCAAGAAAGATATAATCAATCAGGACAAAGGGGATATGAGCCATGGAAAGCGAAACCCCCAACTGATTGAAGGAGCTTTCTATCTGTTCTACCTTTTTATTCTGGGTTTTGAAATCAGCCGGGAGTGCTGTGGGCTGATACTCTCTTTGCATGTCATATATTGGATAATAGAGGAGGGTGGTCTTCACCGGATCTGCGTCTCTGACCAGGGCGTTAATCCGACCCACAAAATCGCAATATGCCTTATGTGCAGACTCATTCCTGTAGGGAAATTCATCACCCTGAGAAATACCGTAATACAGGGTAAACTCCGTGACCCCGCCTGCCATTTGCCAGGCCGTACTGGCCTGCATCTCCTCCAGTGTTGCAGGATCTTCCCCGGCCAGCTTCTGCATAAAGTCGCTCATTTCACACATGACCAGCCGCTTTCCGGTCAATTGGGCAACCGATGTGGGGAGCGCTGCAGCCTGCCATCCTCCAAGGAATTCCTCCTCGGTTCTCATCCAGGATGCAGGCTCTGAATTCAAATAATCCAGGCCGGGGATATTCAGTCCTGTAAGAGCCTGCAGCTTGTTTCCGTCCACAGGAACATGCATGAGCAGGCTTTCTTCCCTCAGGCCATGCCCCGATGAAAGCGGACCTCTGTTTTGATTCTCTGCACGTGCATGGTCACACCAGTCCCTTATGGTTTCAAAATAGGCTGCGGTAAATTGCTCACCTACCAGTGACCAGTATTTTTGACGGATCTCCTTATCCTTCTGAGAATCCCCCTCAAATAAGGAAGACAGGTGAGGCTCCAGGTCTTCATTGTACCGGGCACTGTATTTTTCATACAAACCCTCCACCCAGGGTATTGCGGGCAAGGACTTCTTTGATGTATCAATGCTGTCCAACACGCTGACCCTGTTTCTGACCTCTTCAGCCAGTTGCCCCAGGTTAACTGCCAGCAGTGAAGGTTCATCGGTGAAAAACGCTTCGACCTCCCCGTATAGTTCCGGCCCAAGGTGTTCCAGGTAAGCTTCATGAGTGAGCTCTACAAATCGCTCGCTTGCCCCGGCATCCAGCGGATTGGGGTAACGCCTGGCCTCACAGAAGTTATTGCAGGCATGGGTGAATTCATAGGAGGATCTGACATGGAAGAGGGGTATGTTTCCCCTGTCGAAAACCATTTCCAGTGACTCAAGACCGGGATGACCCTCCAGGACCCTTCCCCCTGCGGAAAGACTGGGATAACCGTCTTCGTCATAAATCCACACCCTCAGATCATGTTCACGTATGGAACGGACACCCTCCACAAATTGGCTCCACGCCTCTTCGGAATTAAGATAGTCCTCCCCTTCCACGTTGCATACCACTCCCCCGAGTCCGCAGGAATCCTTCAGGTACTTTGCCTGATTACGTAAATCCATGCCATGGACGATCTGCAGGGGCCTTTGATCAACGGAAGGGCTCAGCCATTGTTCCAGCCACTGTTCAGGAATGGCTTTGCTCACAGCGGAAACAGACTCCGTAAACCGGCTTTCCGTTTTACATCCTGTTTGGAGGGTAGCCAGGATCGCTGCACTGATCAGGAGCAGGTGGTATCCTCTGCCTGCCTCCCGAAACGTGGGCCAGGCTTTTATTATTTCACGACGGCTGTTTTCTTTCATAATTACCTGTTGCGTCTTTCGCTTTCTTTTACAGTTCCGCACTCTCCTTCAGGCTAAAGCTTGTGGGAACTTCACAGCGGTATTCAAAACCTATGGTTCCTGATGCGCTTGCGGTATGGCTTTGCTTTTCCTTTCCGTTCACAAGCACGCTACAGCTAGAATGGGGTCTTAGTCCCGATAACTGTAATTCAAATGCGCCCCCGGACTTGAGGGTCCAGTTTTTAATATCGCCCCACTCCCCTATCTCAAGTTCGATGGTCTGCTCATCTCCCCGCGTGACGGACAGTTCTTCTGCATCCTGATTTGCGGGATAATAGTGCAGGGTGTTCTCCTGCATGCTTACCCCGAAAGCACGGGTGTTGTCCAGGATGAAATCAGCGGTGGAAAGCTGGTACTTCTTCTCGCTCAGCTTAACGGTGTACACCTCATCCCTCAGGGTGTAGGTAAATTCGGTCCCGTTCAACTCCTCCAGCATATGGGGCTCCAGTCCCATCCTGTTCCACATGGGCCTGATACCGTAAATATCACGGTACAAAGCAGTAATGGTTGTGGCACTACCCGCCAGGATATCGTGCCCGATCCCTTCCTGGGTTTCGCGGGCAAAGCGTTGTGAGGAAAGCCCGTCCTTGTTATACTGGCGCAGTATATTCTTAATGTATTTCAGAGCAATATCCTTGTCATATTTCACGTAGGACCTTATCCCCATATAACCCCAGGTGGGAAATATATCCCCGTTCTCGTAATTGGGGAAGGGCCAGTTAACGGGGGCATGAACCTCCTCCAGCTTGAAAGACTCGAAACAAAGGGGCCAGTGAAACAGGTTCTCGGCAGAGGCTTTGTCCTCTATCTGATCCAGGACAGCTTTGACCCTCTGAGGATTGTCGCATATGCCGAAGGCAATGGCGGCAAAATTGACCGGGGTGACCAGGTTGTCTCCATGCAGGGAACCATCCTTGTCGCGCCAGTAGATATACTGCTTCTTTTCCTCAGACCAGAATCCTCCTTCTTCAACAGGCTTATTGAAGGACTCCTTCAGGCGGGCGGCCACCTGGCTGTAATAATCCGCCTTTTCCGTGTCGCCCAGCACCCTTTCGCAGCCGGCCCACAGGTTCAGCGCTTCATACATCTGGGCATTCACAAAGGCATTTTCAAAGCTGGCCCATACCACATCTATCCAGTCGCTGCAAACCCCTTCTTCCGAGTTATCATTGAGCATCTCAAAAATGCCATTGTCATTGGAGTCCCTGTTTATAAGCCAGTTCAACACCTTCTCGCAACTTTCCTTATGGGTTTCCAGCCATGCCAGGTCTCCGTTCTGATGGAACTGCTCCACGGTATTGATGACCTGTCCGGGCTGCGCATCGATGGTATATCCCCAGGGGCAATCATAATAGCCCGTTTCAAAATTGTAATTGCTGTTCCGGGCCTCGGGCACATTGTGCCAGCGTGCCAGGACCCGTCCGTCCTCTTCGATGGCCTGGTCTCTCTCCTGGTCCAGGGTAGCCGAAAAATTCTCCGTATAGCAGGGATCATTTACAGCCATACCGATCTGGGCAAAGAAGGGCTCATGCAGGCACTTCCAGTTGGTAACCCATCCGTTGGCCCCGATAATATTCTTATCAATGACGCCGTACCTTCCGGTGGTGTTGAGCAGTTCCCGCACAGCGATGGCATCAATGCCAACCAGGGTGCCCCTGTCGTACTTCCGGGCATAATCCACATAACTCAGTTCCAGGGAGATCTCGGCGCTTCCCTTTTCCACTTCGAAGGGAGTAAAAACATCGGATCTGCCGCTTACAAAGCGGTTCAGGTTGTAGCGCTGGCCCAGCTCAGAGGGCGTCAGGTATTGTGTGAATGTGAATTGTCCCTGCTCACCATGGGTGAAGGCACTGGCAATGCTGCCGCCGGATCCGGAATTGGCCTCGATGCGAACTCCATCCCCGGAAGTGGGTTCCCAGAAGGTCACGCCATTGGTATGAACCCCGTAGGTGTCTCCTGGCTCTTTGAGGTACTTGCACCAAACCATTCCGCCCGTATTGAGGATTCCTCCTTTCCAGGTAGACAGGGAAACGAAATTCCATACGGGCATGGCCATGTTCTCCAGGCTTCCCGACTTCTCGTACTCCCGGTCAATATCCCAGGTGATGTGGTCGTGGTTCCGGGTGAAGGTCCAGGTTTCCCTGACCTTCATTTCTTCATTCCCATATGCGATGTTGCTGAGCTCAATCCTGTTCTTCTTAATCCTGACCTGTACTTCCAGGCTTGATTCCAGGGAGGTGCTGATACCGGTGCCGCTTTGAATGGAAGTAAATACGCCTGAAGAGGAAATGGTATTTCGTCCCTGTATTTTCACCTGGCTGAGCCTGCAACCCTTGTTGTAGTCTATTTCCAGCTGCAGCTTTCCGGCATCATCTGATATGGAAATGGTCTTTGAGGAAGAATCATGGTTCACTTCCTTTGCCTGGTAGGTGCAGGCACTGAATACCAATGCAATAAGAACAAAATAACGCGCCATTTTAGTTTTTTTAAAGCACATAGAAAGATACTGCTCACTGGTGATTATTGCACTTCGTCCATTCTGAAGGCCTTCACCGCATCGACCATGGCCATGAATCCTTCCACCTTCGCATATCCTGGGATCGAGTTGCCCGAACCCAGTCCGTATCCATTGGCCGCAGCCCTGAAAGCTGTGCCTTCCCTTCTCACTTTCTCAAACACATAGTCATAGTCATTCAGGATCAGCTCATTCATATCAAAGCCGCCAAACAGACCGATACGGTCCGAATACCTGTCGATCCATTCAGAGAAGGGGGCGATCTCGTCCTCGTTGGAATGCTTGGCATCGATGCCCAGGGCAATGATATCCTCCATCAGGGGAAATATCTTCCCGCAGCTATGGAGCAGGAATTTCTTTCCGGCTCCGTGCACCAGGTCAATAACCCGCTTGTACTGGGGCAGGATGTGTTTGCGGATGATGTCCGGTTCCAGCAGCGTGGAGGTCTTGTGCCCCAGGTCATCACCCATGCGGTAGAACACGAAAATGTCCGAATAATTCCCGATCACCCAGGACCATAATTCACAGTACAGGTCGCCGATCTTCACGAACAGGTCGGCAAAAAGCTCCGGGTCCATGCACTGCATCACGCAGAGGGGCTCATAGCCCACCAGGTCCTGGCTGGATTCAAAAATCCCGTAACCACAACCCCCGAAGGCCTTCATCCCCTCGGGCAGTGCCCTGCGGATCGCTTCAAAATGCGGCCTATAGGTCTCCCGGAAGATCCGGGGAAGATCCTCCCAGGGATAGGCATTGAAATCCTCCCGGGTCTGGATGGGTCCCAGCATCCCGCCCATGATGGCTCCATGCCCGGGAAAAATGTCACAGATGGCTGCCTCAAAATCAAAGGCATCGTAGCTCATGTCCTTCCAAAAGCCGATAACCTTGTGGTAATAGCCTTCCAGTTCATTGCCCTTTAGGCCTTCTGCATTCAGGTCCTCCCCCAGGACCTTGGAGATAAAAGGGTGGTCGATGTGATGCTCATACAGCGGCAGGTAGTCCGGGCGCTGGTTATGTAGCACCTTCAGGATGTTGGTGAAATCGGGGTGAATAGCATTGGTCATAGTATTCATTTCTCAGGCCCTAAAATAGGCATCCCATGCCGGGTCTGCTTACCAAATTCAATCAAGGCATTGACCAAATCATTCATGTGTCTCATTTGAGTTATTCTACCGATGACAGAAAAAAATAAATACATTGATGTATCTCTCTGAATAGCAAACCCATAAGGGAGGAGCAATTTTAAACAAAGAAACACTCCCATGAAAAAAGCACGTATTGGTTTAAGCATCATTATCCTGGCATGGGCGGCCAGCAGTGCCGAACTCCTGGAAGAAGGCCGCGCAGACCTCTGGGATTCAGAAAAAATATCATCCTATAGCAGTCAGAACCTGGATTACGGGCATGGTATCTGCCGGCAAGCACCTCGGCACGGGTGGGCGAGCATACCGGACTCACGTTGAAGCGGTCCAAACTAACTCCCTCTTCAGCCAGAAAATACATTCATGAGGTTTACCCTGTTTAACACGGCAAATGCAGCTAAAACTGCGAAATGCTATCGCTTGCTCAGGATCTCTTTTTCGTACTGCTGGATCTCCCCGATATAGTCATCCCCTGCGGGCACGTCATTTTTCAAGCAGAAATAGTCCCAGACGGCTCCAAAAGGTTTTGATTTGGCCTCTTCAAGCAGGGCCAGCTTCTCGAAGTTCTTTTCCTTCTCTTCGTAGGCGCGAATCTGCTCAGTGGGATTGAGCAGCGCGGTAAGTACGGCCTTCTGGGCGGCCCGTGTCCCCACCACATAGGCTCCGATCCGGTTCAGGCTTCCGTCGAAC
>CAZURA010000174.1:0-10675 GCA_964622985.1 uncultured Bacteroides sp. | reverse complement strand
ATGTTTGATTTTGATGGTCAGTGTGTGGATCTTATTACCGTGGTATAGGGATGGGTCTCATTTAATGGAGTAAGTCTGACGGTTGTGAATTCCAGGGTTAGATCTTTTCAGGTAGCCATTATTCCATTTACCTATGAGGTGACCAATTTCCACCAGATCAAGAAAGGGACCGTAGTAAATATTGAGTTTGATATTATTGGCAAGTATATTGCCAGGATCCTGAAGAATCAGCTTGGAAAATAAAGGAACTTACATGTTATATAGTATTTTCCCCAGGCTCACAGGAGATCATGGGGTTTAGTATATTTAGCGCTCAAATTTCACTTTATGCAAACCATCCTCGTCTTAGGAGCAGGACTCTCTTCCAATTCTCTGATTAGATATTTTCTGGACCATTCCAATAATCGATGGAAAGTCAGGGTAGGTGATATTAATGTGGAACATGCCCTGGAAAAAATTGAAGGTCACTCCAACGGAGAGGCATTTAATTTTGATGTACATCATGCCGATCAACGCAAAAAGGAGGTGGAGCAAGCCGATGTGGTAGTCAGTCTGTTACCCGCCAGAATGCATCACCTGGTTGCAGAAACCTGTGTGGAACTGGGCAGGAATATGGTGACCGCCTCCTATCTCTCACCAGCCATAAAGGCGCTTGATGCCAAAGCACAGGAAAAAGGGATTATCCTAATGAACGAGTGTGGTGTGGATCCGGGAATTGATCATATGTCGGCCATGCAGATGATCCACAAGATCAAAGCCGAGGGAGGTGAATTGCTGGCTTTTGAGTCGAGTACCGGGGGACTGGTGGCTCCTGGATTTGAGAATAATCCCTGGCATTATAAATTCACATGGAACCCCAGGAATGTGATCCTGGCCGGAAAAGAGGGAGCCCGATTCCTGCACAACGGGAAATTCAAATACATTCCTTATAACAAGGTATTTCAACGGGAGGAGATCATTCAGGTACCCGGAATGGGCGATTTTGAGGTCTACGGTAACAGGGATTCGCTCACCTACAGGGAAACCTACGGGCTTCATGATCTGCAAACCATGTTCAGGGGAACCATCCGCAGACCCGGATTTTGTAAAGCGTGGGACATTTTCGTACAACTGGGAGCTACCGATGATTCCTATGTAATGCAGGATACGGAAAACATGACCTACCGGGAGTTCATCAATAGCTTTATGGCGTATTGCATCGATATTCCGGTGGAAACGAAACTGGCCCGCTATCTCGGTTTCGAAGAGGACTCCAGCATGATGGAAAGATTGAAATGGCTGGGCATCTTCGAAGATAAGAAAATCGGAATACCCGGTTTGACCCCGGCTAAAGTGCTGCAAAAGATCCTGGAAGAAAAATGGAGCCTCGATCCGGATGACAAAGACATGATCGTGATGCAGCATCAGTTCGATTTCATGCATGAGGGAGTGCACAAGAAAAGGTACTCTACCCTGGTCTGCATCGGGAAGGATACCAGGCATACTGCCATGTCCATGACCGTGGGACTGCCGCTGGCCATGATCACCCGTAGGATCCTTGAAGGAACCATAAGTGAAACCGGAGTACAGCTGCCCATCCATCCCGATATCTACAATCCGGTGTTGAAAGAGCTGGAGGAGTACGAGATCTCTTTCGAGGAAGAGGAGGTCAGAATTTCTCAAACGAACCCAGACCAAACAGGGCAAAGTCATACCTGATGGGATCGTCGGGATCGAAGGTTCGTAAACGATTCGTCAACTCACTCACCGCTTTCCAATCGTTTTGCTTTCTTTTTAGCAGTCCAAGCTTCCGGGCCACATTTCCCGTGTGGATATCCAGGGGAATGTAGAGGGCATGTGCCGGAATTCGGTCCCATATCCCAAAATCCACCCCTCTCCCGTCCTGACGAACCATCCATCTGAGGAACATATTGATCCTCTTTCCACTTGCACCCTTTTCTACGTTAGCCACATGTTTGGCTGTTCGTCCCGGGTCTCCCACACAAAAGAAGGTTTCCCTGAAAACAGAGATTGATTGAAATAGATCGCCGGAGGATGCAAAACTCTCTTCGAAAACACCTTTGAGTCCCCCGTGATCCCTGTAAATGGCCCTCAGTGCCTTTAGAAAATAGATACAATCCCAACCGTTGAATGTGCGATGTACAAATGGAATAAACCTCTCCATCTCCACTTCATCAGCATTCAAAATAAACTCTAAGGGCCCTCCGGGCATCCATGATATAAGCTTACTCGCGTTAGTGATGATAGTGCTCTTTTGGCCCCAGGCAATGGTTGCAGTAAGAAATGCCGAGATCTCTATGTCGCACTGATCTACAAACTGATGGGGAACCTGGATGGGGTCGGAAGAAACAAAATCAGGGGAGTTATAGCAATCTGCTTTTTCATCCAGGAACTCTTTCAAATCAGCATTAGGAAGCTTATTCTTCAATCCGGCCATCTTTCATGGTGATAATCCGGTCAGCCATCCCCGCCAGCTCTCTGTCATGGGTAACGATCACCAGGGTTTTTTGAAACTTTTCCCGCAGGGTGATAAAGAGCTTATGGAGTTCCTGCTTATTCTCTGTATCCAGATTCCCCGAAGGTTCGTCTGCCAGAATCACTTCAGGGTCATTAATTAGCGATCTGGCTACTGCCACACGTTGTTGTTCGCCACCTGACAGTTCAGCAGGTTTATGATCCAGCCGGTCGGATAGACCCAGAAAATCGAGAATCTCCTTGGCCTTCTCCTCTACCTCACTCCTTGGATTACCGGCAATGAACCCGGGGATACACACATTCTCTAAGGCATTAAACTCAGGTAAAAGCTGATGAAACTGGAACACAAATCCGATGTGTTGGTTCCTGAAACGGGCAAGTTGATTGCTGACCAGCTGGTCGGTACGGATGTTATTGATGATAACCTTCCCCTGGTCTTGTTTGCTGAGCGTGCCCAGAATCTGTAACAATGTAGTTTTACCCGCCCCGGATGCTCCCACAATGGAAACCACTTCTCCAGCTCCTATCTCCAGGTTAATTCCTTTTAATACCTGTAGATTTCCAAAAGACTTAGTGATTTGTTCTGTCCGAATCATCTATGCTTAAAATATCAGGTAAATATACAACAGATAGATCACAATCATGAGTATCCCCTCCCATCTGGTAATGCGTGAACGGGAAGCTGGTAACATGAGTAGTAAAAGAACCAAGGACACCGCCAGCATCCAGGGAATATCAAACCGGGCTATTTCAGTATCAACCCGGATGGGATTAATCACGCTGGTGAATCCTAACACCGACAGAATATTCATAATGTTGGATCCCACAATGTTCCCCACCGAAATATCAGTCTCCTTCTTAAATGCTGCAATGACGCTGGTGGCCACCTCCGGAATGCTGGTACCTACAGCAACCATGGTGATGGAAACTACTCTTTTGGAAATACCCACCTCTTCTGCTATTTGCGCTGCATTGTCAACCAGCAGATCTGCTCCTAATGCAAGTCCCACACAGGAAACCAAAAAAATAAGAGTGGCCACCCACCAGGACATGGTAGCTTGCTCCGGGCTATCTCTGCTGATATGTATGATCCTTTTGGCCTGAAAAACAGAAAAGAGAATATAGAGGAGCAATAACAAGATAAGAATCAGACCTTCCAGCCGTGATAAACCTCCATTCCATGAAAATGCAAAAAGCATCAGGGAGACTGCCATCATAATGGGCCAATCCCGTATCACTGAGGATCTGGGTACGGGAATGGGGAATATGATGGCTGTTATCGCAAGTACCAGAAGAATATTGGATATATTGCTTCCCACTACATTTCCCATGGCAATTTCAGGGTATCCGGAAAAAGCAGCCTGTAAACTTACCAGTAATTCAGGAGCAGAGGTTCCAAAAGCCACCACGGTCAATCCAATGATCATTTTAGGAATACGGAACAGCTGTGAAATGGCTACACTACTCTCGACCACAAATTTTCCACTGATAAAGAGAATCAGGAGTCCACAAAACAGTAAGAGGTATTCTTTAACCATGGGTTGACGGGCTGGAGCTAATCGACGTCCAGGTTTTTCTTCACGCCCTTCACAATATCATCGGCATCCTTGGTGAGGTTCCTTTTAATGTCGTTGGCATCTTTTGTGAGATTGTTCTTAATGTCTTTGAAGTCCTCCATCACCTCCGGAGAACTGTCTTCAAATTCACGTTTGATATCATCAGTAGCTCTCTTGAACTCCTTCATTCCTTTCCCAAAGGTCCTGGCCAGCTTGGGTATCTCCTTGGAGCCGAACAATAACAGTGCAATCAATAAAGCAAATATGATTTCCTGCCCGCTGATAAAAAGTAATGTCCCTAGCATCTTTGCCTCATTTTATGCAAAGATAGATAAATTCGGGATTATTTTACTCGGTGCTGAACCGCATGCTACGCATTCGCTTAGGCACTGCGAGAAACATCCCTCCACGGGGAAGAAAAAGGCCACCCAGGCATAATGCCGGGATGGCCGTGGACGTAATTGGAATTAAGATCACCTGTTTCAGTAGGTCATGATCTGCAGCATGTAGATTCCCTCGGCTTTGTTTGCCTTTACCTCGTAGCTCCATGAACCGATGTACCTGTCCTTCTCTCCATCTTTCATGGTCCGGGACTGAGTAAAATTCACTTCGGCTGCTGAATTGATCTTCAACTCTTTAAACACCTTTCCATCAGGATATTTCACGCTGATATATATATCTCCCGACTTTACTTTGCCACTGATCATGCACTTGAAGTGCCGGGAATCCTCTCCCACTTCAAACTTTCCTTTGGATGTGTCGGAACCCCCATCGAAATTGTTCCTGAGGGTCAACTGTGACTGGTTGCTCTGAACAAAAGGGGCTGCTATCATGTAGTCACCTTCCGAACGAATTCCTGAGGTACGTGTTTCTGCACGAACACCCCTGGAAGATTCCCTGGACAAACGTTCCAGTTCATGTTGTTTCTTCTGCTTCTGATACTCATATTCCAGTTGTTGCATCTTCTGTTGTTGTTCCAGCATTCTTTTCTTGGCCTGCAGTTCCATCTCCTGCATTTCCTTCTGGGCTTTATGCATCTTCTCTGCCTGCATGGCTTTTTGCTCCTCCTGCATTTCCTTCTGTTCTTTAAGCATCTTCTCTTCCTGTTTGGCTTTTTGCTCCTCCAGTACATCCTGTTTCTTAGCCAGTTCTTCCTCCTTCTCCTGCGCCAGAAGAAACGGTCCTGATATCAGCAATGCCAGCAACAGTATCAGGTGTTTTAGTTTTATTGGTGTCTTCATATCTGTTTGTCTTTATAGTTATCTACTCTTACAAAAATAGGGCCCCATAGCGTACAACTTGGTTAATGCTGTGTTAATGGACAGTTAACACTTGGGTAAAGGTGTTATCTTAGCTTCAGAACAGCTACAAGTGAAAAGCCGTTTTCTCATAGGGTTATCTGCTGCCGCTCTACTGGTGGTCATAGCAGTACAGTATGTAATTATTACAGAGACCTATCAAACCAAGAAAGAACAGTTCGATACCCATTACGGCAACCTGGTGAAGGAGGGGATGTCACTATTTGACAAAGAGGATTACCGGTTTGATTTTGACTCCGTCCTATTTCTCCTGGACCATCTGGCAGTGGAATACCAGTATTCCCTGCCTGATTCGCTTGAGCATCCCCCGGCTAAAGCATTTCAGGAGGTCCTAAATGAGTATGTGCAACCCAGAACATACATCGGTGATTATATACGCAAGGCCGGTATGGATCCTGAATTTACCTATCAGGTGCATCTTAATGAACTCTTCTTTTTGGATCTGGGATTCGAACGGCTGATCTATCCTGATACATTAATAGTTCCTCAAAAGCCCCTAAATGCTTTACATGCGGGTACTTACACCCATGAACGGAATTTCTTTCGCATTTCCTACGATATATTCATCAGTTTTACTAATCGCTCTCAATTGATCCTTAGGGAGATGAGGCTAATTCTCCTTCTGGTTGTTTTTACCTTACTACTGGTGTTTTCAGTCTTCTACATCACCCTGAGAAACATGCTGATACAGAAAAGGCTATCGGAGATGAAGAGCGACTTTATCAACAATATGACCCATGAACTGAAAACTCCACTCTCTACTATCTCAGTGGCTTCCAGCTCATTGGGAGAGCATTCGATTATTCAGAGAAAGGAAAAGGTGGAAGAACTTTCCGGACTAATTAAACGTCAGAACCGTCACCTGTCGGAACTGATCGATCGCATCCTGGACATCAATATCTGGGAGAGAGATGAGGTAAAGCTTACGCTTACTGAGGTTCACATTGAACAATGGATCAGGGAACTTATCAATGCATTCTCACTGAAACCGGACAAATCATCCCCTGAAATTGACATGCAGTTTCAATTGGAACATGAGACCCATCGGATGGATGAGGTACACATGTCGACGGTCATCAATAACCTGCTTTCTAATGCGGCCAAATATGGTGCCAGCCCCTGCAGGATTGGCCTGACAATTCACCATCAAAACGATTACCTATCCATTCAGGTAACTGATAACGGACCCGGTATCAGGAGAGATGAACTGAAACACATTTTTGAGAAGTTTTACAGGGGTGAAGAGGCGAAACGTAGGGTAATCAAGGGATTGGGACTGGGTCTCTATTATGTAAAGCAGATTGTGGAAGCACACCAGGGAACCATTACAATCCGGAGTGCTCCCGGAAATGGTACTACTTTTAACATACTTATACCTGTTACCTATGGATCTACTACTGGTAGAAGATGATATTGATCTTCAGAAGGTGCTGGCCCAGTATCTTGAGCTGTCTGGATTTAGGGTCTATACAGCCAATCATGGTAAACATGGGCTGGAGGTATTTAAGCAACATCATGTGGACCTCTGTATCCTGGATGTAATGATGCCCGTCATGGATGGATTTACCCTGGCAGGAGAGATTCGATCCCTGGATGCTTTGATGCCTGTAGTATTTCTTACGGCCAAGAACCAGAAGGAAGATAAGCTCAGGGGATTGAAGATCGGTGCAGATGATTACATTACAAAGCCCTTTGAGGCTGAAGAACTGGTCCTCCGTCTGCACAACATCCTGAAACGGACAGGTAAGGAGCAGACAGAACCGACCAGGCTGGGATGCCTCCAGATCTCTTTCAACGAACTTATTATCGAAGATGGGAATCAGAGGTATAACCTGACCCCCCGTGAATCAGAATTGCTCAGATACCTTATCGAAAACCAGAACACGCTGTTAAAGCGTGAGCAGATCCTGGAAGAATTATGGGGCCAGGATGACTATTTTCTGGGCCGTTCTATGGATGTCTTTATCTCCAGGCTCAGAAAATACCTGCAGGCGGAACCATCCATATCCCTGGAAACAAAACGGGGTGTGGGCTTCATTTTTAAAGTAAGCTCCCACACCCCGCAATAGGCTTTTATAAATCTTTATTTGCGTACAGTCCCCTTTAACACCCGGATGGTTTCGTCCTTCTTTATGGTATCATACACCACCGGGGTGGCAATAAATATTGAGGAATAGGTTCCTACTATTACCCCCAGCAGCAGCGCAAATGTAAATCCTCGGATCACATCACCGCCGAAAAGGAAGATGGCCAGCAATACAAAGAAGGTACTCAGGGAGGTACTGAATGTACGGCTCAGTGTGCTGTTTAATGCCGTATTGAAGATCTCTCTGCGTTCCCGCTTCTTCTGCAGTCCAACAAATTCCCTGATCCGGTCAAACACTACCACGGTATCGTTTATGGAATAACCCACTACCGTAAGGATCGCTGCAATAAAAGACTGATTTAGCTCCAGCGAGAAAGGCATCACCCCATGCAACAGGGAAAACAGCCCAACGACGATCATCACATCATGAACCAGAGCAGCCAGGGCACCAAGACCAAATTGCCAGTTACGGAACCGGGCCAGAATATAGAGGAATATAATGATCAGTGAAGCAAAGATCACAATCACAGCTATTCTTTTAATATCATCGGCTATTGTGGGACCCACCTTATGGGCACTGATGATATACTCTTGTCCGTTCAGGAAATCATTCAGCTCTACCTCATCGACCAGGTAGGGCTGCAGGCCTTCAAACATTTGAGCTTTGATGATGGAATCCGCCTCGGGACGATCATCTTCAATCATATATTTGGTAGTCACCCTCACCGTACTTTTAGTACCGTAGGTAATGACTTCAGGAGCCTCGCCAAACACATTTTCCAGGTCCCTTGCCACATCGGTGGTCTCCACATCCTGTTTAAAGGCGATCACGTAGTTGCGGCCTCCGGAGAAGTCTACTCCCAGATTCAATCCTTTGGTGGCGAGAGATGCTATTCCGCCCAGTATAATTACAACAGAAATTACATAGAAGACTTTTCTGCTTTTCAGGAAATTGATGTGAGTGTTTTTAAACGCGTTCCTGGTGACTTTGGTGTCAAAGGTGATATCTTTCCCTTTACTCAGCATCCGTTCATAGATCAGCCTGGTGAGGATGATCGCACTGAACAGGGAAGTAAGGATACCAATAACCAGGGTGGTGGCAAAACCTTTGATCGGCCCTGTTCCAAAGAAAAAGAGGATCAGACCGGTAAGGAAGGTGGTGATCTGAGCATCGAAGATGGCCGAGTAGGCATTTTTGTACCCATCCTTGATGGCTGTCTTCAGGTTCTTGCCCGCATTTAGTTCCTCCCTTATCCGCTCATAAATCAGCACGTTGGCATCCACCGACATACCTATTGTGAGCACGATCCCTGCAATACCGGGCAAAGTCAATACAGCCTGCAGGGAGGCCAGAACTCCGATCAGGAAAAACATATTGGCCAGCAGTGCAATGTCTGCCACAAAACCGGCTCTTCTACTGTAGTAAAAGACCATGTAGGCCAGAACCACTACAAAGGCAATCATGAAAGAGTTCAATCCGTCTTTCACCGATTTGGCTCCCAGGGAGGGTCCTATCACTTCACTCGATTCAATTCGTGCACGTGCTGGCATCTTCCCTGATTTCAATATATTGGCCAGGTCATCCGCCTCGGCCTGGGTAAAACCTCCTGAAATAGAAGAACTCCCTCCTTTGATCTCTTCACTTACGCTGGGTGCAGAATAGACCAGTTCATCCAATACAATCGCCAGCGCCTCTCCCACATTCTCCCGGGTAAGGTTGGCCCACTTCTTGGCGCCTTCCGAGTTCATGTTCATGCTCACCTCAAATGCTCCGGTATACGGATCGGTGGCAACGCGGGCATCTGTAACATATTTACCCTCCATGGCCGGCTGGTTGTTCCGGGTCGTCTTCAATGCATGGAGCCTGATAAACAGCTGGTCGTCACCATCGGGTTGGAAGTGCCAGGCAAATTTCAAGTCTGAAGGAAACAGCTGACGGATCTGGGGAATAGAAAGATATTCATTGACCTTGGAAGTATCTTTGAGCAGCACCACACCCACAGTGGATCCGGGAATAAACTGACGCTGGTTATCCAGATAGGGGGTCAGCACAGCCAACAACGGATTATCACGGTAGAACTGCACTTCCTGGTCATCAAACAACTGGGTAGAATCCAGGTCGGAAAGCAGATCCAGTCCGGTGGTATCCAGCAAAAGCTCCTCTTCTGGTATATCCAGCAGCGAGATCTCCTCGGTAGGTTCAGTATCCTCCTCAATCGCTACTGCTTCTTCTGTATCTTCTGTGGCAGTCACCTCATCGTCCATCTGCAATATGCTGGCCAGGTTAGAGTTAGCCTCTTCCAGGTAGGTCCACACTTCGGCTGCCTGATAGGTGGTCCAGAATTCAAGATTGGCGGTCCCTGTGAGCAATTTAGTCACCCTTTCCGGTTCTTTTACACCAGGAAGAGCTACCAGGATCCTGCCCTGTCGTTCCAGCTTTTGAATGTTCAGCTGCACCACACCAAACCGGTCAATCCGGTTCCTCAAAACATTATAGGAATTATCAATGGCCCTGTCCGCCTCCTCCTTCAAAAAAGTAACCACATCCTCATTGGTGGTATTAAAGTCAATCTCACCGCGGGTACCGGGGGTCATGAAAAATTGCGCCAGTTGAGCGCTGGGATTTAGCTCTTCGAAAGCATCGGCAAAAAGATCCACAAAGTCACTCTGACTGTTTCTCTTCTTCTGTGATGCCAGAGACATGGTCTCTGTAAAAATCGGATCGGTCAGATATTGCGGAGCTGCCAGTGAACGAATAATATCCTCCACAGCGATCTCCAGGATCACATTCATTCCCCCTTTCAGGTCGAGACCCAGGTTGATCTCACGCTCCTTACACTCCTGGTAAGTATACTTCTTGAACAGTACATTATAGACCACCTCTCCTTTCATGGAATCGAGGTACGACCGCTCAACGCGAACATCACCGTTGGCAAAGTTCCTGGCATCCCGTTCTACTTTCTGTGTAAAGACAGTAAACAGAAGCTGGTAAATACTTACAAGGGCCAGAACAATCGTGAAGAACCTGATAGCGCCTTTATTTTGCATTTTTAACTTGTTTATTAATAGTTACTTGGTTGCATTTTTCGAATAGGCCGCAAATATAGCACTATTTTTTGCACTTGTGAAGCGACTGCAGAAAAAAATACGTAATCGATCTTCGAACCGATTACGTATTTCTATGAACTGGGGTATGCACATGTTACATACGTTTAATTAATTTATATTCAACAGGTTCA
>CAZURA010000173.1:0-10733 GCA_964622985.1 uncultured Bacteroides sp. | reverse complement strand
GGAATTCCAGCTGTGCGGCAAAGCGGATACCTCTCATCATCCTCAGGGGATCATCGGAAAAAGTACTTCCCGGATCAAGAGGTGTGGTAATACACTGCTCTTCCAGGTGCCTGCGGCCACCAAACGGATCGAGTAAATCGCCAAATGTTTTGGGATGCAGTGAAATGGCCAGCGCATTGATGGTAAAATCGCGCCTGTTCTGGTCATCCTCCAGCGTCCCATCTTCCACCAGTGGTTTCCTGGAGCTTGTTCGATAAGATTCCTTCCGGGCTCCTACAAACTCTATTTCGGTATCCCCCCACTTCAACATGGCCGTACCAAAACTTTTGAACCGGGTGAGCGGAACCTCTTCACCAATGGCTTTCCTTACCTTTTCAGCCATCTCAATACCACTCCCTACGACCACAATATCAATATCTTTAGAAGGCGGATCCGATCTCTCAAGCAGCAGATCACGCACGAAACCACCGATAACGAAAACCTCCTTATCCACTTCCTCAGCCACAGAAGATATGATCTGGAAGATCCGGTGATGAAGATGATGGGCTAAATTCATACGCTGTAAGTTGTCACAAAAATACAATATTTGTACATTTGTCATGAACTTCCCTAAGGGGGTGCCTTAAACAGCAGGCTGAGATTATACCCTTAGAACCTGATCCGGATAATGCCGGTGTAGGGATAAAGAAGATCATATGTTAAATGGTTTTAATGGAGAATTATGAAGCGGACAGCAATGTTGCTTGTATTGGCCTCTCTGGTCATACCTGCATTCAATCAGTTCAGCATCTCAGGGAATGTGAAAGATGAGGAGCAGAATCCCCTGCCGGGTGCAAATGTGTTAATTGGCGAATTGAACAGAGGAACAGTAACTTCAGTGAATGGATCTTTCGCGATGGAAAACATACCGGGAGGGTCCTATACGCTAACTATCACCTTTGTGGGGTATGAGTCCTATGAAGAGTCTGTGACAGTAAATTCTGATCTGCACTTGGGTGAGATCGGGATGATCCGGGTCCCCTACATGGGAGAAGAGGTCATTGTTTCGGCTACCCGGGCAGGGACACAAACTCCTGTGGCCTATTCGGAGATGGACAGGGAGGAGATCACAACCCGGAATTTTGGTCAGGATGTACCCTATCTGCTATCCTCCACACCTTCGCTGGTGACCTCATCCGATGCGGGACACGGGATCGGATATACCTCCATGAGGATCCGGGGTACTGATGCCAACAGGATCAATGTGACCATCAATGGTATACCCCTGAATGATGCGGAGTCCCATTCGGTATACTGGGTGGACCTCCCCGATATTGCCACTTCCATGGATAACATTCAGATTCAGCGGGGAGTGGGAACCTCTACCAATGGAGCACCTGCTTTTGGTGCCAGCGTGAATCTCATGACCCGGAAAGTGGAGAAGGAGCCTTATGCCAGTTACGAAAGTACCTTGGGTTCATTCCGTACCTTTCGGCATGCGATCTCTGCAGGAACAGGGCTTATTAAGGAACACTTTACAATGGACCTGAGGCTTTCAGATCTCAGTTCCGAAGGGTATATGGATCGCTCGTGGACCGATCTTCAATCCTATTATATGGCAGCAGGATACCATGATTCGAAAACCCTGGTAAAGTTTATCACCTTTTCGGGAACGGAGGAGTTATACCAGGCCTGGAACGGGGTACCCTCTTACCTTCTCGATTCTCACCGGACATTCAATGAGCTGGGGGCTTATAGTGATACCGATGGGAATACGATCTACTATGATAATCAGATTGACCACTACAAACAGGTACACTACCAGTTACATTTCTCAAGGGCTTTTCATACAAGATGGTATGCCCATGGTGCTCTTCATTATACGGCCGGAGCAGGCTATTACGAGCAGTACAAGGAGGATGAGTCACTTTCGGACTACCTGTTGGACCCTGTGATCACCGGGAGTGATACGATTACAGAAACCGACCTCATTCGCCGTAAATGGTTAGATAACGATTTTTACGGGATAGTGGGCGGACTTCATTACCGGGATAATCGATTCCATGCCATTTGGGGAGGGGGATGGAACAGGTATGATGGGGACCATTTCGGTACAGTAATCTGGGCCAGAAATTCCGGGAACAGCGAGATCCGTCACCGTTGGTATGAAAACAGAGGGGTAAAAACAGACTGGAACAGCTACCTGAAGAGTACTTTTGAGGCCAGCGAAGTGGTCTCCCTTTTCGCGGATCTGCAGTTGAGGGGAATCGAATACGGTATCGAAGGTGCAGACGACGATCTGAGGGATATCTCCCAGGAACACGATTACCTCTTCTTCAATCCCAAAGCAGGTATTAACCTGCAGATGGGTCCCAACCAGAGGAGTTATTTCTTCATTGCCCGGGCCAACCGGGAGCCCAATCGCAGCAATTTCGTGGATGCAGATCCCGCCGGACCGGTTCCTGTAAAGGAGACCCTGCTCGATTATGAGGCCGGGTATAGTATGACGGGCAGTGATTTCCATATCAATGCCAATCTATATTACATGGATTATACCGATCAGCTGGTACTAACCGGTGAGATCAATGATGTGGGCAGTGCAGTCATGACCAATGTGAAGGATAGTTACAGGGCTGGGATTGAACTGGCTGGGGGAGCCCGTCTTGCCAGTTGGCTGAGATGGGATGTGAATGCCACAATAAGCAGAAACAAGATTGTCGATTACAGGGGATATGTGGATAATTGGGACTACTGGTCAGATCCTGAGAATGAGCCTTACCAGGTGGAGGAGACCCTGGGATCTACCGATCTCTCATTTTCACCAGAGATTATTGCCAACAGTCATATCGATTTGGAACCATTGAAGCACCTCCATCTGAACCTGGTCTCCAGCTATGTTGGGAAACAGTATATTGACAACACCTCCTCGGAGGATAGGATCCTGGACCCTTATTTTATCAACAATCTGCAAATTTCATATTCTTTCTACCCGGCATTTATGGAGGAGATCGTCCTGCGATTCCAGGTATCCAATCTCTTTAATACAGAATATGAGACCAATGCATGGATTTACAGGTATTATTACGAGGGGAACGAAGGTGTCATAGATGGCTTTTATCCACAGGCAGGGATGCATCTAATGGCAGGGATTCGCCTGAAATTCTGACATCTTTTGTAAGTTACATTCCGCATTTTTCCGTACTTTAACGACTTAACCATGGAATGTAGATTGAATCCTGATGTCCCGTCTGAAAATCAGTATCTGTTTTTGGCAGGTTGACTCAAACTTAAAGGAGAAAGTCCTCTTGTCCCTTAAAGAGGGAAAGATGGATGTGATCCATTATGAATGTGCCGGCCAAGCTGAATTGAAAAAGAGATTAAACGAAGATCGTCCTGATTTCGTCCTGGCTACCTATGAAATTTCCAGTGCAGATCGCAACTTTTTGCTTGGGGAATTGAAACCCTGCTGTGCAAACACCCTGCTGATTTTTGCGGTGGATGAGAAGAACGAAAAAGAGGCAGCCAAACTGATTTTATCTGATGTCTGGGATTATGTGGTGAAAGATCAACTGCACAAGCTGGTGCCTTCCATCTATGCATCCAGGAAGTATTTCAAGGTCGTCGAGCAGAGGCAGGAGTTCGAGAATGCCATGAAAGAATCGAGGGAAAGGTACAGGTCCATTTTTCAATCAGCTCATACTGGATTTGTATTGTTCGATGCAGAAACCTTTGAAGTCACCGACCATAATCCCCGGTTTCTGGAGATATTTGAACTCAACGATGAAAACATAGATATTAACCGTCTCCAGGTGGAGGATTTTCTCAATCCGGATGAGGGGTATTCCAAGGAGCGAGTAAGAGAATTGGTGGAAGAAGCCAGTAGAGGGGAGGCGGTCTCTGTTGAATGGTGTACTGTAACCGAATCCGGCAGGAAGATATGGACCCGCAACTCACTCTCTCTGGTGCTGATCAGTGAGAGACGCAGTCTCCTGCTGGTCACGGAGAATATCAACAAGCAGAAAGAGACGGAACGCTCTTTGCAGAAATCACAGGAACATTTCAGGGCACTTGCAGAAAACTCTCCGGATGTGATCATGCGTTTTGATCCTCAATTGAGACATATATTCGTGAATAAGGCTGCTGAGGATCAGACCGGGATCAAGGTTGAGCATTTCCTGAATAAAACCCATGAAGAAATGGGTGTATTCCCGAAGGATAAAGTAGTCATCTGGGAAGAGGCACTGAAAGAGGTTTTTTCTACGGGGAAATCCCATACCATCGTTTTTGATCTTGAAATAGAGAATGGCATCCTGGTGTTTGAGTGGAGGCTTTATCCCGAGACCAGTACATCCAAAAGCATCGAGTCAGTTATTGCAGTAGCCCGGAATATCACTGAATCCAGAGTGTCTCAGGATGCGCTCAGTCAGAGCGAAGAAAGGCTTAACCTGGCGCTTACAGCCTCCGATCTGGGTCTTTGGGATTGGGATCTCATCTCCAATGAAGTCTATTTTTCACCCATCTGGTTCTCCATGTTGGGTTATGGCCCGGATGACTTGCCTCATGAGCTTGACACGTGGACCAACCTGTTGCACCCGGATGACCAGGAACGGTCGGTCCAGACTGTTCAGGAAGTTATCAAGAACAGGGATGCCTCGTTTGAGATTGAGTTCAGACTCAGAACCAAGGTTGGCGATTATACCTGGATCCGCAGCATAGGGAAAGCGGTACGATATGATACGGAAGGAAATACTACCCGGCTCACCGGGATACACGAAAATATAGATGAGAGAAAGCGGGATGAATTGGTCAAGCAGGTGTTATTTGACATTTCAGACGCTGTAAGTACTACCCAGAGCCTGGACGAACTCTATGTGAAGATCAGGGAGTCACTGGGAAGGGTGGTAGATACCACCAATTGTTTTCTGGCACTTTATAACGAGGAGACAGATACTCTCGCACTGCCCTTCATGGAGGATGAGAAGGATGATTTCACCGAATTCCCTGCCCGTAAAACACTCACCAGTTACGTGATACGCACCGGGGTAGCCCAGCTGGTGGACGTGGAGAGGGAGAAAGAGTTGACCGAACTGGGTGAAATAGAACCCGTAGGAGCACCCTGTGTGAGCTGGCTCGGTGTACCACTTGAACATGAGGGTAAGACCATAGGTGTATTTGCGGTTCAATCCTACTCGGACGATGTGGTGTTTACGGAATCTGATGCATACCTGCTTGAGTTTGCCAGCGACCAGATAGCATTGGCTATTGAAAGGCGCCGGCACCAGGATGATATCAGGTCTTCCCAGGAGCGTCAGCTGAGGATTTTCGAATCGATGCCCGATTCGATGATTGTGGTGGATCCGAAAGGGAGGATCACCGATTTTAACAGCGCTTTTCATGAAGCTTTCCAAGTGAACAAGGATCAGGTGTACGGGGAGAAGATCTTCAGCATTTTCCATCCGGATCATTGGAAAAGGGCGATCAGTGACTTCAAGGAAACATGGGAGAAAGGCTATCTGAAGAACCTGGAATACAAGGCAATGCGTCCAGATAAGAGCTTTTTCAATGCTGAAGTATCCAGTGGGGCTATCTACACCAGTGATGGTAAACCTGAGTCGATGGTGTTCATTCTGAAGAACATCTCAATGAGAAAAGAGGCAGAGCGGAGGCTCATTGAAGCCAAATTGAAAGCGGAGGAGTCCGACAAGCTAAAAACTGCCTTTCTCTCCAACATGTCACACGAGATCAGGACACCCATGAATGCCATTGTAGGATTTGCGGACCTGGTTTCGGATGAAGAGATCAGTGCGGCAGAGAGGAAAGATTTTATATCTCAGATCAACCAGGGGGCAGACGACCTGATGAGGCTGATTGATGATATTATTGATGTAGCTAAGATTGAAGCAGGACAGGTCAGTATCCATATTTCCGAATGCTTTGTTAGAGAACTCTATAAAGAGCTGCATCTGATGTACTTACAGCACATCAAGAGCACAGGGAAGAATAAGGTTACCATTCGGGTACAATGGGACTGGTCAGCCAATGACCTGGCCATTTATACCGATCCGTTCAGACTCAAGCAGATCCTCATTAATCTACTTAGCAATGCTGTTAAATTCACAGAAGAAGGAGAGATTGTTCTGGGGCTGGAGAATCATCGAAACGGTGTATACTTTTACGTGAAGGACTCCGGGATCGGGATCAGGGAGGAGAAGCAGAAAGTGATCTTTGAGCGTTTTACACAGGGACATGAGACAAGGACCAAGCTTTACGGCGGGACCGGACTGGGACTGGCCATTTCGAAAAACCTGACTGAGATTCTGGGCGGTGAGATTGGAGTTAAGTCAATATCAGGAGAAGGCGCCACCTTCTGGTTCACTCTGCCAAGGAATGAGGTGCCTCTGAAATATGAAGCAAAACTTAAGGCTCCCAGATCTTCCGAAAGGTCCTGGGAAGGGAAAAAGGTACTTATCGCGGAGGATGACCATTCAAACTACTACTACCTGTACGAGGCCTTAAGGGATACCGGTATAGAGATCCTCTGGTCAAAGGATGGGGAAGAGACCCTGGAGTTGTTCAGGGAACACAGAGATCTCGACCTGGTGCTAATGGATATCAATATGCCTCTTTTGAATGGATATGAGTGCACAGAGATCATAAAAAAAGAGCGACCGGAGGTGAGAGTGGTCGCTCAGACTGCCTATGCCATGGCAGGGGAACGCGAGATCAGCCAAAAGGCCGGTTGTGATGATTATCTCAGCAAGCCTATCAAGGTGTATGAATTGATGGAATCCCTAACCAAATATCTTTGAGTGATCGGTGATCACTCATCCTCCAAAATCTTATCGATCTGAGCTTCTGTCTTGTGTAGACGGTCACGACACATTTTTAACAACTCTGTGACCCGTGCCACTTTTGCGGTCAGTTCATCAACTCCCAGCTCCCCTTCCTCGATCTTTTGGAGAATCGATTCAATCTCCTCAATTGCCTCGTTGTAACTTGTCTTACTCTTTGTCATCTTTTCCGGATATTTTTTCTGCTTTACTCTTGATTTTACCATCCAGGAGCCTGGTCTCCAAAATATCTCCCGGTTTTACATCTGAAGTATTTGTGATGAGCTTCTGACCCACCAGGGTCATGGTATACCCCCTTTTCATTACATTGACCGGATCTACCAGCCCGGTACGTGTCTCCAATAACTTAAGGTGATCCCTCTTTCTGATCAGCAAGTTTTCCACTCCTCTACCCAGAAACTGAAGAACCTGTTGCAACTGCTCTGATTTCTTTTGTAAAAAGCTTGTGGAAAGGTGAATCAAGTCACTCTGGTACCGTTCCAGAATGGAAGAGTGGATCTGGGTGATCTGTTTTACGGTCGAAGTAAGCTGATCATGCAGGGCCGATAACCGAAATTCAAAAGTCAGGAGTTGGTCCACCAGGAACTCGGCAACAGCTGTGGGAGTTTTGAGGCCTTTAGCAGCCACCATATCGGCAACCGATTCATCCCTATCGTGCCCTATCCCTGTGATAACCGGGAGTGGAAACTGGGTGATATAGTAAGCCAGATCGTAATGGTTAAAACTCTCCAGATCGGCTTTAGACCCTCCCCCTCTGAGGATGGCAACACAATCAAATTGCGAAAGGGAATCAAAGATTTTATCCATGGCAGCAGTGATGGATCCTGAAACATCCTCGCCCTGCATTACCGCCGGAAACAACGTCGTATTGAAAATGAATCCATGGCTGTTCAGCCGGATGGTCTCCATGAAATCCCCATAGCCTGCTGCACTTGCAGAGGAGATAACAGCTATTCGTTGGGGAACTTCAGGGAAGGGAATCTCTTTGTTCATCTCCATTACTCCCTCTTCCCTGAGCCTGCGAATGACCTCCTGCCTCTTTCTGGCCAGATCTCCCAGGGTATAGGCGGGATCTATATCGGTGATATTCAAGCTGAAACCATAAAGTGCATGAAATTCAACTGATCCCTTGCAAAGAAGCTTGATTCCACTTTTTAGCCGTGTTCCGGTTGAGGTCTCGAAGAACGGGCGAATCATACTGTATCTGGAAGCCCAGATAGTACCTTTGGCTCTGGCTAACAGGGAGTCATTTTGCGGGTCCTTTTCGATCAGTTCCAGGTAACAGTGACCATTACGGTTTTCGTGCAGTTCAAGGATTTCGGCCACAAACCAGTACGAGCCTGGAAATCCCTTATCCAGGGCCTCTTTAACCTGCATGAGGAGTTGCGATAAAGAAAGAGATTTTTCAGCCATTACTCTTTAATGATCCAGTTTCGATAAAGGGTATGCTCTGTCTTCACCTCCAGGATGAAAACACCAGGCTGGAGTGTCGCAGGTAATAATATACTTCCGGGAATATCAATCTCCCTGGAGAGGACCATTCTGCCGCTCAGATCGTACATCTTCAGGTGGTGGTGACCTGTCACATCCTCAGACAGCCTGATCATGATATGGCTTTGTGCCGGATTGGGATAAATTATCATTTCACCTGGGGCCACATGGGAGATACTTCCATAAGCCATGGTGAAATCCGGGAGTCCGAATCCATAATCTGCCCCCGGATTATTATACCGATCGCTGCTCTGCAGAATCTTTTGGATCAACTCTTTTGCCGGTATTTCAGGACAAGCCTGCCAGAGTGAAGCCACCGAACCGGCCAGTACGGGAGAAGCAAATGAAGTTCCGTTTCCTCTGGCAACTCCGCCATTCAGACTTTGAACACCTGAAGCTACCCCCATGGTCACCACTTCTGGTTTGATCCTACCATCGAAGGAGGGTCCTCTGGAACTGAAATATCCGATGAATTGTGAACTGTCTACTGCACCCACAGCCAAAATGTCGGAAGCATCAGCCGGTGCTGTTATGTAATACCAGGGATCGTTGCCCGAGTTCCCCGCACTATTGCAGCAAATCATTCCCCTGGATGCGGTAAGGGAAGCAGCTTTGGATATGAAGGTGCTTTTTCCATCCATCTGGAGATAGGTATAATCAAAGTCGGTGCCGTTAAAATCGGAATAACCCAGGGAGGTGTTGATTACGTCAAATCCGAGACTGTCTGCATATTCTGCAGCTTCTACCCATGCAATCTCCTCAATACGAGTCTCCTGGTCCACATTTTCGGTCGTACACAGCATATAACCGGCATGTGGAGCACTCCCCACCATATTTCCGTCCCATTCTCCACCCATGATCGACAAAACGTACATTCCGTGAGCGGAATTCTCCCTGAATACATCTACCTCTCTCACAAAGTTTCTGGTATTCAGTAGCCTCCCTTCACTGATCATCGATTGAAAAGAAGGGAGCAGATCTGCGTCGCGAAATCCTGCATCCAGGACCGCGATCCAGACTCCATTCCCCGTATAGCCCAGATCATGCAACCTATCTACACTGAGCATGGTTATTTGTTCCGTGGCCACTCCGTAATGGTAATCTGGTGACTCTTCCAATGGTAGGGCAAACCGGGATCCGGTGGGAGCAGGAGGAACATACTGATCAGTGTCCTCCGGTTTCCAGGCAGTCGTTGTGGTGAACGGTTTGTCAAGGATCTCTTTGAATAGCACCGAATCTGCATCGATAATGGCTATACCGTTCAACCATTTGGAAATGTGTTTGATCTCGGCACCCAAAGCAGATATTTCATCTACATAGGTTTGCGTAACAGGCAAGTCCCAGTGATCGACAGAGAGCCCCTGCCAGGCTCTGCGGTGCACCGACCGCTCGGAAAGGAACATTTCAGGCTGGTCGAGTGTGTAGCCGTTTACGTTCTTATCGGTAAAGTAGACCCAATATACACCTTCGGCAATCTGCTGTGATGAAGCAACTGATGCCCACAGGAGCATCCCGCAAATAAGCCTGAACATCATGTTAAAAGTGTTGTAGTGATTCAGGTTCGGTGATCGGTTTGAATGAATTTATACTATCCTGAATCATTTTCAGATATTCCTCCCGGTCAATGGCTTTTCCCAAACGGTATTCAATGGTATATATTTCTATCCCCTTGTGGTCATAAAACCTCCATTTACCCTCTGAGAGGTTGTTCACATACATTCCCTTCATTTTGAGGGTGCTATCCGGGTAAAAAACAGCATAAGTACCATTCAGAAGATCGTTTTCATAGTGGCCTATTAACCGGTGAGATCCATCTGAATAAAATCGTTTCCATTCACCTTGCCTCTGGTTATTTTGCCAGGATACCGCCTCAGAAACATTACCATTCGGATAGAAGCTCCTGACCATTCCATGCACTCTCCCTTCCAGGTAAGGTTCCCTGATCCTCACTGTCCCGTCAAATTGAGAAAAGTAGGTCCACACTGAATCCTTCACTTTATTTTCGTACCAACCTTCTGCAGCTTGTTTCCCGTTCTTATAATATAATGTAGTATAACTCCGGTTTTCCAGGGTATCGAACATCATTCTGGCTCTTACGGCACCATTCTCATGGTATCGTATCATTTCCCCAATGGGTCTTCCTTCTTTGAAGGTGGCTTCATACAGGGTTTTCCCATTGGGATAATCCACTTTCCACGGTCCAGTTTTTCTTCCCTGATCATCCAGTTGGTTCTGTCCGTTCAGCATCAGTGAAGCTGCAATTCCTATCAAACTGATCACTACTCTCATATGCAAATTCAAACGTACATAAAGTTTCATTTGTAAACAAATGTAGCCGGTCTGCCACAAAAAAAGAGGAGGGTGTCTCAAAAGGATACCCTCTTTTTCGTTAGGTATACCTGTTCATTGCTT
>CAZURA010000172.1:0-10840 GCA_964622985.1 uncultured Bacteroides sp. | reverse complement strand
TGGTGTGAGAGGGTAGCAGGAAATTAGTTGATAATTTTCCGCTCCCTACTCGATCATATACATTAAATTAGCTCTGACAAAACCATGAACCATGAAAAAGATTTTTACTATTACCATGGCAGCTTTGTTATTAGCCGGATGTGGATCCACTACAAAGAAGCTGCAAAAGGGGAATTATGATGCAGTCATTGACAAGACCACTAAAAAATTGATCAGAAAGCCAGATGCAAAATCCGCAGCTGAAATGGACCGTGCATTTCGGATGGCGAATGAGAGGGATTATGAGCGGATCAAATACCTTAAGATGGAAAATAATCCGGATAGCTATGATGAGATCTTCAGCAGGTACAACATGCTGAAGGAACGGCAAAGAAAGGTCCGTACAGTAACGCCTTTGACGGTAGATGGAAAGTCTTTCAGTTATGATTATGTGGATTATGATGCTGAAATAGTGGAGGCTAAACGCAAAGCGGCTGACTTCTTCTATTCCAATGGTAAGGGTTTATTGGAAAATGCCCTGCAAAAGGAGGATTACCGGAATGCTTATTACCAGTTGATGAAGGCTTCTGAATACAGTGGAGGACAATACGCACAGATTGATGAGATGATCTATGATGCACGAATGAAAGGCATAAGTAAGGTGATAGTGGAGGTTCAAAATAAGTCACCTCTTCAATTGCCCAGGCAGGTGGAAGACGACCTGATCTCATTTGATACCCGGGGACTGGAAAATGAATGGGTGGAATACCATTTCAAACATGTGGATGAGAATGCAAAGTATGACTATATGGTAATCGTTAATTTGCTCCAGATCATGGTTTCGCCTGACGGAGTTAAGGATACGGATCAAATTTTTAACAAAAAAGTTTCAGATGGGTTTGACTATGTACTGGACGCCAACGGCAATGTGATGAAAGATACTGCCGGGAACGATATCAAGCTTCAGAAGTTCAAGGATATCACCTGTACACTGATCGAAACCCATCAGTTTAAATCAGTGGAGATCAGAGGCGAGGTAGAGATCTTTTCCATGAATCCAGAGCGGCTCATGCAGAAAGAGCCCTTCGGTGCATCCAATCAATTTGAACACTTCTCGGCTCGTGCTATCGGCGACGTGGGGGCGCTGACCGAAGAAGCTTTGCAGAAGACAAAGCAGGAAAAGATCCCGTTCCCCACCGATGTGGAGATGGTCCTGACCTGCACGGAAACCATCAAACCGGCTATTCGAAATGCCATCTATGCCAACAGGCAATATTTAAAATAAGGTTTACAGCATGGTTTACAGGGGACCTAAGCAGGAATAGACTAGCTGCTTTGGTCCCTTTTTTATTTTCTCGGAAAAGAAATTCAGCCCCGGTTCCGTTTACGAGATGATATTACATACGGAAGCCTACAATCATTTGCTTCACAAATGATTTAAGCGACGTATGAATATCATGGAGTTATTCTTACTTTTGCAGCCGAATCCTCGCAGGCAGTCCATTTTTGCGGGGAGCATATTTGCACTTATGGGAGACTATTGGGATCATAGACCATATCAGGAAACGGCTGTTCTGGTGGGGATTATCAATCAATATCAGACTGAAGAAATGGCTGCGGAGTACCTGGAGGAGCTGGCTTTTCTGGCGGAGACTGCCGGAGCTGAACCACGGGCTGTTTTCACTCAGCGTCTTGATGTTCCCAATCCCAAGACCTTTATAGGATCAGGGAAACTGAACGAGGTTAGAGAGTTTGTGAACGAGGAGGAGATCGACCTGATCATATTTGATGACGAACTCTCCCCTTCTCAGCTCAGGAATATTGAGAGGGAGGTAAAGTGCAGGATACTGGACAGGACCAATCTCATCCTCGATATTTTCGCGGGCAGGGCACAGACGGCGCACGCCAAAACCCAGGTAGAGCTGGCTCAATACCAGTATCTCCTGCCCAGGCTTACCCGTATGTGGACTCACCTGGAGAGGCAAAGGGGTGGAATCGGACTGAGAGGACCCGGTGAGACGGAGATTGAAACCGACCGCCGTATCATTCGAGACAAGATCGCCAAGCTCAAAGTGCAATTGCAAAAGATTGACAAGCAGATGGTGGTGCAACGAAAGAACCGGGGAAAAATGGTTCGGGTAGCCCTGGTAGGCTACACCAATGCTGGCAAGTCCACACTCATGAACCTGCTCAGCAAATCTAAAGTATTTGCTGAAGATAAACTGTTTGCCACCCTCGATACCACTGTTCGGAAGGTAGTGGTGGAGAACCTGCCTTTCCTTTTATCCGATACGGTAGGATTTATCAGGAAATTGCCTACCCATCTTGTAGAGTCTTTCAAATCCACCCTGGATGAGGTCCGGGAAGCTGATATTCTGATGCACGTTGTGGATGTGTCACATGGCAACTACGAAGAGCAGATTGAAGTGGTGGAGGATACCCTACAGGAACTTGGTGCAGGAGACACCCCCACCATCTTAGTATTCAACAAGACCGATGCACATACCTATATTGAAAAAGAGGAGGATGATCTCACTCCATCTACCAAAGAGAATCTGAGTCTGGAGGATCTGAAAAGACGCTGGTTAGAGGCGCATCCTGAAGCACTCTTCATCTCGGCCCTTCATAAATCCAACATTGATGAATTGAAGGATCAGCTCTACCAGAAGGTGAAAGAGATCCACATCAAAAGATACCCGTACAACGATTTCCTATATTAGGCATTCGGCAATCTGAACCGCATTCAGTGCAGCACCTTTTTTAATCTGATCACCCACGCACCAGAAAGCAAGCCCGTTAGGATTGGAGATGTCCTTCCGTAGTCGTCCTACAAAAATGTCATCTTTACTGGCCGATCCTAAAGGCATGGGGTATACCAGATTTTCGGGATCATCCTTTAAAGTGACCCCGTCTGCAGCCGCCATCGCTTCTTTCACCTGTTGAAGATCCAATGCCTCTTCAGTCTCAACCCATATGGCTTCGGAGTGGTTGCGAAGTACCGGAACACGAACACAGGTGGAGCTTACCTCCACATCAGAGTGCATGATCTTCTGGGTCTCATTATACATTTTCATCTCCTCTTTGGTGTATCCATTCTCTGTGAACACATCAACCTGTGGGATGAGGTTCAATGCAAGCTGGTACTGAAACTTCTCTACGGTCACCGGATCACCGGCGGCAATCTGGCGAATTTGCTCCTCCAGTTCTGCCATGGCTGCAGCTCCTGCACCACTGGCAGCCTGATAGGTGGCAGCATGTACACGCCGGATGGGGGAGAGGTCGTTAATGGGTTTCAGGCACACCACCATCTGTATGGTGGTACAGTTGGGATTGGCCACAATATTTCTGGGCAGATGGCTCAGGTCACCCGGATTCACTTCGGGGACCACCAGGGGTACATCATCGTCCATACGGAAAGCACTGGAATTGTCAATCATGATGGTACCATGTTTGGTAATGGTCGTTGCAAACCGTTTGGATGTGCCTCCTCCCGCAGAAGTTAAAGCGATGTCGATACCTTTAAAATCATCATTCTCTTTTAACTCCTTCACGGTGAGGGTCTCACCATTAAAAGAATACTGGTTTCCCGCGCTACGGGGCGAACCGAATAACACCAGTTCGTCCAGCGGAAACTCTCTTTCCTGGAGCACACGAAGGAACTCTTGTCCTACGGCTCCACTAACACCAACGATTGCAACTTTCATGATCTATTTCTTTATGTTAAACAACATGCAAAAGTGCAAATATTTCATCAATCTGAAACGGGTATTCCTGATTTTTTCCATGTTACCTCAACTTTTATTTTCCCAGTATAGCTGGAACTTTGAAAATGACCCTGATTCGGGATCTGTGAATTGTCTGGATGAGAGCTGGAATCAGCTCCCGGCTGAAAGGTGGGAGTGTACGAAAAATGGAGCGATTTCAGGAGATTTCTCACTGCATCACAGCTTCGATAATAAGGAGGCAGGTTGCGATTACATCCTGATTAACCACGATCCGGTTCAATCTTCCGATTCGGTAACCTTCTCTTTCAGGATCAAACATGGCTATCCGCCCAGTTCCGCCAATAATTGGCAGGTGGTGCTTTTTGGAGAGATTTCCGCTTCAAATGAGCTATCGGATGGATCTTTCAGGATCATGGAGGGTTGGGTATTGGGTGTCAATTTTTCCGGGAACGATGACCTGTTAACACTCTGGAGGTGCACAGAAGGGAGTGCAAAGGTGATGTGCACTACTTCATTCAATTATCAGGAGAAGGTAGGAACCGGCGGAGCGCCTTTGTTTCAGTTGATCTGGATACCACAAGGTGAGATACACATCTACTATGCCCCGGATTCGGAGATAGAAGAACCTGAACTGATCGGTTCTTGTTCATTGGCAGGATTACCCGTTGGCCGTCAACTGGCCCTCAGGTATGAATACAGCTCAGAGCGGGACCGCAATCTATGGTGGGATGATATTGTTCTGGAGGGTAGCTTTATAATGGATACGATTTCTCCAGTCGTCACCTCCATGGAAGTGTTGAGTGGAACAAGTGTGGGAATAGCTTTCTCTGAAGTGGTTAAGACGCCCAATTGTTCTTCATTCCAACTGGAAGGAGTCCATTTGAAAGCTATGATTCCCGATACGATCCACCCATCGGAGAATGGATGGGTACTGATATTTCCCCAATCCATTCCCAATAGAGAGGAGCTTCAGCTACGCGTGACAGCCATTTGTGACAGGGATGGGAACTGTCTGGCCGATACTTCACTGATCATACTGCGCAACGAAGCGGAATGGGGAGATGTGGTGATCAATGAGCTGATGCCTGATCCTGATCCGGCTGTTTTACTTGACGTGGAGGAGTATCTGGAACTATACAACAGGTCAGGATTTGAATTGGATTTGGAAGATTGGAGGATAGTTGTGAACAGCAGGAGCCATATGATCACTGATGGGATGATGGAACCGGAAGAGAGGATACCCCAGTCTGACTATGGAGTACTTAAGGGGATTACCCTTCCCAATGAGGGCGCCACAGTGTCGATCTACAGTAAGGAGAATAGACTGATCCACGCAATAAAGTATACGGAACCCTATAAGGGTCCGGCATGGAAGAGTGAGGGAGGATGGTCACTGGAATCGCCAGATCCGGATCTGCTATGTTCGGTCTCTCAGCTTTGGGATTTCTCTTCCGATCCCCGGGGTGGCACTCCTGGAGAGATGAATAGCAACGATGCTGAGCTCCTGGATCTGGATCCGCCCCTGATCCTTTTCATGGGACATCCGGAGATTGAGTTGCTCAGCATCCATTTTTCCGAACCTGTCCGGATATCTTCAACGGACCGGAAGCAGATCTCCCTGCTTCCGTCAGGGTTTCATCCGGACAGTATGGCACTTGGAGATCCCCTGGCAGATTACCTGGTTCTGAGGTTCCCTCCGGAGACCCTGGATCAGCAGGAATACCGGATCAGGATACCGGAAATTTCAGATTGTTATCAGAATTATTCTGGTGGAAAGGAGCTAAAGGGTGGAAGGTTAGCGGAACCCCACCGGGGCTCCCTGCTGATCAATGAGATTATGTATGATCCGGAAGAGGGTGCTCCCGAATTTATTGAACTCTATGTGTACGGGAATGAATATTATGATCTCAGGACACTCTCCCTGGATGTATCGGAGGGGGATATGTTAAAAAATCCCATTCCTCTTTCCACCTGTTCCCGAATGGTCGCCCCCGGGGAGTACCTGGTGGTAACAACCAGTATTCCTCACTTGATGAGTGGTTATCATCTGGAGCTAAAAGGCTGGTGGGTGGAAGTAAAGGAGATGCCAGCCCTGCCAAATTCAGGAGGCACGATTTGGCTGACCGACCGAAACGGGGGAGTGGTCGACAGGGTGTATTACGGTGATGATATGCATGCAGAGATCGTTGATCAGACAAAGGGGGTAAGCCTGGAACGAATAGCCCATAAACGTTCCGGGATGGAGCGATCCAACTGGCATTCGGCGGCTTCCATTGAAGGTTTTGCCACACCAGGACAGAAGAACTCTCAACATCTGCCAGAATCTGAATCCGAAATGCTGGTTGGGGTAAAGCCTGTTGTGTTCAGTCCCGATAACGATGGTTACGAGGATCTGCTGGAGATCTCTGTTTCACCGGGGAGACCGGGGTGGTTGTTACACATTTGGATCACTGATCTTACAGGCAAGAAAGTCCGTATATTGGCTAACAATCATCTGGCTGGCACAGCGATAACCTATACCTGGGATGGAGAACGGGACGATGGAACCATGATATCCGGCGGTTTATATTCGGTTCATGTGCGAGGATATGATCCTGTAACAGGAGAGAGGTGGAGGCGCACAAGGGCAGTAGGGGTGATCTACCGATAGGCTCAGTAGAGTTGTTGAAGCCTTTTTCTTGTGAAAATAACCATGAGTGTGGCACCGAAGCCCACAAAAGCAATAGCCTTGAAAGTGGGGATAAATCCGGCCCGGTCAACAATGGCACCCACCAGGGGATAAACCATCACACTGACAAAAAAATTGAGGGTCATGTAGATGGAATTCACAAAAGCTTTTTTCTCTGTATTCAAATCCTGAATCGTGGCCAACATGACTGATGTTGGGGCAAAGAGGAAAAAACCCAGGGGCAGTAATACAGGGAAGATCCAGATTCCCTCCAGGTTGAGGAAGAGCAGAGTAAGCAGCGGAGTGACCAGGCTGACAATAAACAGGATTCGGTTCCTTCCCAGTTTATCACTGATGGTCCCGGCAAACAGAGCACCTGCTGCACCCGATAACTGGACAATGGTCAGTGCTATTTCGGAATAGTGCAGACTGTTGCCCTGGGCAGTCAGAAAGGTAGGCAGATAATAGGTAAGTGAGGATTTCATGCCTGCCTGAAAGAGGGTGTATCCTCCGGTTAATATAAATGCTGAGGAGTAACGCAGAAAGATTTTCCAGTAACTGCCTTCCTGATGTTGAGGCGAGGATGAAGCAGGTGTAAAACGGGCATTTCTAAAATTCAGGTAAAGGACCAATGAAGCAATGAATCCAAAGGGCATCATCTTCCATGTACCTTCAAGCCCCCACCAGCTAATCACTCCGAGGATGATCATGGGTCCGGCCGTACGGGCCAGCTCACCTCCCACCATATAAAAACTCATACCCTTTCCGGTGCGATTTCCGGAAAGCTGTTTTACCATGACTGGGGTGGGGATATGCCACAGAGCGGAACTGAGCCCTGAAAAGAAAAGAGTGACAGCAAGAAAAATATATCCGGGGGCCACCCCGATCAGGCTCATGAACAGGGCGGTCATGGCCGGGGAGAAGATGACCATGTAACGCATCACAGGTCTTTCAGCAATAATCCCGATCCATGGATTTAACAGGGAAGGAATACGTTGGATCACTGCCAGGAGGCCGGTCATTCCATAGCTGATACCCAATTTTTCAATGATCAGCGGTAAGGCAGGAGCCAGGAATGAAGTATAACAATCATGTACAAAATGGACGGCAGATATGGAAACCACCCTGCCTTTTTGAAACCCTTCCCCGGACTTAGTCATCAGTTGGTGATCATTTCCAGTATCAATGAGGTAAGCTGTGGGGCTGTCTTTTCAGCAGCTTTGATCACATCCTCATGAGTAAGCTTTTGGATCTTTCCAGGGACTCCCAGGTCAGTGATGACGGAAACGGCAAAAACACGTATTCCCATTTGATGCGCTGCTATTACCTCAGGCACAGTGGACATGCCCACTGCATCACCCCCTATGATTCGTAAATATTCATATTCTTTCGGAGTTTCCAGAGTGGGTCCGGTTACACCCACATAGCAACCTTCGTGGATGTTGATCTCCAGGTCACGTGCCGTATCTTGGGCTTTCTGCAAAAGAGTTGAGTCGTAAGTTTGACTCATATCGGGAAATCTTGCTCCAAACTCCGGGTCGTGCTTGCCAATTAAAGGATTAGGCATGAGGTTGATGTGGTCATTGATCACCATGATATCGCCGATCTGGAAGTCAGGATTCATTCCACCTGCTGCATTGGAAACTACCAGGGTTTTGACTCCCAGCAGCTTCATTACCCTGATAGGGAATATCACCTCCTGCATGGTATATCCCTCGTAGAAATGGAACCTGCCCTGCATCACCAGAACTCTGGCTTCACCCAGTTTACCCGATATCAATTTTCCGGCATGCCCCTCCACAGTGGAGACAGGGAAGTGTGGAATCTCCTTGTAATCTATTGCACAATCCACCTCCAGGTGGTCAACGATTTTTCCCAATCCTGTTCCCAGGATGATGGCAGTCTCCGGGGCATCCTTAATCTTCTCCCTGATAAAGGATGCTGCTTCTTTTATTGCTATTAACATAATTCTTTATGTGTTGATCAAATTCTTCATTATCCTCATTGAGGAAGTGTACATATATCCGGACAGCGTGAAAAGCGTCTTTAAGCGGCTGATCAGGATTAAATTCACGCAGACGCATGGCATCCTTTTCCGTGGTAAGCACTAAGACCTCTTTTCCTTCACTGCCGAGCTTTTTGAATTGACTTGATATGCGATCCATATCTCTGGAGGAGTACCGGTGGTGATCGGGATAGGTGAGTTCACTCACCCGGGTTGAAATGCGATGAGCATATTCCCGCAGGGGGAGGGGATTGGCTATGCCGGAAACCACAAGTACAGCTGCCCCCATCTCTTTGAACCATTCGGCATCCCTTTGGGCACTATCCGGAAATACCGGGACCAGCTCCCCGTACCTCATGGTGGAAAAGTAGAGATGTTGCCCCAGAGATAATCTGAAACGATTCACATATTCCCTCATTTCAATGGGTTTTATATTCTCCGGGGTTCTGGTGACCAGGATGATATGGGCCCGGTTGCTATTGATGGCCGGTTCACGCAACCATCCTGCAGGAAGCATTCGATCGTGGTCGAGGGGACGTGTGAAATCCACAAGCAAGATGGAGAGACCGGCCTTGATCGAGCGATGCTGGAAAGCATCATCCAGTATGATCACCTCAATGGGAGGATCCTGTTTCACCAGCCTGTCAACTCCTCGTACCCTGTGTCGATCTACTGCCACTGACGTCCCAGGAAACCGCTTTTTGATCTGCATGGGTTCATCGCCGATCTCTTTGGCCGTTGAACTTGTTGAAGCCATTCTGAAATCCCTGGTTTTTCTTTTGTATCCCCTGCTCAGGGTGGCCACCTGGAACTCCGCTTCCAGCAGGTTGATCAGGTATTCCACATGAGGGGTTTTTCCGGTACCCCCCACGGTAATATTTCCCACAGAGATGATGGGCAGGTTAAATCCTGTGGACTTAAAGATCCCGTTATCATAGAGTGTATTTCTGATCCAGATTACCATACCATAGAGCCAGGTAAAGGGAGTCAGCAAGATTCTCCATCTATGAGGATTGGTTTTATTCATTGATCTGCACAGCTCAATGCACCTCAATATCGAAAGGTATAATAGCCTGGAGACCTGTCATCTCCTTCACTTCCTGAACTTTCTTGTAATGAATGTACTGATCGCCCAGCTCTTTTCTGATCACCCTTGCTTTGGCTCCACCCGAAAACTCTTTCAAAAGCATGGTTAAAGGATCTTCCAGCTTGGGGAGTGATTGTATCCGATAGTTTTCCAAACCGGCCATCTCAGCAGCCACCTCAACGGATTTATCCAATCCTCCAAACATATCAATCAGTCCTAACTCCATTGCATCCTTTCCCGACCATACTCGTCCTCCGGCTATGGCATCGATCTCCTCAAAAGATTTACCCCGGCTTTCGGAGACGAGTTCCACAAAATCGTTATATGAATTATCCACCCAATTCTGAATAATTGCACTCTCCTGCCTATCGAGGGGATCAAAAATGGTAAGCATATCAGCATGCTCGTTGGTCTTAACCACATCTGTAGTTATTCCAAGTTTATCATTCATCAGTGTTTGCATATTAGGCATCCTGAATATCACACCGATGGAACCGGTAATGGTGATGGGACTGGCCAGGATAGTATCGGCAGGTGCAGCAATATAATAACCTCCTGAGGCTGCCACATCGCCCATGGATGCTACCACCGGTTTCTCCTGAGCAGCCAGCTTCACCTCCCTGTATATCACATCTGAGGCGATTACGCTTCCTCCTCCTGAGTTTATTCTGAATACAATGGCTTTTACCGATTTATCTCTACGGGCTTTTCGAATGGCTTTAGCTATGCGTTCCGAACCGATAAATCCTTCACCCGCATTACCATCTATGACCATCCCCATGCCATATATTACTGCAATTTTATCCCGGCTGAATTCCTTTTTCACTTTGGAAGGCACATCTTTGTAACCTGAAAGGCCAATGGCTTCAAGGTCGTCCTCTTCGGCAACACCCAGCTTCTCCTTCATAAGGGTAAGCATCTGATCATAGTAAATCAATCCGTCTATCATTCCGGTCTCGATCAGCTTTTCATTTTCAAACGTGATCAGCTCATCTGCATACTGATTCAGCTTCTCAACAGGAATAGTTCGACTTTGTGATATGTCTGAAACGATCTTATCCCAGATAGAACCCACATACCCTTCGATCTGTTCTCTGTTTTCGTCACTGAGGTTTTCACGAGTGTAACTTTCGTATGCGCTTTTATACGATCCGTGTTTTATCACCTGCATCTCGATACCCAGCTTGTCCATCGCTTTCTTATAGAAGGTAGCTTCCGCACTCAATCCACTGAACAAAAACATGCCCTCCGGGGTCATGAAGACACTGTCGGCCACACTGGCCAGGTAATATGATCTCTGCGTATAGGCGTCTGCATACGCATAGATGAATTTTCCGCTATCTTTAAAATCCAGAAGCGCATCGCGCACTTCACCC
>CAZURA010000171.1:0-10878 GCA_964622985.1 uncultured Bacteroides sp. | reverse complement strand
GAGCGCCGCTGTAGGCACCGGTCTGTCGAACTACACGATCACCTACGTAAACGGGCTCCTGACAATAGGAGAGTCCCCGCTGACGATCACGGCGACCGATACGAACAAGATGTACGGCGAAACAATCACGTTCACTGGGACGGAGTTCACGACCGTGGGTCTGCAGGGGACCGATACGGTGAGCAGTGTTACACTAACGAGTGCAGGAGCCAATGCTACGGCGCCGGTGTCGGGTTCACCGTACGCGATCTGGCCGACGAATGCGGTTGGTACGGGGCTGGCAAACTACGACATCACGTACCTGGCCGGTGATCTGATCATTACGGTGGCTGCCCTCGAAGTGACGGCGGACAACAAGACCAAGGATTACGGTGCGGTCGACCCGTTGCTAACCTGGCAGATCACCTCGGGTTCATTACAGCCCAGCGATGTCCTGACCGGCGCGCTGACGCGTGCCCCGGGTGAGAATGTGGGAACCTACCCGATCCGCCAGGGAACGCTGAGTGCTGGCGCAAACTATGTATTGACATTCACTGAGGGGCTGTTTGAGATTGTGGATCTGGCACCGGACGTGAACGTTCTTTCCATGAACTGGACGCTGAACTTCGCAACGGGACTCTTTGAAGGTACGTTAGCGGCCATCAACAATGGCGCCGGCCCCGTGCCGGCCGACTATGATTACTGGTTCAGGCTGCCGGTGACCGCTGAATGGCGGCTCTGGATCACTTCCGGGAGCCTACCGGATGGAAAGACATACGTGAATCTCACCTCAGCAGTACGCGCGGAGCTTGCGGGAACGGGGAACCGCGACCAGGTGTGGGATCCAGGCGAGCAGATTTCTGTATCCGGAATGGTGATGTACCACCGTCGGCGGGTCAATCCTCGCAACTACGTTGTGCCGTCAGAAGCCTTCACAGAGGGTCGGCTATTTCAGGAAGCGGACAGTGACCAGAATTCTGTGCTTTCGGCGGTGGAGCGCGACACGGCTCTGGAAGAGTGGGAGAATGGGCGCCTGACCGATGGTGAGCTGTTGGATGCCGTAAGGCTGAGTCGTGGGGCGGCCTATCTGTGGAGTAAGGAGATTCGGGCATGGGAATGCTTGGAGAACGATCTGAGATAGATCCACTGGATTCTTGTATTCTCAACGAGAGACGAATGAAGGAAAACCAATGCTAAGACACAATAATGGAAAATGTGGCGTCGTCCTCTTGGCTGCCTGCTGCTGGTGTTGCTGTGCTCATGCCCAAGTTGAGATAATAGAACAGCTGGAAGAGGCAAGTCCTGAGGTCGATGTGCTTGCTTTTCCGGAAAGCCCCGCAGAGACTTTTGATATTGGCCTCGGTTGTGATGATGTTACGATTCCGCCCGGCTTGAGGGCGTTTGATGCCATTGCCCACATCTTCTCGCAGATTCCCCTTCAACTGAACTACCTCGAGTTGCTCTCAACCAATCACCTCGCCCGTCTGCGAGCGGAACCGTCTACATTCCACACATCCGTTCCCGCACCGTGGGACGTAACCCTCAGAGAAGTTATTCGTCCCTACAGTCTTGGTTTCATCGAAAACGGCGACGTCGTTCGCCTCGGACACATTGACGAAATCGATCGCCAGTACCTGCTCCTCGAGCAGGAACAACTTCGCAACAACCATAAGCGCGTTGAGTTCAATTTTTCTGAAGGGGTGCAGCTCTACGTAGCCCTGCGCGCGATCCAATCGGAAGCCGGCATCAATATGAACTTCGACTACATGGAAGCCAAGGACCGCGGCATTGTACAGGATCAGGAGCTTACAGCGGGGACGGTGGCGGAGGCGCAGCCGCAAGGCCCATTGACGACATATGCGACCCCTGCCAATCAACCGGTGGAATGGCGAATTGCCATGAACGAGGTGTTGAACCCGCATAAGTACGGCTTCATTGAAGAGAACGGCGTTGTACGTCCGATGAAGTTCACCCGGATGGATCAGTGGAAGATTGAGCAGATCGATGCCAAGCCACTGGTGACTCGCGTTGTTCGCATTCACCACGTAGATCCTTCGGAGCTGATTACGAGTGTGGAGGGAATGGGGCTGCTCAAACACTCACAAGCCTCGATCAAGCTTGCGCATGGATGGGAATCGATGGCGAGATCCATTGGAGGCGGAGGGATGAGTGGCGGAAGCGGCGGGGGCGGCGGAAGCATGGGTAGCGGAGCTGTTAGCATCGAGCGACACTACTCTCCGCCTGCGGTTATCATCCGAGATATTGAGGAGAACATCGACACCGTCCTCAAAGAGGTAAGAGCTCTTGATGCGCCTGATCCTCAGATCATGATCGAGGTACGCATTCTGGATCTCGGCAAGGATTCCAACCGCAAACTCGGCGTCCTGTTTGACAAGTTCGGTGGTGACGTCAGTTTCGGCTCTCAATACGCTTCTTCGTATAGTCGAGGCCGCAGTAAGAGCCGGTCACGGCTTTCTCGATCCTATTCTGGCAGCGATACCGCATATAGTAGCAACGACGAAAATGTACGGGATCAGATTGACATGGGCGAGGCCTATGGAGTGGAGCCGCTGTCGGAATTCGGCCTTTCACGGCCGGCAATGGTAACGCCCTGGGATATTCGCGATTCAGGCGCAACAGATGTAACGTATAATAATCGAAACGCATTGCGCGATAGCCTCTGGGGTCGCAGTTTCGACCTCATTCTGAACCCCTTTCAAATGCAGGCCACATGGGACATGCTTCAGACAGCTCAAGACGCAAAGATTGTCTCGCAACCCGTGCTTGTTGTTCCCGACAACGCGGAGGCAATGATTGTTGCCACAAGGTTGGAGCCATACTACACAGAGACTGACACAACCGACCGGTCCGGCGGCGGAACGTCTACTACGATTTCCGGCTCTTGGGAGGAGGAGGAGATAGGCACAAAACTAAACGTCATCCCGGAAATCACGGCTGACGGTAAGAGTGTCCGCTTGACCGTCCTTCCCGTTGTGTCGGAATTGGTGGGGTATGCACAGCCACCGCCACTGTCTCGTGCGTCTAGGAAACCCATCGTGTCTCGGCGCATGTTGGATACGCGGGTCACCGTTCACAGTGGACATACGCTGTTGATCGGCGGACTCATTAGTTCAAGAAGCAACAACGAGGAGAACAAAGTGCCCTTTTTCGGCGACCTTCCTGTTGTTGGATCGCTGTTTCGCCATACCGACAAGGATAAGACAGGCCAGACCCTGATAATGCTGATCACACCCACGATTCTGGATGACGAAACCCCTGAAACGGGTTACGAATCCGCAGTTGTTCCTCACTTCGAAAAGCTGAAGACAGACATGAATACCACGCTGCTCACTGGCATGGATGAGGCCATGCTGCAAGCGATGGAAGACAGGGCCAGACGCAGTCTGGTAGAGGATACCGAACCCTCTATTCAAGAGCGGCCTGTCTTGGGTCCAGAAATGAATGAGCGGATTCAAGCTATCGACGCAGAACTGATGCAGGAATTGGAATAATGCAGAGCCTGGGCCAATGCGGCAGGATTTCCAGGAAGGTAACTGCGCAGAAAACAGGGGCCTCGCTGATAGAGCTGATGCTGGGCACACTAGTGGCCGTCATTATCTTCATCAGCTGGCTACGTATTGCCAATTTTCAGGCAGTTCGCAAGGAATCGCTACGCCGTCTCGCCATAGAAAAGGCGGCAGGTTACCTGGACATAATGGCGAGAGAAGACAGACCACCGAGCGCGAGCAGATGCTATGAGATCACGTGGGATCCAGCCAGTTTGACCTACAGAGTCGAGTCGAAATCGGCAGGGCACGACGTGCAACCACTCTTTGATGCAGGTACTCCGATTGGTTATGTACTGCGCGTTTCTAACCGGATCTCCGATCTGCCTCGGCACGAAGGAGACTGGCTTACCAACAAGTACTGGGCCGTCATTGACCTCTATGACAGACACGGTGTTTCAACCAATGACGTTGGTCGACCATTCAGCACAATGTCGGTATATGTGGAATGAAGACAAGCCAAGACAATCTTCACACGAGAGCAGAGCAGAACGCTTCCCTTTGCTTTGGCGCAACGGTGGTTGAATTACTGACGGTACTCCTGATTGTCACAGTAATGGCCGTTGGGTTGAGCATGGCTATTACAGTGACCTTGGCGTATGAGCAGAACTACCGCGAAGAGGCCTCTGTCCGAACCACGTTGGCGATGCATTTGGAGTACGCAGAGCGGTATTTGTCACTGGCCTCCAACGTGTTCATCGGTGCATCCAGCACGTATGAGCCAGGGTTTCGCCCTGAGACAGGAGGTGTTTCGTTTGAGACCGGCCAGTGGGTGCGGGTGCAGGCTTGCGTGGTGTCACAGACCGGTGATGTGATGAACGTCAGTATAGTCTCCGATGATGATCGCCATCCACCACAAGTAGATCAGGAGTTCTCTGCCTATGGGATACTCCATATTGCTCCGGCGGTGGTATCGTCCGCCCGCATAGAGGGGGCTGGGGCAGTTCGACGATTGGCGTTGGAGGCCTCCTTCCCGGTCCGCACGCGCCGTGGAGTAGAAACGAACACCATTACGGTCAGCCGGCCGGTGCGGCTATGGAATGTAGAATGAGAACGAACGCACAGAGTGGCGAGCAAGAAGCAGATCGATTCCCTGCGCAACGGGATGTCGGCGCTCGGGTGGACGCATCAGCCCCATCACCAACACACCCGAAGTCAGGCTACATTCTACCGGCAGTGCTGGTTATGGCATTGATAGGCATTCTATTCGGTCTTGGACGGCTCTCGATGTTCCGCTATCAATGCCAGGTTCGCCTGGACCGTCAGCGGGAACTGGACCGGACCCTCGCCGCGCGTTCGGCTCTGCGCTGGCTGGAAACCACTACGGATTCCGCATATTTGCTGAAAGAGACCAACGTTTTCACCTATGCGGGAGCGTCGGACCGAATGACCGAAGTTACGGTTCGGAAAGTGCCATCCATCTATCCTGCTCCGGGCGATGCAAGGCATTTCGATATTGCCCGTGGACGGGCAGGGCTCGTCGATGCGAGAGGTTCTTATCTCATGGAAACAACGCATGCGTCGATGCAGCCCCGCATCGAAAGCGATGATGATGGCCATATCCTCAAGATGGGATCCGAGGGCGTTACCGGGCAGACGAGCCGGGTTGCCATCGATATGGACGGTGTCGGATGCTGGTTGGATGAGCTGTATGGCCGCCGATACTGGATCGGGATCGAAGATGTGAATCGAAACCAGGATCCTACCGGAGATGACGACCTGATTCGATTGGTCATTACACCTAAGGGGACCGAGTTCGCTAATCCCAGCACCCCGGCCATCTGGATCACACAAGGAAACGGAGAACACGGTGCGGCGGACAAGTCAATCGTGACGCTTCATTCCAGGTACGGCGGGGTTACGGTTGAGCGGCTTGTGGCTGGCATCAGCTATGCGGATGGGAAGGGGGTTCAGCTTGCCGGCAATCGTGCTACTCTTTTCAGTTGGACGGTACTAACGACCCCGGATGCGCCCGGCAGATATGATTTCACTCACGGCGATTGTGTACTTCCGGATGCCCTTGTGGACGCCTTTTCCGGGCGGGATCTCAGAGTCCAGCTCGAAGTCGAATCACGCGCTCCGGAGTCCGAGCCGAATCAGTTTCGGTGGCTGCGAGTGGACCCCGCATACGAGTACGCTATAGACGAGGCTTGGACTTCAGGAACGGGGGAGTATTGTCGTGAGCAGGCCACAGTGGTGCACCTCCGTCCCAATACCCGAACAGAAACGGGCCGGTCCTTTACTTACGAAACGCATGCCACACGACGGGAAAGGTAGTGCCAGTGTGATGACGACCCACGAAGGAATTCCCCTGCCTCCGCCGGTGAAGCGGTGGAGTGTGCTCCGGGTCGCCGCATTCTGCGGTATGGCTGCGCTACTGTTATTGACTGCCGCAGTTGCACTCATGGCATATCGGCGGGCGACAGCATCATTCGACTCGGACGATCTGCAGAACGAGATCAAGACCTCATTGGTTCGTGTAAGCCGCTCACGGGTCCAGGAGGCGAAAAGCGAGCTCAGCGCCCTGCACCGCCATCTACGGAGTCGCCATGCCGACCTCGACCGCCATTTCAGAACGCACCAGTCACGTTCACACTCGAGTGAGGAGCAGAGCCGCCTACGGCAGGTGTTCGAGGAACTTGGCCTCTTGCAGAAGCGCGTGGATGGTTGGCGGCGGAAGCTGGAAGAAGCGCCATTGTCCGAGAAGAAGACGGTTTGGGTGGGTATTGTCGTCGATATCGTCAGAGAGCGCAAACGATGGCCGCTTGTCGGGGCCATTCACGTACCCCGTATGTTCGGAGCGACCCGGCACTGGTGGGCATTCCGGCACGGGTTCAGTCTCGGTGCGCTATGGCCTCTTCATTCCGTGCGTGGCGCACGTCAACCGCATCCTGCCGGCTACGGTATTGTCAGGCGAACGCTCTTTCCATATGGACGAAACGCCGGGTTCCGCACAGCCCACATTGCGGGCATGGCCTTATCGGCCGGGCTGCTGGGATACTGCCTGGTCTGGCTCGGTGCGCATCGTAACTCGGCATGGGCCTCATATTCCGGGTTGCTGTACTTTGCTTACATGATCGTTTTCGGAGCTTGCTTGCTTTGCTTGCACCTTGGCCTACTGACCTAACGAAGAAGGGATAGAGAATCAACCTATGGCAGAAGAGCGACAACTTCAATTGCTGGAACTTATGGCGTTAGCCAATGATCGCAAAGCATCGGACGTACACCTGGCGCCGGGGCGCCGGCCCGCATTGCGGATTGATGGCAAGATGGTGCTGCTCGAGGAATACCCGGTGATTCTCCCCGAGGAGAGTGAGCGGTTGCTCTATTCCATTCTGCGCGATGATCAACGGTTGGCTCTGGATGAACACTGGGAAACAGACCTATCTTATGCGCTGAATCTCGGCGGGCGTCAGGTTCGGTTCCGGATCAACATGCTCCGCCAGTATCGCGGTCTGGCGGCGGTGTTCCGCCTGATTCCGGATAAGATCCTGTCTCCGGAACAGATCGGCCTTGAAGACTCCATTCTCAGACTGACAACGCTGCCACGCGGTCTCGTGCTCGTGACCGGCCCGACGGGATCAGGCAAATCCACTACGCTGGCCACGATGATCGACCAGATCAATAAACGGGAGCATCTTCATATTCTGACGATTGAGGATCCCATAGAGTTCGTGCATCCGGAGCAGAAGTGTGTCGTGACGCAGCGTGAACTCGGCGCACACACCCAGTCGTTCTCCAACGCGCTTCGATCAGCTCTCCGTGAAGACCCTGATGTCATTCTCGTGGGCGAAATGCGTGACTTGGAGACGATTCAGTTGGCGCTTACCGCGGCCGAAACTGGCCACCTGGTGTTCGCAACGCTGCACACGACCGATGCCTCTCAGACTGTTGACCGCATCATTGATGTCTTTCCCTCGTCGCAGCAGGAAATGGTACGAACGCAGCTAAGCAGTGTATTGCAGGCCGTTGTCTGCCAAGTGCTGCTTGCGCGGCGTGATGACAAAGGGCGAGTGGCCGGGCGAGAGATCATGCTGGGCACGCCTGCCATCAGGAACCTCATCCGCGAAAACCAGACCCAGAAGCTATACGCCACAATCTCGACCAGTATCGCCCAGGGAATGATGCCGCTGGAACTGTCACTGGCACGAAAAGTTCAGGGTGGTGACATTTCTCTTGAACTAGCGTTGGAGGCGAGCAATCGCATTGCTGCTTTGAACGGGTATCTCGAAAACCGCGAGGTGGGCGGGCTAGGCAGGAGCCCTCAACCGCCACCGACAAGACTGCGCGGGTGGGGGGGTAAGCAATGAAAACCATTGACATAATGTTGGGGACTATGGCTGAGGCAGAAGCCTCCGATCTGCATATTAAAGTCGGCAGGCCCCCGATTATCCGCGTTCATGGGGTTCTGCAGGAATCGGGTGACGAACGACTGCCACTGGAGGCCGTCAAAGTACTGGTGGCTGAGGTGTTCTCCGAGAAGCAGCTTTCCAGGTTTGAGCGAGAACACGAGCTGGATGCCTCCTACCAGCCCGATACGCTTACTGACCGGTTTCGTGTAAACGCGTTCATGCGTATGGGATTCCCCGGATTAGTGCTGCGTCGCGTGCCGCGGGAGATCCCGTCTCTTGATGAGCTGGGATTCAAAGAGGTGCTGAAGACGCTTGTGCACAATGAGCAAGGGATGGTCTTGCTCACGGGGCCGACAGGATCAGGAAAGTCCACAACACTGGCTGCTATGTTGAGGGAGTTGAACGAGACTGTACCCCTGCATGTCGTTACGATTGAGGATCCCATCGAGTTCGTACAAGACGACGGAACCTGCGTTATCAATCAACGTGAAGTTGGTATCGATACGGATTCGTTTGCCGAGGCGCTTCGCCGGGCTCTGCGTCAGGATCCCGATGTCATCATTGTGGGTGAGATGCGTGATGCCGAAACCATGCGTATTGCAACGATGGCGGCGGAAACCGGGCACCTGGTGCTTTCGACACTCCACACGAATGATGCGAAGCAGAGCGTGGACCGAATCATTAACACGTTTCCGCCGGAAGAGCAGCTGCAAGTGAGGCTGAAACTGTCTGTTACGTTACGTGGCATCGTGTGCCAAAGTCTAATACCACGCCAAAATGGCGAAGGTCGCGTTTGCATACAGGAGATCATGGTCTGCACGCCGTTCATTCGAGAACTGATAAAGAAGGGTGAGCTTGCCAAGATCGATGATGCCATTCGTGATGCGCCGGCAGTGAGTGGAATGCAGTCAAAGAATCAGTCCCTGTTTGATGCTTGGCGTTTGGGTGACATCAGTGATGAAGATGCGCTTGCGTTCAGCAATCGCCCGACAGACCTTGACCTGCAGATTCGCACGCATCAGTTTGAATCCCGAGCGGCACCACCTTCCCCACCGCCTGTGCCGGGCCCTGTGCCCGAGGCGGAGCGGGTTCCTGAGGAGGAGCCCGCTGGAGAAGTGACGGACGATGGTGACCGGGCGGGGGAGACGTCCTCACGCTGGTCGTTCCGGCGAAAATAGGCGGAAACGCGAAATGGATCACTGATGGAGAGTTTGCGAAAAATACTGCTGACAGATCGGAGCCGATACAGCCAAAGGCTGGGCCGTGCCGGCTACTTTGCCTCCGTTGTGCTGGCAGGAGTGCTGCTCGTTGCGGGGCTTGTTGTATACAGCCATGCCCGCCTGAGGGGGGATGCGGTGTTACCCGGGAGCTGGACGGACTATCTGCCGATGATAGCCATGGCGTATGGTTCACTGTTGCTGCTTGCCGTGGCAGTTGTCGAGGTCCGGGTGCGGCATGTGCGGGTGGGGGTGCTGGATCGACTGACTGCACATATGACGGAGTGCCAGGAGCAGGAAAGAAATGAACTCAGCGCTCGATTGCACGACGATGTCGGCGCACAGCTGACGGCACTCAAGATTGAGCTTGAGGGGTTGGGGCGCCGCAGTGGAACTGATGCAGCGGACTGGGCACGAGTCGATGGATTGCTTGACCGCATTCTCGACGAAGTGCGGGGGCTCTCGTCGCTGCTCTATCCGAGAATGATCGGACGTGTTGGACTGAAATACGCCCTCCAGGAAATGGCGGATCGGCTCTGCGCGGGAACACTGAATGTAGAACTGGACGTCGCTGATGATGTGCGGCTTCTCGACGCTGACCGTAGTCTTTGCATACTACGCGTGGTGCAGGAAGCGATCATCAATGTCAGACGCCATGCCAAAGCCAGACGCATCAAGATAAGCCTTGCCTGTGAGAGTGGCATGCTGAAGGGCACGGTAGATGATGATGGGAGAGGCTGGCACCATGACCGAGAAGGCATGGGCCTGACCCTGATGCACGAGCGGGTGCGGAAAGCGGGTGGAACGCTGACCTCCGAAATGTCTTCGATCGGCGGGGCCCGCATACGTTTTGACATGCCAATAGACGGTAGCTTGCCGAATTCGCGTCGAAAGGGACGGGGAGGACGGGGGCGGCAGCGCAAACCCACTTATACCGAGGGTGGTTGCCATGAAGAATAAGACGAAACGCAGAACGACGAGCCAGATGGCCGCCAATGGTAGACTCTCACAGAAATCCGCGCTTCGCGTGCTCCTTGTGGATGATCACGCTATGCTGCTGGATGTCATGCGTCGCCAGTTTGAGGCTGATGAAGCGTTTGCGGTGGTCGGAACGGCCGATAGCGTTTCGGCGGCTTGCGCAGCGGTTGAGGCATCCTCACCTGACGTCGTGCTGTTGGACATCGAGCTTGGCGAGGAATCCGGGTTGGATGCTATCGGGGCGATGCGCAGAATTGCCCCTCACCTGCGGGTTATTATGCTCTCCATGTTCAATCAACCCATATGTCGTGACCGGGCATTTGAACTTGGTGCCGAAGCTTACGTGACGAAAGGTGCCCGATTTGAAACACTTCGGGCTTTGCTGCTGGGGGAGGGGGTAGAGGAGGGCGATATGACACGTATCTGGCAACGTCCCTCTAGTTCTGCTCTGGCATCCCGGCTGACATTGACACAGCGCGAGCTACAGGTCATACAGGGGCTTGCAACAGGAAAACGGGAGAAAGAAGTTGCTAATGACCTGAGCATCAGTGTGTCAAGCGTGGGTACCTACCTGAGTCGAGCCATGCTCAAAACGGGGATGAACACGCGTGCTGAATTGTTCCACTGTGCGAGAGCGCTCGGGCTCGACATGGCAGAATAGACTTATGCACCAGGATGTGTTTTCAGAAACTCACACTACGCTGTGGTGGCTGTTTCTCAGATACACATGGAAGAGCACTCGGTATCTACAAAGGCATTGAGTCAAAGTCCCCGTTGTTGTACAAA
>CAZURA010000170.1:0-10950 GCA_964622985.1 uncultured Bacteroides sp. | reverse complement strand
GAATTGTTCCAGGTTAACAAGTTGAATACCCTCTTTTCGGGATTGGTTAAAGAGCAGTTGATTGAGCTTGTAGAAGAGCCAGGTACAGAAGTGATCTTTAACCTGGAGGGTGTTAAGTTTATCGACTCTTCCGGATTTGAAGTGATCAAGGAGATAACTTCACACGCCCAACAATCTGGCAGTCAGTTTAAACTTTGCAATATCACTGATGATGTAAAGGAGCTGATTAGCCTTGTGGAACTGGATGGAAGGCTCACATTTAGTAACTGTGAGCATACCATAGAAAAGATCCTGCCGGTGCTCGATTAGGGAACAACAAGTTCTCCGATCAGGGTAGCAGATGTGCAACGGGTGATGGTGACATGAACATAGTCGCCCGGCTCATGCTCTCCTCTTGGGAATACAACCACTTTATTTTGTGAAGTTCGGCCATAGAGATGCTCCTGTGACTTTTTTGAGGTTCCCTCCACCAGCACTTCATAGGTTTCTCCCACATCTTCCTCTTTGCTTTCAAGGGAAAGCTTCATTTGCAGTTCGATAATTTCATTCAACCGCCTGGTCTTAACCTCTTCCGGAATATCATCTTTGTATCTGGTGGCTGCGAATGTATCGGGACGCTCACTGTACTTGAACATGTAAGAAAAATCGTATCCCACAGCATTCATCAGGCTGAGGGTCTGACGGTGTTCCTCTTCAGACTCTCCGCAGAAACCGGCAATAATATCAGTGGATATGGAAGCACCCGGCAGGTATTTTCGAATGGCATCGATACGATCCAAATAATGCTCCCGGGTATACTTTCGTTTCATTCGTTTTAGTACGGCGGAGCTGCCCGATTGAACTGGCAAGTGAATGGATTTGCAGAGATTGGGATATCGGGCCATTACCTCAAGCAGTTCATCTGATATATCTTTGGGATGAGAGGTGGCAAACCTGATCCTCAGGAGGGGATAGATTTGAGCCACACGCTCCAACAGTTTTTCAAAAGTCACGATCTCTTTCCCTTCTTCCCAACGGAAAGAATTCACATTTTGTCCCAGCAGGGTCACCTCCCGGTATCCCTTTTCTACCAATCCTCTGGTTTCCTTGATGATGGTTTCCGGATCCCTGCTGCGCTCTCTTCCACGGGTTCCGGGAACCACGCAATATGCACAGAAATTGTTGCACCCCCTCATAATGGCCACAAACGAAGTGACATGGTTTTTATCCATCCGAACCGGACGAATATCTCCATAGGTCTCTTCCATGGAGAGCAGGGTATTGATTCCTTTCTGACCCTGTTCCACCTCCTCAAGCAAGGCAGGTAGTTCACGGTAGGCATCGGGACCCACTACCAGATCAACCACCTCCTCCTCTTCCAACAGTTTCTCCTTTAGCCGTTCAGCCATACACCCGATGATCCCCACCGAGACCTGGTCATTCTCCCGTTTGATCTGCCTGAAGTCTCTCAGTCTTGACCAGATACGTTGTTCGGCATTGTCCCGGATGGAACAGGTGTTGATCAGCACCAGATCAGCTTCAGAAATCTCTTCGGTCAACTGAAAATTGTGCTGCTGGAGTATGGATGCCACCACCTCGCTGTCTACCACATTCATTTGGCAGCCGTAAGTTTCAATATATAGCTTTCTTGACAACATGGGCTGCAAAGGTAATGTAAAAAAACCCCATTCACCGATTAATCAGACCCGTTCGCCGATTTGTTGTTCTAAGGGACACATCTGCATCTTAATATTGCAGAAGATAGCCTAGTCAATAGTAAATATTTAAACTTATGAAAATGGGAGCTGGATTATTCTGGGGTGCTTTTTTACTCATGTTGGGTATTGCACTCATAATTAAGGTGGTTTTTCAAATAGACTTTCCGGTATTTAAAGTGGTGATTGGGATATTTCTGGTACTGCTTGGAATCAAGATCTTATTTGGTCGATTCTGGATCTCTCCACACCATTTCGAACCCGAAGAGACCATCTTCAATGAACGGGTATTTGACAACCCTGAATCGGGTAAAGAATACACAGTATTGTTTGGCAAAGGGGTATATGACTTCACAAATGTGGACCTGAGTCAGGGCGATTTTCGTGCCAAGGTGAGCACCGTTTTTGGAGGTACGCAAATCATCATTCCTGCTGACAAACCGGTCAGGATAAAAGCTGATGCAGTATTTGCCGGTGCAGAACTTCCCGACGGGAATACGGCTGTTTTTGGAAACGCCATTTACCAAAGTGACTCCTGGTCACCCGACTCAGCGGCTATTGACATCAAAGTGGATGTGGTCTTTGGAGGTGTTCAGGTCCTCCGGCGCTGATCACTTTTTATAACGCCGACATTTTGTTAATTTTGCAGTTGATTATTGCAGAATAACTATGTCAGGACACAGTAAATGGTCAACTATCAAGCGCAAAAAGGGCGCAAATGACGCTAAGCGGGGAAAACTATTCACCAAACTGATTAAAGAGATCACCGTTGCGGCCAGTGAAGGCGGAACCGATCCCGAAACCAATCCGCGTCTGCGTGCAGCAGTTCAGAATGCTAAAGGAATGAACATGCCCAAAGACACCATTCAGCGGGCCATTTCCAAAGCCAATAAGGACAGCTCCTCTTTTCTGGAGCTTACTTTCGAAGGGATGTTGCCCCACGGGATAGGTATATTTGTCGATTGCCTTACCGACAACAGGAACCGCACTGTGAGTAATGTAAGGGCCATATTTAATAAGCGGGGAGGGAATCTGGGAACCAATGGATCGCTCAGTTACATGTTTGAGAGGAAAGGGATCATCAGCCTTCCCAAAGGAGACCTGGATCCTGATGAGTTTGAGCTGGAATTGATCGATGCCGGTGTGGAGGAAGTGGAGTTGAGTGAAGATACCTTCATGATCACCACGCCCATGGAAGAGTTTCATCAGGTCCAGAAAAAACTGCAGGAGATGGGATTGGAACCTGACAGTGCTGAACTTCAGCGAATTCCCAATGATGCAGTAGACCTTTCCACGGAACAGGCTGTTCAGATCATGAAAATCGTCGAAGAGTTCGAAGATGATGATGATATTCAGGCGGTCTCACATAATTTGAATGTGACTGATGAACTATCTGAGGCCATGGGCGGGTAATCCGTTCAGTTGGTCAGCCCTTTATTAATCAACCTTACACAGAATACTGCCACACCAATCATAATGCCCGCCATGGCTCCGGTCCGTATCAGATGATCAGGATCATACCAGTTAAAGAAGATCAGGGTCGGTCCCGATAATAACAATAATATGGTGGAAAAAATGGGAAACCTCTCCAGCCTGAACCTGAAAAAACTAAGTCCAATGGCAAACAGTCCCACAGCGGTGCTGCCCATACGCCTGAATAGTTGTTCTTCCTTAAACTGGTCAAGAAGAGTATATTTGACCTGCTCGTCAGCTTGAAGCAAGCCCACTGATAGCTCCTGAACCATGTTTTGGTGCAGTCCAAGTCCTTTGATACCCATCAGCACGAATCCCGCCGAGGCTCCCAGTATAAAAATGGCATTAATATAGTGCAGCCTTCGGAGCCTTTTGTGAAGTGCCAGTAGGAAAAATGGAACAGCTGAAAAAGTAATCAGACCTGTTCCCAACCATGACCAGGAGCTGATTCTCTGATTCTGGATATGGTCTGAAAAATAGGCAAGGTCCTCCTGTAAGCTGGCATAGGGACTTACAAAATTGAAATCCAACAACAATGAGGTGATGTAGCTGAATACTACCAGGATGATAATCAGTCCGGCCGCCACCTCTCTCCTTCTCAATCGCTTTCCTGAATTCTGCTGCATGGGGTGAAAATAATCAAATTATCATTTCTACTCACAGAGAGAATCCAAATTTGATTAATTTTGTTGCTCAAATACAAAGAATGAGACATTATTTCCTGATGATTTTTTGTTTTACGATGACCTGTGCAGTAGTTCAGGCTCAGTCGGATCGTCGCTCCAATTCGGAGGGAGATCTCCTGAAACAGCTTCAGGGACATGAGGTGGAGGGCCAGGTGAGCATCGAGGTGGACAGTTTGCTAACGGCCAACTATTACAAGCTGTTGGAGAGGAATAGCAAGGAGGGAACAGGAGTTCCGGGGTATCGCATTAGGATCTATTCTGAAAGTGGACTGGGAGCCAAGGAGGAGCAACAGCGTCTCAAGGCCAGGTTTCTGACACTTTATCCGGGAATAGATGCGTATAATCGTTATGATGAGCCGTTCTTTAAAGTGTATGTGGGAGATTGCAGGACCAGGAGTGAAGCTTTGAAATTATATGACAGGATTCGCAAAAACTTCCCCAATCCTATTATTGTGGAGGATGATATCCATTTGAAAAATAAGGAATAGCAGATCCTATGATCCATGACCGACGAAATTAAACATAAATGTGGTATTGCTCTGATTCGGTTACTTAAACCCCTGGAGCATTACCAACTCACCTATGGATCCTGGCGGTACGGGCTGGAAAAGCTCTACCTGCTCATGGAGAAGCAGCGGAACAGGGGGCAGGACGGAGCTGGTGTCGTAAGCCTGAAACTTGACACTCCGCCCGGGAAAAAGTACTTCAGCCGCTACAGGGAGACGGGATCTTCAGCCATCAATGAGATCTTCAAACAGATTTACGGGAATTTCAGTAAGGCTGAACGTGATCATCCTGAAGCATTGCGTGATCCCAACTGGTCTAAGAATAACCTTCCTTTTGTGGCAGAGGCCTACCTGGGTCATCTCAGGTACGGGACATTTGGCGCCAACAACCCATCCAATCTGCACCCGGTCATGCGGGAGAATAACTGGCGCACCAGAAACCTGGTGATGGCCGGGAATTTCAATCTCACCAATGTGGATGAGCTGTTTGATCTCCTGGTGGATTTAGGTCAATATCCCAAAGAGTATTCCGATACGGTGACCATGCTGGAAAAGGTGGGGCACTTCCTGGATAATGAGAACCAGCAGCTTTTCGACCAATTCAAATCCGAAGGGTATACAAACAGGGATATCACCGACCTTATTGGTAAGCGAATGAACGTGGGGAAGATCCTGGAAGAAGCCAGTAAACGTTGGGATGGCGGATATACAGTGGCCGGCATGTTGGGACACGGGGACCTCTTCGCTATCCGTGACCCCTGGGGAATCCGACCCGCTTTTTATTACCATGATGATGAGATCGTCATCGTTACTTCAGAAAGACCGGCTATTCAGACCGCCATGAATGTGAAATTCGATGCGGTGAAGGAAATACCTCCGGGCCATGCACTGCTGGTGAAGAAGTCAGGCGAACTATCCATTGAGCAGATTCGTGAAAAGGAGGAGAAGAGGTCATGTTCGTTCGAACGTATCTACTTTTCCAGGGGAAGCGACAGGGAGATCTACCGGGAGCGCAAAGAACTGGGCAACCTGCTGGTCCCTGATATACTAAAGGCCATTGATTATGAAGTGGAGAATACAGTCTTCTCCTTCATCCCAAACACCGCTGAATCGGCTTTCTACGGGATGGTGCAGGGAGTGGAAGACTATATGGTGAAGTCGAAGTGGGAAAAGATCAAAAAGTTCGATGGTCAATGTAACCAGGAGGAGGTGCTTGAGATCATGTCCCAGCGTGCCCGCATTGAGAAAGTGGCTATCAAGGATCTGAAATTACGCACTTTTATATCCCAGGATAAAGGACGAAAAGACATGGTAAGTCATGTCTACGACATCACCTATGGTACTATCAGGCCCGGTGTGGATAACCTGGTGATCATTGATGACAGCATTGTAAGAGGAACAACACTGAAACAGAGCATTATAAAGATATTGGATCGACTGGGTCCCAAACGGATCGTTGTGGTCTCTTCTTCACCTCAGATCCGCTATCCCGATTGCTATGGGATCGACATGGCCAAACTGGGTGATTTTACTGCTTTCCAGGCAGCTATCGCATTGCTTAAAGAGAACGAGATGGAGCATGTGATCAATGAGGTGTATAAGAAATGCTCCATGCAGAAAGATCTTCCAAAAGAGGAGTATGTCAACTATGTGAAAGATATTTACAAGCCCTTTACTGCTATCCAGGTGAGTGATAAGATTGCTGAAATGCTGACCGATGCCGATGTGAATGCAGAAGTCAAGATTGTCTATCAGAGTATTGAAAATCTGCATCGAGCAGTTCCGGACGACCGGGGTGACTGGTACTTTACTGGCGATTATCCCACCCCGGGGGGGAATAAGGTAGTGAGCACTGCTTTCTTAAACTACATTCATGGGATCAATTCCCGCGCTTATTAAAAGTGAACCTTCTCACCAGTCGCTGAATCTTCAGGTCCCTTCTCCTTATGCTTTTAATCTTCTGTAATGCTTTGGGAACATAGTTCAATACGTGTCGCTCCACCTTAGCTTTGTAAAGGTCATTGATGGTAATCATAATCCCGGTTTCCTCCACATCCCCGAACGTTTTATTCAGGACAGTCCCAAAGGTCTTCATGGATGGGGAAAGGTTCATATAAGCATTGATTAACGGCGGTATATTCTCACCACAGGCCCTCACCTCCTTGGAGAGGATCTTATAATCCTCTTCATAATCCTGTCCGGTAAAAATGGCAGTCAATTTAGCCTTATCAGTGGCCATTTTCAGGGATTCTTTGGGAGTAACCAGCCCTTCACGATCAGGGAAATGTTTGTTTAGGAAAAAGAGGATCATATCCCTGGCCATCTGGTGGTAATGAAGGTACATGGTGACCTTACCGAACATATATTTTTTCCCGGGGTAATCGAGGACCAGGGTTCCCAGTCCGTCCCATAAATTATCCAGCGCATAGATGCCTTTTCGTCTCAGGGCAGTGGACTGATATTTGGGTTGCACAAATGAACGACCCAATTCGATCATACGAGGGAGATAATCGCTGATAAAGTGCTTTGAGAAATCGAATAACTTGGAAGTGGCCAGCTTGACTTGTCCATTCTTTATGCATGAACTGGGTTCGCAGATGTTGAACCTGTATCCTCCGAGGATCGCTTTTTCGTCAGGATCCCAGACGACCAGTTGCTGATACATGTCTTCTCCTGTATCGTACTCATCCAGATCACATTCCAACCCTGTACCTCCTCCCGCATTGCGAAATGACAGTTCTCTTAGCCGGCCAATTTCCCGCATCACGTTAGGTGCGTTTTTCGCATTGACGATATAGATTTTGTTCCCTGCCTTGTTGGTTTTTCTGATGAATGTGTCCTTATTTAGCTCATCGGCCAGAGCTTCCAGAGGAACGGGGGGTATGATCTCTTTCATTTGCATGATAGTCCGATTTAGATTATTGGGGGCTAAACTCATTTCCGGGATTCCCGGCCAGCGAATAGGCATGTTCTCTTATCAGTCTTGCCCAGACTGAAGGAGTATGGCGCCTGTCAAGGATCTCCCAGGGTATCGGTTTTCCAAAGGTGATCACAAAATGTTTGTTTCGGTGTTTATAGCTCTCATTGGGCAGAAAAAACATTTCCAGATTCGCCTTGATTCCCAGGAACTTCCTGACGTTTGCCACGTTGTAGAAGAAATTTGAATTCCTTCCGGAGACATGAATGGGGACCACATTCCGTTTGGATTGACGGGCTTTGGAAATGAAGTTCTTTTGCCACTCCCTGTCCTGGATCACTCCTTTGATTCTGCGTGATACCAGACCTGCCGGGAACGACATGACCTGCTCATCCGATTCGAAGATAGCATTGATCCGTCGCACATTATCCATGGCCTGGACCCCGTGTTTATTGATGGGAACAAAGATCCCATCCATATTCTTCATGCTCATCAGCAGATCGTTAACCAGCACTTTCAGATTCGGATAAGTTCTGCTTAACTCACTGATAATCATCATTCCGTCAAATCCGCCCAGGGGATGGTTGGAGACAAAAATATGCCGTCCTTCCCCGGATAGGTGTTCCCTTCCATGAACCTCCAGAGTTACGTTGAAAGCCTCAATGGATGCCCGGGCAAAATCGACATTCTTCTTATACCCATGATGATATAGGATATCATTCATGAAGTCGATACGAAGAATACGTGAAAGAAAGCGGAAAACAAATCCTGGGATCCATCTGGCAACTGACGCATTCTTCTCAACGAATAAGTCCCTGATATTAATGGGTTTAAATGTTTTCTTATGAGTGGCTTCGTCCATCGGCACAGGCAATTGGTCCATACATGAAACCAATGCAAGCACAAAAATATTAAAAGATAAGTTATTAACAAAGTGGGAAAAAGTGGGATGAAATGGCACAAAGTGGTGAAAAAGTACTATTTTTACGATCAAACCTGCTGCAGGCCCTATGATAACCTTGATCGGAGACTATACCGTTAGGCTTGATTCGAAAGGACGGCTCTCATTCCCAGCTGCTTTTAAAAAGCAGATCAGGGAGGCTGTACAGGATGGATTTGTGCTCAAAAGGGATGTGTTTGAAAGCTGCCTGATTATGTATCCCATGGAGGAGTGGGAAAAACAGAATAAAATGATCAGAGCCAGGACCAATCCTTACAACAAGGAACATGCACGTTTCCTGAGAATGTTTTTTTCCGGAACTGCGGAAGTGGCACTGGATGCGAATAACAGGATGCTGATACCAAAGCGATTGCTGGAATATGCCAACATTACGGATGAAGTGGTGCTGGCGGGACAATCGGGTAAGATAGAGATCTGGGCCTCCGATCAGTATGGCAGGGTAAGTGTGGCCGATGATGATTTTGCGGCCATGGCAGAGAAAATATTGGGTAGATCATTTGACGAACCAGATACGTAATGGGCTATCATAAGCCAGTATTGTTGCATGAAAGCATTGACGGACTAAATATAAAACCAAAGGGCAGGTATGTGGATCTGACCTTTGGAGGAGGGGGGCACTCTCTCGAAGTTCTTAAAAAGTTGGGGAAAAATGGTAAGCTGATAGCTTTTGATCAGGATAAGGATGCAGAAGCCAATGTTCCGGATGATAAGCGAATCATCTTTGTTGGGGCAAACTTTAGATATTTAAGAAATTACCTGAGATACTATGCCGTAGAGAGTGTGGATGGAATATTGGCAGACCTTGGTATCTCTTCTCATCAAATCGACCGTCCTGAACGGGGATTTTCATTCAAAACAGATGCAACGCTCGATATGCGCATGGATGTACGCAGTGGCCGGACTGCATCTCAGGTATTGAATGAATCTACGAAGGATGATCTCACTTACATGTTCAGGACTTATGGCGAATTAACCCATGCAAAAGCCATAGCTAAAGCGATTGTGGAGGTCAGGCAAAAAAGGCCTCTGGAAACCACCGGGGAGCTGGAAGAAACATTGCTTCGATTTATCCCAAAAGGGAAACCCAGTAAGTTCCTTGCGAAGGTATACCAGTCTTTGCGGATTGAGGTAAACCGGGAAATGGAAGCACTCAGGGAAGTGTTGCTGCAGACTGTGGATTGCCTGGGACCGGGAGGACGATTGGTGGTCATCACTTACCACTCCATCGAGGATCGCCTGGTTAAGAACTTCATGCGGTCGGGGAACCTGGAAGGGGAGATAAACAAAGACTTCTATGGAAACATACAATCGCCCTGGAAGCTGGTAAATCGCAATGTCATTACCCCATCGCTAGCAGAAATTGAAGAAAACAACCGTGCCAGGAGTGCCAAATTGAGAATAGCAGAAAAGATCAATTGATGGTCAAGGAGAAACGAAATATAGAATTTGATCCCTCTATTGAGGAGAAGGATAAAAGTCTTTCATTTCGCGACCTGGTGGATGGAAATGTCCTTACACGGAAGGCGGTATTGAAGCAATCCAGATTTATTGTACTTCTGGTAGGAATTGCATTTTTCTCCATTGCCAATCGGAATCATGCCGAAAAAAAGGTAATCCACCTTAACCGGTTACAGAGTGACGTGAAAGAGATGAGAGCGAAGTCCATTACCATTTCGTCCGACCTGGTAAGGATTAGCAGGCAGTCGGAAGTGGTTCGGCTGGTAAAGCGTTATGAACTGGGACTGGAAGAGAACCTGGAACCTCCCAAAAAGCTAATTGATACTGAGGAGTAACATGTCATTGAAAAGAGACATATTGGTACGGACCTCCCTGGTGTATCTGGGAATGTTGCTTATTGGACTGCTCATTCTGGGGAAAGCGCTTCATCTCCAGATTTTTGAGAAGGAGAGCTGGGCACAGGAAGAGAACAGCTCCATCCGTCATAAGGTGATTGAGTCCAACCGGGGCAACATCTACTCGGTCGACGGCCGACTCCTGGCTGTTTCTGTTCCTTACTATGAGATCAGAATGGACTTCAGGTCGGAATCTTTTACCCGGGAGATATTTGACGGCGGGGTGGATGAACTGGCAAAGTCACTCTCCAGCTTGTTCAAGGACAGGCACTGGTCCACCTACAAACGTGAGCTGGTCAGGGCCCAGGAAAGAGGAAACCGCTATTTCCTGGTTAAACGTAATGTGAGTTATACCCAGTTGCAACAGGTAAAGCAATTCCCCATCTATAATCTGGGCAGGTACAAGGGAGGTGTGATTTATGTGCAGCAGAACAAGAGAGTCAGACCTTATGGAATGCTGGCAGCTCGCACGGTCGGGTACACCATGAGCGGCGACCTCCGTAGTGTGGTCGGTTTGGAGGGTGCCTACGACATGGAGCTGAAAGGGGTGGAAGGCTACCGGCTCATGAGAAAGATTCGGGGAGATATCTGGATGCCCATTAATGATGCCAATGAAATAGAGCCCAAGGACGGATATGACCTGATCACTTCCATCGATGTGGACCTTCAGGACGTGGCCGAGAATGCACTTCATACCCAACTGCTAAGGCACGGTGCTGATCATGGCACTGTGGTATTGATGGAAGTGGCGAGCGGTAAGGTCAGAGCTATTGCCAACCTGGCCCTGGAAAAGGATGGCAGCTACAGGGAGAATTACAACTTTGCCATCGGAGAGAGCACCGAACCGGGATCCACTTTTA
>CAZURA010000169.1:0-11108 GCA_964622985.1 uncultured Bacteroides sp. | reverse complement strand
GAGAAACCATAGCAACGAAAGACAGAAGTTTGGACTGAATCTGGCCGATTATTTAATCGGTATCAATGGCACAAAAAACGCAGTCGAGGCTGGATCGACTGAACGATCCCTGGCCGACTGGCTGACCATAAATCCCTCTTTGGTAGAGTTAAATCCAAATGAATCTGCGGAGGTGGAACTGATCATAACAGTTCCCCGTACTGGTTTCAGGACTCGATGGGGCATGGTGCATGTTGAGGTAGTCAGAGAACAGACTTCCACTGACGCTGATAAACAGCTCACTACCGGTGTGGTTATTGTTCCGCGGATTGTAGTCCTGGTCAAACAAAGTTCAAGATCAAATCAAAACTACAAAGGACATGTTTCAGGATTGAAAGAGGTCTCACAATCGAGGCAGCCATTCAGAAGTTTTGAGGCAACCCTTACCAATACCGGAGATAAAGTATTGGATGCAAAAGTTTTTTTGGCTCTTGCCAATCTGGAAACAGCAGAAGAAAAACAGTATAATCCCACTACAGTATCCGTTTATCCGGATCAGGAGAGAAAGGTAGTTCTGACCTTACCAGAAAACCCGGTATCCGGAACATATGCCCTGGCATTTCTGATGGATTACGGTAACCGGGCTCCTATCGAGGGTGCACAGATCCTATTGACCATTGAATGAATAATTATCACCTTATTATAGGGGTACTTCTCTTGCAGAGGGTGTTTCTCTTCTCCCAGGAGACCTATACCTCGTACTGGGATAGTGGAGAATCGAGAATCAGGGAAACCTATACGTTTACGGTCCAGGGAAGTGATACGATCAGACAGGGTCCATACCGGATCTATTTTACAGATGGTAAGCTTTGGCAGGAAGGATTGTACAGAGACGGGGCCATGGTGGGTACCTGGTATGACTATTACGAAGACGGAGCCATCAGGCAACACCTTCCCTATGAAAACGGAGCTTTGCATGGTAAACTGTTGTACTATTTTCCCGATGGCAATCTTTACCAGGAGGCTGAATATCAAAATGACCAGCTCAACGGAGAGGTGATCATCTATCATTCCAACGGGAAGATCAGTGAAAAGGGTTCGTTCATAACAGGAGTCAGGCATGGTAAGCTTGAAGCATGGTTCATCCAGGGCATAAAACGATTCACCAAGACGTTTCACGTAGGAAAAGAGCATGGGGCTCAGGAGATCTTCTATGAAAACGGAAAGATCAGAGAGCGTTCCCAAAAGGTGGATGGTGCATACCATGGAGAATTCAGGACATATTATAAAGAGTATGAGGATGGCTGTTTGCAGAAAATATGCCAGTATGAGATGGGGTCTTTGACAGGACCTTACTTCGGTTTTTATCCCTCAGGTAATCCCATGATCCATTGTACCTACACGAATGACAGGATAGATGGCAAGTGGATCAAGTATTTCGATCTGGCAGGTGCTGACTCACTTCCCGTAATCATGGAATCAGGTATCTATGAGATTGGGGAGCGTAAAGGGATATGGAGCTCTTTTTATCCTTCGGGTGAAATCTATACAGAGGGTCAGTATAATCAGAAGAAGCTTGATGGAGAGTGGATCATTTACCATAAAAATGGAAACATTAAGCAGACCGGAATGTACAAAGATGGGTGGGCTACCGGTGAATTTAACATGTTTTATCCTTCCGGTAACATCAAAAACAGAGGCCACTATTCACAGGATAAGAAAATGGGGATATGGACTACCTATTATGAATCGGGAAATACCATGACGACCATCCCATTTCAAAATGGCAAACGCCATGGAGAGGCCCGGGCATATGATGAGTATGGAAACCTGGTTGAAACCAAACTATATGAAGCGGGTGAAGAAGTTCAATAGAATCTGGGTGTTGGGAATGGCATTCATTTTGCTTATTTGCTCCTGTGAGAGAAATGGTGAACAGATCGCTCCCAGTGATATTACCGGAGTATATTCATGTCAGGAATCTTCGGCTCATTCAGGTGTAAGAAAATACCTGGTAGAGATTGATCAGGTAAAAAACTCGGAGGATCTCTACATCATAAGTAATTTTCATAACAAAGGGGAAAATGAGTTCATCTTTACTGAACTGGACCAGGATACCCTGAGAATAATCAACCAGGCGATTTCTGAAATGAGTTTTAATGGGAAGGGTACTGTAGGTGCCGACTTCAGGTCCATCTCACTCTACTATGAAACCGATGATGGCCTCACTCTACTGGACTACTTCGCAAATTACACCCGTTAGGTCCCTCTGCCAAGATCAGATCTCCTCAACCGGCTGAACAGGATACTTTTCAAATATTTTGGCAGTTACCTGAGGAAGCTTCTCAGCCCTTTCTTCCGGATCATAAACCAGCTCTCCAACGGCAGCACAATGCCAGATATGTTTCATGGTCTGGTTATCATACATATCGACTGCAATAGCACGTTGCATAACATTGTGCCTCCAGGGGTGACCCCAATAACCTTCCGTGGCTTCACGGTGATACACAGTAACCTTTACAGAAACATCTCCATTTTCCTCTACAAACTGAAGCCCTCTCTTCTCCAGTTCTCTGGCCATAGCAACCCGGATCCTTTCCAGCTCCATTCCAGGAATGGTCTTTTTATTGCCATCTGTAAAATCCATGAAACTATAGCTGGTGTATTTCTCAAAACTGCCTTCCTGATCCATATCTGAAAATACCCTTACCGAGACTCCGCATCCGGATAGCATCACGAGTGATATGATCATCAAGGGGATTATTATCTTCTTCATCGCCTTATCATTTAGATTCTCAATTAAAAACCTTACCTCTTAGATGGGTATAAACGCAAAATCTATGCCAGGGCCATAGGGTAAATGAAGAGTTATGCATCTTACTAGTAAAGAGTGTGTATTAAACCCAAAAAAACATAATAAAATGAATACTTCACTATCAAAAAGAGGATTCTGGTTAATGATCCTGATCATTTTCCTCAGCACTTCAGCATACGCTCTCACCAACGGAGGCGATGAAATATCTGACACCCTCAACTTCAGATCCTATTATGGACGAATTGTTGATGGACAAACCTCACGAACCCTGCCATTTGCGACCATTGAAGCTGTGGGAAGCAATGCAGCCACCGTTTCAAATTTGGATGGAGAATTTATTATCAAGATCCCTGTGGATACAGAAGTTTCAGAATTAAAGATCTCATATATCGGATATAGCAACAGAACCATACCACTCAACAGTTTCGAGGGTGAAAACACCCTGGATGTTGAGCTGGAACCTAAATCTGTACAATTAAAGGAGATCACTGTAAGGCCCCAGGATGCCCTGCACCTGATCATAGATGCCATGAGAAACATTCGGGGCAACTACAGTACGGATCCCATGATGATGAGAGGATTCTATCGGGAGACCATACAGAGAGGCAGAGGCTATGTTTCCATTTCCGAAGCGGTGGTGGATATATTCAAAGCTGCCTATTCCAATGAGTTTCAAATCGACCAGGTGAAGCTGTTTAAAGGAAGGAAGAGTGCCGATGTTGAGAAGATGGACACCGTTTTGTTTAAGTTACAGGGAGGCCCAAATACTTCCATGCTGCTGGACGTAGTTAAGAATCCGTATATCCTGCTTACAAATGAGTATAGTGAAATATATGAATTTGTGCTTAGCGATATCATTTCCCTTAACGACAGGCTGCACTATGTGATCTCATTCGATCAGAGGTCTTACATAACCGATCCCTATTACAAAGGAAAGCTTTATGTGGATATGGATAACCTGGCTATCACAGAGGCCGAATTTGAGATGAATACAGAGAACAAGGAAGAAGCTGCCAGAATGTTCATTCAAAGGAAACCGATGGGGATGTCCATCATTCCCGAGAAGGCCGCATACAGGGCCAAGTATACCATCGAAGATAACCGTTGGTATTTCAGCTATGCTCGTGCAGAGGTTAGGTTCAAGGTGAACTGGAAGAAGAAACTTTTCAACTCAACCTTTTCTACCATGTCAGAGATTGCCATTACGGACCGAACCTATGAGGGAATTGAAAAGTTCGCAGCCAAAGAGAGGTTTAAGAGAAGCGATGTGATGGGTGAAAAGGTCTATGTTTTCTTCGACCAGGATTTCTGGGCTGGATATAACCTGATTGAACCGGATCAATCCATTGAAAGTGCAATTAGAAGGCTGAACCGGAGATTCCTGAGGAGGAACGGATAATGCAATAGCATCTATTATATAGCTCAAAGCGCTGTCGTTAAGAATTGTGTAACTTTACCATCCCCGTAAATACCACATCTAGACAGCGCTTTTTACACTGAATTATGGTCCTGAAAGAGCAACAACTGATAAGAAAGATCCGAAAGGGGGATATTGATGCCTTCGAGAATATCTTTCACCGGTTCTATTCCGGACTCTGCAGTTATGCTGAAAGCCTGGTAAATCAGGGCGAAGTTGCCGAAGAGGTAGTTCAGGATGTGTTCTACAATATTTGGAAAAACAGGGAGAACCTAAGGATTAACCGGAGTATACAGAGTTATCTCTACCGATCGGTCTACAACCAATCTATGATGTTCCTCCGGAAAATGCGGCGGGAGTATTTTCTGGAGGAGGGAGTTTCCATTGAGAACGATCCCCTGACTCCAGATCCTGCCCAGCTCCTGCAGCTGAATGAAGTATCGGAGTTGATATCAAGTACTCTGAAAGAGTTGCCGGAACGAACCAGAGAGATATTTCGCCTGAACCGGCAGGAGGGATTGAAGTACAAGGAAATAGCCGACAAGCTTTCCATTTCGGTGAAAACAGTGGAGGCAAATATGGGTAAAGCGCTGAAAGCATTGCGAAGAAGTTTAGAAAAGTATGAGCAAGAATAAAGACATACAGATGGCCCGGTTCCTGGCCGGTGAGATGAATATGAAAGAGGAGATTGCATTCAGGAAACATGCTGAAAGCGATCAAAAACAACTATCTGAATTAAAAAAAATGGAGAAGAGCTGGACATATTTTGAGGAGAATCCATCCGGAAAGAGATGGAACCCCGGGAAAGCCTGGGATCAATTGCACAACAGACTTGATCAGGATGGTTTACTGGCAGATCAGATCCCCCCCGGTGATAAAAGAAACATGCTGCCTGCACTCAGGATTGCTGCAACCATCATTCTGATTCTGGCTGTTGGGATACCGGCTCTCTATTTCGGTCTCATCCGAAACAGTGATCACAAATCGACACACACCTCCTATGCTGATGCAGAGATCCACACTGTAGATCTTCCCGATGGCAGCAGAGTATATTTAAATGCAGGAGCGAAGATCACATATCCCTCCTCCTTCAATCAGGGAAGGGATGTCAAACTGACCGGAGAAGCTTTTTTCGAGGTGATGTCGGACCCCGTTCATCCCTTTACCGTGCGATCTGGAAAAGTAGTAATTTCGGTAATTGGCACTTCATTTAATGTGAAACAATCGAAACATTCCCCGGAAGTAGAGGTGTATGTAACATCAGGCAAAGTCAAAATGTCGGTGGAGGAGACCGGGCAATTCATTACCCTGGAACCTGGCGAAATGGGACACACCCAGAGTGAGAACCTCAACCAGAAGAATCAGGAAGATCCCAATTATATCTCATGGAAGACAAAAGATTTTAAATTTGTAGATGCGGAGCTGACAGAAGTGCTCAGGGAACTGGAAGAGTCATACCATGTATCAATTCATACAGATGATGTTGATTTGGAGGATAAAAAGATCACCACCTCCTACAGTGAGCAATCAATTGATGCCATTCTGGAAACCATCGGGACAGCATTTGGATTGAATGTCAGTCATCAAAATAAGGTGTATTACCTCACCAATTAAAGAGAGCTTATGGGAAATACAGGAAGAGGACAAGGGTCTGACCATTATGGTCTGACACTCTCTTTTTGTATCATTGCTCTGTTTTTTTTCCCCAGTCTGACCGGACAGTCTGCACTTCCTGATATTGAGGTATCTGTATCATCCAGGAACAGGACCATTAACCACGTGCTTGACGAAATTACTTTCCAAACGGGCTACCACTTCACATTCGATGCAGGATTGATATCCGGAAAAAAGAGAGTGCAATGGTCCGCTTCCAGTCTGCCGCTAAAAGATGCTCTGGACTCACTTTTTCGCAATCCGCAATTCAATTATAAAGTGATCGATCGCAACATTGTGATCTATGAGGAAAACGAAGCTCCTCCTAATCTGATTCATGAAGAGATAGACCGGGTCATGGTGAAAGGAATTGTAGTGGATAGTCGATCCAAAAAAGGGCTGGCTTATGCCACCATAGGATTGGACGGATCCAGTCTGGGCTCCATCTGCAATCAGGATGGAGAATTTACATTCAAAATCCCAGGATCCTTGTCAGATCCTGTGCTGATCATTTCTTACATGGGATATAAACGAGAGTTTGTGCCTGTCATCTATCCGATTGATGAGGAGATAGTCGTTCTCCTGGAGAAAGAGATGATCCCACTGCAGGAGGTGATCATCAGGTATGCCGATCCGAAAAAGCTACTCATGGAAACCCTCTCACGGATCCCTGATAACTATATGGACGACCACTCCACGATGACCGCTTTTTATAGAGAGTCGGTTACCCGAAACGAGCATTGCCTCACCTATTTAGAAGCTGTGCTGGATGTGGCAAAAACGCCCTACAACAAATACACAACAAGCGACAAGGTACGGATCAGGAAGGGGAGAAAGGTGACCGATGTAACATCAAAAGACACCCTATTGATTAAACTCAGATCGGGCATCTTTACCTCACTCAGTCTGGATGTGGTTAAGAACCGGCCCGATTTCCTGGATGTTGAGTTCATGGAGAAGTATGATCTGAAATTCATCGATATGATGACATACAGGGACAGGCTGGTATATGTGATCAGTTTTCAGCAAAAAAGCAATATTCCATATATGCTATTTCGTGGTCAACTCTATCTGGACCATGAGAATATGGCCTTGCTGGCTGCAGATTTTGAATATAATCCGTTGCTGATCCAGGAAGAACCGGAACTATTCGTGGTAAGCCGTTCACCCAGCATCCGGATTAAACCCACCCAGGCCAAATATCATGTGGATTACCGGGAATGGAAAGGGCAATACTACCTGAGTCAGATACGTGGTGAAGTGGAGATGAAAGCTCGTAAGCGCAGGCAATGGATGGGGGCCAAATATCGCATTTCCTTAGAGATGGCCATCACAGATGTGATTCCGGGACAGCGTTTGCGGATTGCCCCTTCGGAAAGGGTGAATCCCCATCGGGTACTTTCAGATGAAATTTTTGAATTTGATCCCCTGTTCTGGGGAATTTATAATGTGATCAGACCAGAGGCTTCCCTCGTGGAATCCATACAGCGCATTGAAGAGAATCTGAAAGGAATGAGTGAATAGAGGCTTTTTTTTAATTTTGTTGCATGGGGAACTTACCGGAAAGCACTATCGAGAGGTTGGTACAGCAAAAGCTGGATGGAGAGAGCTATCAGCAAATCAGATCACAGCTGGCGCAATCAGGATTATCTGAGGAGGAGATCAAGGCAATTATCAGAGTGGTGGATGAGCGGGTATTACTGGCAGAAACGGGTCAGAGAGAGGAGGACCGTGCACGGAAATGGTACAGGACGGGACTGGTCATTGCTATTGTAGGCCTGATCATCTCCATAGCTTTCAATGCGGGGTATATTCTGACCCATCTTCCCCCATGGCTGGTATACAGCCTGTTCCTGGCCGGGATTGCCATCATGTTTTACGGTCGAATGCTTCAGCGCCGTAAATCCACACCCTTTGAAAAGGGTCCGGGCCGAATCCGAAGCAAAAGACCTTTTAAGTAACTCTCCAGACCTCCATAACCGTTAAATTCGACACAAATTGCTACTCCTTACAAAACACCTCTGCCTCCTCTCCTTAGCCATGGTCGGCACCAGTATGCCCGAGGAGAAACCTGCCCCTGCTGATCTACAGGTTTCTATGATCGTTTTCAGTGATCCTCACTATTACGATCCCTCACTGGGGATTGAAGGAGAAGCCTTTGAAGACTATCTGAACAATGACAGAAAACTGCTTCGAGAGAGCCCTGAACTATTGAACGAAGTTATAGATGCCACACTGGAAGCCAATGTGGAGTTTGTATTGGTCCCCGGCGACCTGACCAAAGACGGTTCGAAATTGTCACATCTTGGGTTCGCGCAACATATGACAGAGCTGGAAGAGCGAGGTGTAAAGGTATTTGTAGTTCCGGGGAATCATGATGTGAGCAACGGCGAAGCCAGGGCTTTTTCCGGTGACACCACCATCCGGGTGGAGAATGTGAATCCTCAGCAATTTTCTGAAATCTATAGCGCTTTCGGATACGATGAGGCTGTTTACCGGGATACCAACTCTCTCAGCTATATATCGGAACCGACAGAAGGTTTGTGGATCGTTGGACTGGATGCATGTTTGTATGCCTACAACGATTCGATGGGTCACTCTCATACTGCCGGAGCATTTAACGAGGCCACCCTGAAATGGCTGGAAGAGATACTTCTTACAGAAGAAGCAGACCAAAAGGTAAAAGTTGCCTTGATGCATCACGGAGTCCTGGAACACTATAAAGGCCAGAAGAAATACTTCGGAGAATACATCGTCAGCGAAAATAAGAAAGTATCCAGACAATTGGCCGACCTGGGGATTAATACGGTGTTTACAGGTCATTATCATGCCAATGATATCACTTATAAACAATGGAATAACGGATCATTTCTGTTTGACATAGAGACAGGATCGCTGGTTACCTACCCCTGCCCTTACCGGAGGATTGAGTTATCCGGAGATAGTCTGAGCATTGAAACCAGATACATCCAGTCGATTCCATCAGTACAGGATAATTTTCAATCTTATGCAAAGGAGTATGTAGTGGAAGGAGTGTCGGGTATTGCGGAGCAAACTCTGATAGAGATGAATCTTCGTCCGGAAGATGCGCACCGGTTAGCTTACCAGATCGGAGATGCCATTTCTGACCACTACTCCGGAGACGAAATCCCCAGGGATCCTCCCATAAACATGGAGGGAGTCAACCTGAAAGGCAGATTGATCATCAGTTTCAGAAAAAAGCTGGTCAAAGGCCTCTCCAATGACCTTTCTCCGGCCGATAACCACCTTAATATCAACCTTCAGACCGGTGAGCATTATTAATTTAAGCATTCTTTCTACCTTCGTAAAAACAATTGTATGGTAGAGGAGATAGTTAAAAATCGATTCCCATTTTTCGAATCGGATTTGAGGAAGGCCATCAGTGAAAACGGTTCCTATAAGGAGTTTGAAGCCCAAACGGAACTCATTCGGGAGGACCAATTCATCAGGTCTTTCCCCATTGTGATTTCCGGGCTGATTAAAGTGTGTCGAACTGATGATACGGGCAATGAACTATTACTCTATTACCTCCTCCCGGGCGAGGTGTGTACCGTATCCCTGATCTGTTGCATGGACCGTACCCGAAGCAGAGTCAAGGCCATAGCGGAAGAGGAGACCACTGCCATCCTGATCCCTGTGGAGTTGCTTGACAGCTGGATGACCCAGTTCCAGACGTGGAAAGAGTATGTAATGCGCTCCATACAGAAGAAATATGATGAATTACTACATGCTCTGGACAGCATCGCTTTCCTAAAATTAGATGAGCGTCTTGAAAGGTTTTTCCTGGATCGCTATCGCCACACAGGTTCCAAACTTTTTGAAGGCTCTCACCAGGATGTAGCCCTTGTCATGAACAGCTCCAGGGAGGTCATTTCCAGGTTGTTGAAGCAGATGGAAAGAAATGGCTTGATCACCCTTTCCAGAGGAAAGATCGATTATTCCCCCCTATGTGACAAAAGTTACTGATCATCTCACCCTTTCCGGATTACTTTGCGCAAGTAAACAAAATCGATATTTTGGAATGAGTACAATAGCTGTAAAATCATTTGCTGAACTGGAGGCAGGAATCTCCCAACCGGAGAGATCTTTCCTGCTTATCTATAAAGGAGGAACCGAGCAAAGTGAATGTGCACTGAACCGGATCAACACCCTTGACAATGGTGAAGAACACAACCTCTTTACAGTTGATGTGAGCCTGGTACGTGACATTCATACACGTCTTCAGGTGACTACAGCACCCAGTCTGGTGATATTCAACCGTGGTCAGGTGACCAATATCATTAAAGGGTGCCAGACCGAATCCACCTATGGATCGATCCTGTCGGGTCGTGAAATCGGCACTGTAGCTTCAGATGGATCGGAGAATAAACCAAGGGTCACTGTATATAGCTCGCCCACATGTTCGTGGTGTACCACACTGAAAACTTATCTCAACGAGCATCAGGTCTCATACCGTGAGGTGAATGTGGCGGCCGATACAGCAGCTGCAGAAACCATGGTGGGCAAAAGTGGTCAGCAGGGAGTTCCCCAGACAGAGATCAATGGACAGATGATTGTGGGTTTTGACAAGAACCGCATCAACCAGTTACTAAAGATAAATTGAGATCGACTCGATTAGTAAACCTAAAAATCAATTTAAAAATGAAAGAGTTACAGCCAATTAATCAACATGTGCTTCTGGAGATTGAAGCTACAGAAGAGAAAACAGCTTCGGGGATCATCATTCCTGATACCGCCAAGGAGAAACCGCAATTTGCCAAGGTGCTGGGAATCAGCGGGATCGAAGATCCTGAGATTTCCGTAGGTGATGTGGTCTTCTACAAGAATTTTTCAGGAACTGAACTGGAATTCGACGGTAAAGAGTATTTGATGATGCCTTACGCCGATATTCTCGGAAGGATTGTTGACACAGACAAGATCTAGATTCCTGCCTGACCGGCTGTAGGCAATTTCACCATTATCAAAATCTTTAGGTTTCTGCCGAAGGGCTGCTACTCGACATGGCAGCCCTTCATTTTTTCATGTCACAAAGCATATAAAAGTCATTCGGATTCAGCTACTCAAATCCTATCTTGCATCGCATTTAAAAACCTATTAACCAATCTTTCAACACATGAAGAAGCTTTTTGCATCCATTCTTGTTGTATCCCTTTTGATCACAAGTTGCAATACCACAAATCAAAAAGAAATGAATCCTTTCTTCTCGGAATATGATACTCCTTT
>CAZURA010000168.1:8927-11109 GCA_964622985.1 uncultured Bacteroides sp. | reverse complement strand
TCAAAAGCTGATATGAAATTTCATAGGGCTTAATGGTAATGTTTTAGTTAATTAGTTGTGCAGTGATATATTATATCTCAATAATATAATCACTGCGCATTTTATTGAATGATTTTTTATACGGCCTGATATCCTATACTTCCAAGCAGGAGCATCCAAACGATTATATACTCGCAAAATAGTTTTCCTACTGAAGAAATAAAATTTGGAGCACTGGCCATCGACCGGGCCAATGGAGTCTACTATGGATGGGGTATCGCCCCGACTGCAGAGGAAGCCGATGCAATGGCTAAAAAAGAGTGTGCTGAAAGTCATTTACGAAGCACACGATGAATTGAAACTGGTCCTGCCCGGAGCAATGACTGATTATTGATCCGGGGCGGAAACAGGCTTATTGTTTTACAATTTTTGTCGTACTCCTGGATTCACCCTGCTGGACAATTAGCACATAACTTCCCGGTTTCAAGTCACTCAAATCGATATTTTCCGAAGTAGTGAAGGTCGTTTTTCTAAGGGACAATGATTGATGCAATTTCCCGGAAAAGTCATAGATCCTGACATTGCAGTCACCGCTTATATCATTGGATATCTGCAGACTTACGGCATCAGAGACCAGTGTCGGATACACCCTGACCCCATTTTGGCTGTTGGGTGGTATACCAGTTGTATTTCTGATAATATATGACCCGCTCACCACAGAGCTTGGGACGTAGCCATCCTTATACGCGATGGCATTTAACACACTGTTAGTGCTTATGATAATTTTCTCTGTATAGCCAGTGGAAGATTGATCGGGGATTGCAGCGTCCAGGGTATAATGGATATTCACATCCTCAACTTCAGATAGAATTTCCACTGCCACGCTGTCATCATAGGTACCGGGGGGGACGCTGAGCCTTAACTCACCGATGTATTTTGTGATCACATACAAACCGCTTATCATAGCGCTCGGGGCGTAGCCATCCTTATAGGCGATGGCATTGAGCACGCTGTTATCACTTATTGTAATTCCCCCGGCATACACAGAGGAAGACTGATCCGGGCTTGAACCATCCAGCGTATAATGGATATTCACATCCTCAACATCGGACTGTATATCCACCACTACACTGTCCTCATAGGTACCTGGGGGAACGCTGAGCCTTAATTTGCCTATATATTTCGTTCCCAATGGCAGCAATTCGATTCCCTCACCTGTCCCCAGGTTCCGGCTGTATTGTTTATCGCTTGCATTGTTCCAGTGCTCATGCACACCCAGACTGCCCAGCCTGGTGCCATCGCCTTCGGGATCATAATAGGTGCCGGAAGGAGGATCGTGGGCAAGTGCTGCTTCATGCAGATAATTATCCACGGTACCATACACGTATATCTGTGTGGGTTCTGAGCGGAGAAAATCAAGACAAACAGATTCAATGGCTACATTATCCTGGGAGATGAAAATACTGGAGGTCCAGTCATTATTGAAAGGTTCAGACACCCAATGGTTTGGTTTTGATTCATTGGCTTGCTGAAGCTTTGAAGCATACAAACCGTCAATGATAAACAGCATTGTATTTTCTCCCAGGTATTTATGCCCCATCAGGTCTACCAGTGTATTATAGGTGCCCATTTCCCTTCCGGCCACGCCCCAGGTGGGTGCTTCAAAATCATGTACCGCAGCATAGGCATGAAATCCGGCCGCACGCGGGGGGCTTAATTTCGGCTCCTCCGGATTGCTTGAGATGATGGTACCCACATGGTTTTTTGCACACAGCGTGATACCGGTGAGTGTATGTCCCTTCAAAACCCCTATGTTGATCAGGTAATCCGCCTTACTGACACATTCCGGCAGGAAAGTTGGATTTCCCCCACCCTGTTCCAACACAAGGTCTTCCGACCATTCCATCACCGCACTGCTGTCTGTTTTAAACATTTCCCGTCCCTCTCCCCCGGTTTTATCGATAAATCTGAGACCAGGATATGCTTCAATGCACCTGTCATAGATCATTGCAGGTATTAACCTGCTATTGTCATATACAATGATGCATGAGTCGGGAACCCTGGCATTTTCCACCAGTTGGGTAAGCACTGCCAGGATAAGTTGCGGAGAGGCTATGGTCCTCAAATGTGTAATTTCACCATGTGTGCTGCTGACGTTAAGATTGATCTTAATGGCAATTTTTTCACCTTCCTGGTAATCCAC
>CAZURA010000168.1:0-8917 GCA_964622985.1 uncultured Bacteroides sp. | reverse complement strand
GATCCCTTGCCCATTCGTTCATTGAAATTTTTAAAAAGGGCATCCCAGGCATCCCAGTTTGAGGTGGCTCCTGTATATCCGTCCATTGCCTGGGACACCATGTTGCTGACCACAGTCTGGCTGGTATTTTCGTCATCAAAGAAATGTCCGTTCACTTCATCCCACGAGGTAGCATCCGGATCGTGAACCCAGGCCACCCGGCCCGGGAATATGCCACGGGCGGTCCCTATTGGAGAATTCGGATCATCGCTTGGAATAAACTGTTCCGCAATGCTTCCTGCTTTAATGGAGATATCTGATCCGGAAACAGTAAACCTGATGGTTACCGAGGAGATCACCGCCAAAAGAATAAATGCAAGACCAGGTAGGTACCTGGCCTGATGCAGATTCCTTTTTGCTTTTCGGATCAAAAGAGCCGCAGGGATCAAGCCGGCCACCCACAATACAAATGCCGAAGCAATTGGAAAAGCAGCCTGCTGGCAGGGATATGCTGCCCTGGAAGGTTTGGGCATAACCCTGATCAGAAACCATAACAGAGATGCGAAACCTAATATCGGGATCCAGAGTTTTTTCCAGTTATTCCAATCTTTTAATGCCTTCGTTCCTCTACTGGCTTTCATGATCAATATTTTTTTGCATTTAGTCAGAATTATAATATCGTTTTAATATATCCCATATAATAATGCTCCAATCATCGGACTTTATATGTGATATCAATTATTCTTTATCACCTGTCCAACCATCTAATGTCTTTCCATCGAATATGGATACGAAACCGCTATCCGCCTCGTTCTCAACCGGAAATACCTGACCATTTATTCATATATTCAATTCCCTACGGAACCTGTCTTCAAGCATTAGTTTCATTAAATCCTTCTTATTGCCAGTTGCACTTTCTAAGGAAGCCAGTATTTCTTCCATCTTATCAGCATCTATCAGGTTTTGCCACCAGTATTCCAGATCAATATCTGTTTGGTTGCGTGACAAACGTCCTCCGTGTTCCCAGTCACCTTCCCTTCAGTGTTCTTCATTTCCATCCATAGCCATTCTTTGTTTTGATCATCTTTCAATAAGTGAGGCTTTTGCAATTATCCGACCAAGCGATAATCCTGAGCCAGAACATTGAATGCGGTTCTTGAAGAATCGGTATAATTCACCTCCAAACCTGGCCGCATGGATACAGGTTGATATTTAAAATCTTCAGTCCAATGGTCTTTTTGAGGTGTACTGCAGGCGTAGAGTGTAAGCACTAATGTGACAAGGGTGAGACTTTTCACATGGCCTTTCATCATAGAATTAATTATGCTTGTTTGTTTTTGAAGACATTGGTGAAAGCGGATCAGTATTTTCATAGTATCACTGGTTTACCTGATTTATCTAATCTTTACCTGACGCCCATTTCATTCCCTGCATTAGCAGCTTTCGAAAGTCCGGGTTTTCAAAGGTCTCCATACTGTGCCCGGGCACACAGCCAAATACCCTGCCCTTCCCCAATTCATAGCACCAAAAAGCGGGTTGGGCAGCCCTGGGAGTACTTCCCCGGGCTCCTTTTTCCTCTACGGATGTGGCCAGCACCACGGCGTTTTCCATGAGAGGTGTAGGCGGCCAGTATGTTTCGTCGTTGTCAAGAAGGATCGTTGACGGCAGACCGGCACAAATGGGGTGCTCCGGAGCGACCAGGTCCAGCTTTACAGGGCCATGCCGGAAGAGTTCAAAACCTCCGACACCGACAACTTCGGCCACCTTGTGAGAGGGTTGTGGTTTTGTCCAGCTTGCCGAGTGTATCAACACCAGGCCACCACCTCTCTCCAGGTATTTCCTGACCTGATCCAGTCGTTCATCTGTCCATTCCAGGTAACAGTAGGCCACAATCAGATTCGCCTGTTGAAACTGCTCATCAGTTGGCCAGTGCCAGGCCCTGTCCACCTGGATACCAGCCTGTCCTTCAAAAGCCTCGGCCCCGCTCAACAAATCTAACCAGCGTTCCTGCCACAGGGGATAATCGTGCAGGCCATTGCCTGCCGGCCCATGATCTTTCTCGTCGGCCAGCAGCAGAATATACAGTCCTTTCTGGTCGCCCATTTTCGCAGAGGCATCGGTCGCATGGACCCCTATGAGCAAACAGACAATCAGCAATATGGACGAGCAAGGCTTCATAGTCAGTGTTGAGCTTTGCCGCATCTTATTCAATAAAGCGGTCGAACACATTCTTGGTCATGCGTTGCACGCGCGGATCCGGGCCCTGGGGTTTGGTTTGCGGATTGCCGGGCAAAACGTGGCCCGGAGGGGAGGACAGCAGCTGCGCATACCAGATGGTTCCGGCATTAAACACCACATTGTCTTTTGGTCCGTTGTAGATCGTGGCTACATGAGGTGGTTTGGCTTTTTTATTTAGAGTTATTGGGGAGTAAGCCAATATTTCCATTCCGGGATGATCCATATGTGGGTCGCCATGATATTCCCAACCTATCATGCCTTTGATCACATCGCCCTCTTTCATACCTGTGCCTTCATAGAGCCAGTGATCGTGATTGCGGCAATTCCAGTCACCAGTTTGATTTCCATTGATCATGCCAGGGAGGAAGCGTCCGCCCATGAGCAGCGCCGCATCTGGTCCGGCTCCCACTTCGGACTTCCCTCCTGACTGCTTCTCAAACTGCCTGGCAAACTCCTCACCTACGAAATAATTGTTCAGGCGAAAAATCCGGTTGGGCTGCCCCTGGGCGGAGGGCAGCAATGGCCCCTCCCCCCAAACCGAATTTCCACACAGGAAGGCCAGGTTGAGACCGGCGTCGCGGGCCGCGCTGACATCGTCATACATTTTCTGTGACCAATACTCGTCATGCCCCACTGAGATAAAGCCTTTCGCTCGAATTAAGCCCTCCAGTCCCTGAACGTGCACATCCAAATTCGAGATGTAGGAAACATCGTAGCCTTCCTTCTCCATCCAGTAGGAAAGGGGAAATTCCCAGAGAAGAAATTCGCCCGAACCCACTGAGGAAGGCCTGTCCACCAGGTGATCCTGGCAGAAATTGGCGTAGGGACGGTCAAAACTAACCCATCCTCTTTTCCCGGTGAGCCATTTTTTTCTTCCATTGGGATTGTAGACCTCCTCGTCAGCGTGGTAAAGGGACCACCGGTCATCGGGCCAGCTGTTGTAAGTTTGCCAGGTCAGGTCGCTGCACTGGAAAAGCAGGTCGCAGGGTCGGTCGTCACGCACAATGAAGATGACGTAGCTCTGCAGGCCATCCTTGTTGGCAGTGAGCCTGCTCTGATAAACATCCCGTAAGGTCCTGGCACTCAATTTGCCGAGATAGACACCGCTTACCCAGTCGTCGGGAATGACAAATTCCACCGAGGGTTCCCACTGGCATTCACGCAGGCGGTTTTCGCCGATGGGAGGATCGGGCTGGATCATGCCCTGTAGCGAATCAATACGCATCATGCTTCGCCCGCCGTCGCCGCCATAGTAGCCGGTGCGGAATATCTCCAGGCTGAATTCGGTCACCGGATTTGTGCTCACCATGATCCTGAGCGTATCGCCAGCCTGCACACTCGGCTCCGAACAGTAGCCCTCGATGCGTGGCGAACGCCACCAGGTATCCGGGTCAATATAGGTATTGGTCAGCATCCAGTCCCGGGTCCCTGGTTTGGCGTTTTCAAGCTGGATGATATTCTGAGAACTTTCCTGGCTATACGCACCTGGAACTGATGCTAATAAAAGTGACGCTGCAAAAAATAATAACTTTTTCATCTTCCTGGAATTATAAACTTTAACCTCATCTTTTTCTAATTGATGTGATAAGGTATCCTGTGATTCTGTTCATTGTGATAAAGATAGCAATTTGATTATATTGGTCAAATTATATGATCATTACAATCAGGCGTTGTGTAAATTATCATTCGGTCCGGATATTTCCAGATCATCTCCTCCTGCACACGATTCCGATAATTCACTGGTTATTGCTTAAATTTATGAATTATCATCAAAGCAGTGCCCGAATGCGTTTATCAAGGATCCGTCCGGCTATTATCATTCTTCTAATTGGCATATTCGCAGGCTCGGGTTGCCATACGGATCCAAAATCATCTGCTCTGGTTACAAAGAGAGAACCGGTAATAGAACCTGATTATTCCGGGGTTACCATTCCTCATAACATGGCACCGATGAATTTTTCCATTCTGGAAGAAGGCATCCATTTCACCATCCGGTGCATTCCCTCTTCAGGGCAAGCGTTTTTGGTTCTTAAGTCCAGGGATGGCAAAGTCCGCTTTCCACAAAAGAAATGGGGGGCAATGCTATCCGAGAACAAAGGAAAATCCATAAAATTTGAAGTCGCTGCAGAACTCGAAAACGGTGAACGAATCAACTACGATCCCATATCGATGCACATATCCAATGAATCCATTGATCCCTATTTGTGTTATCGCCTGTTATACCCAGGCTATGAATCCTGGTCCGGGATGAAGATTATTCAACGGTCCCTGGAGGATTTCAGTGAGTCAAGCGTCTTTGAAAACCAGCTTCTGGAAGGAAACTGTATGAATTGCCACACCTTTCTAAACCAGAATCCTGAAGAATTTCTCATTCATGTGCGCGGCTCACTAAATGGCACTTATTTTGTTGACGGTGAGGACATCACCCGGCGAGATCTGAGAACCGAAAACATGATTGCCAATGCAGTCTATCCAGCCTGGCACCCTGAAGGAAATTATGTGGTTTTCTCATCCAATGAAGTGCTTCAGGTCATTCACATGCTGCCGGGCAAAAGAAATGAATTTTTTGACCGGTCTTCCAAACTGCTCATTTTTGATTCTGACCGGAACACCATGAAGGAGATCGGGGAAAGTGACAGCACTGAGTACATGGGAACATTCCCCTGCTGGTCGCCCGATGGCAACTATCTATACTACTGCCGGACCAAACAGTTTGAAGGCGCATTTGACCTGACGAAACAAAAATATGATCTTGCCAGAAGGTCTTTCGATCAGGAATCAGGCCTGTTTGGTCATGTGGAGATCGTACTGAACGCTCAGGAAACGGGTAAAAGTATCTCCTTACCAGGCATTTCTCCTGATGGCAAAACCCTGGTATTTGTGATGCACGATTATGGGACCTCTCCCATCTGGCACAAAGAAGCGGACCTTTACCTGCTGGACCTGAATGTTGGAAAATTTGACCTTTTGGATCTGAATAGCACAGAAACGGAAAGTTATCCTACCTGGTCCTCCAATGGCAAATGGATCGCCTTCAGCAGTAAAAGGGGGGATGGCATCACGGCCCGGCCCTATTTTGCCTATATAGGCTCGCAGGATAAGGTGGGTAAACCCTTTGTGCTGCCACAAAAGGATCCCACACTTTATAAAAGACTGGACCAGACTTTTAACAGACCCGAATTTGTCACAGGGAAGATTAAAATGGGTCCCCGGGACTTTGCGGCGGCTGCAAAAAAGGAACCTGTTCCTGCTACCTGGTCTGCCAATGAATAAGAGCAGCTCCATACCAAAATTGCGACAAAGACCTCATCCAATGGGCTTAAGGAAAGACATAAGAAACTTATATTTATCACTGGCTCTGCTTTTCTTTATCTCTTTTATCTATTTTGCCTGCTTCGGTAATGCAGTGTTCTTCTACCAGGAGAATCGTTCATTATTCATTTTCTCAGGAGCGTATTTCAGAGAGTTTCTTTCGATGCCCGGCGGATTGACTGAGTATATGGGAAACTTTATCAGTCAGGGCTACTACTCCGGCCTCTATGGATCCCTGGTGCTTTCCCTTGTCCTTCTGCTGTTCGCTGCTGGATTATTCAGAATTTACAGGGTTCTGGCGGGCCAAAAACCGCTCTGGTCCATCCTTATTATCGGACCTTCCTGCCTCCTCCTGTTTATGCAAATGCGTACGGACCATTTTTTCCACCACAGCCTTGGCTATTTGTTTCTGGTATTATTCACCGGCTTGTCCATAATTTTGAGCAGGAAAGGACGCAGCCTGCTTGTTCCCATGCTATTCCCCGCCTTTGTCCATCTTACGGGATCCTTCGCCCTCATTTTTCCGGCTATCTTCACGCTTTATTGTTTGTTATACAAAAAAGGAAGATCCCGCTATGCCCTGCCTGGCGTCCTCCTCATTGTTGCCCTCCTTACATGGATGGGTATGGAAAGTATCCTGCTCAAGCATCCGCCGGAACAGTACCTGGGATATCCCCTCCCCTTCATTTACCCTGAAAATCTTCATCCGCTTGATATTTTCTTGTGCGCTTACCTGCTTCTATTTCCCCTTACGGCAAAGTTTTCACGCACGCCCTCTTTTATGCCTTCGTTTATAGTTCTGCTAATTACAGTTATCATGGTGGGGCTACTTCATGATCCTGAATTTGCAAAGCGTAGCCGGATGGAAAAGTTCTTCCTTCAACAGGAATATGACAAGGTCATTGCCCAACATGAAAAGGACCCTTCTAACCATATCATCGGAGCATACTACTATAACCTGGCTTTGAGTGAGAAAGGGCAACTTTGCAACCGGATGTTCCATGGCAGGCAGGATTTCGGAGAGAAATCCCTGCTCATCCACTCAAGCCGGGAATTCATCGACAGGTCCATGTATTACTACTACACTGTGGGATTCATTAACAAGGCACATCATCTGGCCTATGAATCCATGGTGTTAAACGGCTACCGCCCTGAAAGCATAAAAATGCTGATTAAGGCCGATTTAATAAACGGAAACTTTAGAAGTGCAGAAAGACACATCGAAATTCTCAAAAAAACCCTTCATTACAGGAAGTGGGCAGAAAAGCATGAGCTTATGCTCCACCATCCGGATTTGGTTTTATCGGACCCTGAGCTGGGGGCAAAAATAAAATTAGCACCTCGGAAAGATTTCTTCATCAGTCAGCGTGATGTTCTGAACATTGATTTGATGCTCATGTCAAACCCGGATAATAAAATAGCATTCGAATACAAGCTTGCCCGCTTACTGCTTGAAAAAGAGTACAAGGCCGTCGTATACCAGGTAAAAAAGATGAAAGACATGGATTACAGCTGTCTGCCGCGCCATATCGAGGAAGCCATTGTTCTGTTTATAAACCACAAGCATGAGTTACCCTATCTGGGTGACTTCGGGGTAAGCCCTGAACTTAAAAACAGCTTCGATCAATATGCAGCTGCCATGGAGGAGAGTAAAGAAACCACGGATACTGCCAGATTGATTCAAACTTCCTGGGGAAATACTTACTGGTATTATTTCGAATATCATTAACCGGGATATCCTGATTAACAGTAAATGAAATTCTGATCGGGTGCTGCAAAGCAAATTTTGCGGTCTATACTGGATTACCATATATCAACAAAAAAAACAATTGGGATATTAAAGTAGTATATTTAGATTTTTGAAAGAAATAATTAAATATTTGGTTTGCTGATTAATGCATTATACTATGAATAGAATTATAGTTTTTCTGGGTATTTTACTCCTGTCAGTATCCTGCAGTAACCGGCAGGTGCAAAAGGCCCCCAACCTGATCTTTGTGTTTTCAGACCAGCATACATTCGATATGCTCGGATGTTATGGGAACGACCAAATAATTTCTCCAAATATCGACCGGCTGGCAGAGGAGGGATTATTGTTTACACATTGCATCTCAAACTCACCGACTTGTACACCCTACAGGTCTATTCTGATGAGCGGGAGGCACACACTGTATAGCGGAGGTTATATAAACGACATGCCACTCATCCCGGGTCACGGGAAGAAATTTGCCGAAGTACTGCGCGATGCCGGTTATAGTACGGCTTATGTGGGAAAATGGCATCTAAATGGGGGAGACAGGAAACGTCCCGTACCGGAGGGGCCAATGCGGTATGGCTTCGATGAATTATTTTATACCAATAACTGTCATGTGGGTTTTCGTCCAGGAAAATGTTTTTACTGGAATGAGCAGGATGAGAAAGTATACTTTGATGAATGGGAGGTATATGGTCAGACCAGACAGGCTCTCGAGTATCTTGATGAACAAAAAGATGCAGACAATCCATTTGCCCTTTTTGTCTCATGGCACCCGCCACATGACATGGGCAAATTTGACGGGGAAGACGGGGAAAGGCATTTCAGGTATTGGGCACCGGATGAGTTGATGCAGTTCTATGTACGTGACAGTATACAGGTCCGTCCTGGCATGGAAAGAACTCCCGACCTTCTTACGATGTATCACGGTAAGATGGCCAATATCACAGGTGTTGATATTGCTTTCGGCTGGCTTATGGATAAGCTGGAGGAAATTGGAGTTGAAGAAAATACCCTGGTTGTATTCACCTCTGACCATGGAGATATGCTGGAGTTTGACGGAGCGCCTGAATGCAAACAATATGCACATGATTATTCCCTGCGCGTACCGTATATCATGCGCTGGCCGGGGAAGATCCAAGCAGGGCAGAAGACCGGCCTGCTGTTTGGCGCACTGGATATCATGCCATCGGTACTGGGTCTGATGGACATGGAAGTGCCTGAGGAATGCCATGGAAAGAACCTGGCGGAAAGCATTCTTGACGGGGATGAAGATGCTGTCGATTATATCCCGGTATGGTCATTTTATGAAAATAGCTACAAGGGTGTGGTAACAAAGGACTGGACCTATTCAACTTTTAAGGATGCCACCGAGGCCTCCCATCATTCCATTCTGTTCGACAGGAAGAATGATCCTTACCAGCTGAATAACCTGTTTGAGTCGGAAAAGCACCAGGCATTGAAGGATTCTCTCTGGCAGCTTACCGCAGCATGGATGGAGAAGTTCGGAGACGTTTTTTATACTCGTGAAGATCTTGATCAGGCCTTTGGATTATCTTCTCTTCCCCATACCATGTCCCAGGAGGAATGGAACAACAACAGGAGTATAATACCAATTGAGATATTACAATCCAC
>CAZURA010000167.1:0-11267 GCA_964622985.1 uncultured Bacteroides sp. | reverse complement strand
TGACCATCGGGATCAAATACGCCAGGGAAAAACTGGAGAAAGCCAATCTGAAGCGTCTGAAAGCAGCCTGATGAGTTCATCCAGGGCTTTTGTATATTTCGGAATCATCCTGGGGATGATCTTCTGGGGTTTCACCTTTGTAGCCTTCAAGTTTGCTTTTGAATCATTCCGTCCCATTACTGTAGTTTTTTTCCGCCTCTTTGTTTCCCTCTTTTTCCTGTTCGGCTTTGCTTTTTTCTTTAAAAGACTGAACCGGATTAAAAAGCGGGATCAGAAATGGTTCCTGCTCATGGCCCTGTTCGAACCCTTCTTTTATTTTCTGGGAGAAGCTTACGGACTTACCCTGGTCACTGCCACGGTAGGGGCTGTGATCATCTCTACCATTCCATTGATAGTCCCTTTCGGTGCCTACTGGTTTTTCGGAGAGAAGCTGACCCTCATGAACCGCATCGGACTCATCATCTCCTTCGCCGGGGTATTGATGGTCATTCTCACAAAGAATAAGGGACTGACAGCAGATCCCAAAGGGATTCTTTTGATGTTCATTGCAGTTATTTCTGCCTCAGGTTATACGCTGGTGGTTAAAAAGCTGGCCAATGACTACACCCCCATCACCATTACCGCTTTTCAGAGCTTTTATGGACTGCTAATGTTCATCCCACTTTTTCTGATCCTGGAAATCCCAGTACTGGATATTCGTGCCGCATCCCTTAACAGTTGGCTGGCGGTCATCTTCCTGGGAGTATTTGGATCCGGCATCTGTTTTATTATCCTTACCATCGCTATCAGGGAACTTGGTGCATCCAAAGCCAACGTTTTCGTAAACCTGATCCCAGTGGTTACGGCAATCACTTCCTATCTCCTGTTGAAGGAAACGATGCCTGTTTTAAAAATCATGGGTATATTAGTGGCTATTGGGGGACTGCTTTTGACACAGGTTAGCCAAATACGCATGAAGAAGAATTCCAGAAAAGAGACTATTAGTCATCCCACCTATTCCTGATCGACATGTCCAGGTGTCTGTTTATCGTACAGGGGGAAGGCAGGGGGCATATGTCGCAAGCGATCGCCCTGCAGGAATACCTTGAAAAAGCGGGGCATTCAGTGGAAGCGGTGTATGTGGGTTGTGATGCTTCCGGTTCCGTACCGGATTATTTTCAAGCCATCTTCAAGAAGAGATTGCATCGCTTTTTCAGCCCCTATTTCCTACGAACACCCAATAAAAAGGGAATCTATGTGGGCCGGACGTTACTGTTCAACCTGCTTCGCACATTCATTTATCTCCGTGAAGTCAGGCGACTCCGAAAAGATATCGTTTCATTGAAGCCTGACGTGATATTCAACTTCTATGACCTGGTGGGTGCGCTGGCCATGAAAAAAGCAGATCCCGCGATTAAACGAATAGGCATCGGGCACCATTTTTACCTGCATCTCAAAGGATACCCCTCTGACGGGGGTTCCGGATTTCATCGATGGTTGCTGACCCTCCATACCCGGTTAATTATAAAGTCTTGCGATCGGGTACTTGCTCTTTCCTACAGGGAGGAAGCTGACAATGCCGGGATTCAGGTGGCACCCCCGATGATCCGGACAGCATACAGGCAGACAGCCTATCGGCCCGGGAACAGGTACCTGGTCTACCTGCTGAATGGAGGATTTCTGTTTGACTTGATCCTTATGGCCAGGGAAAATCCGGATTTCAGGGCCGATGTGTTCACCTCTCTGGTACCGGAAATGGAGCTTCCTCCCGGTATTCAGGTTCATCCCCTGCAGGATGTGAAATTCAGAGAAAAAATGGGCACATGCAGGGGGCTGATCACCACTGCGGGTTTTGATGCAGTGGCCGAAGCGGCCTTTCTGGGCATTCCTCTGCTGGTGATTCCTTCTCAAAACCATTTTGAACAGCGTTGTAACAGCAAAGATGTAGTACGCAGCGGATTGGGCAAAGCAGTGGAATATCTGGTACCGGGAATGGAGAATCAGATGACCCGACCCGATAACCGGGAGTACTGTTCCTGGGTAGAGAAGGCTGAGGAGAGGATTATAAAAAGCATGGAGAAATAATATAGAGTATGGTTGTGGCGTTTATTATGAATATGAGGAAATGTTCGGTAGTCCTGGTGATGTGCCTGCTGTTGCCAACCACTTTGATGGCACAGAAAGGAGGAGAATCCACTTACAGTTTCCTCGGGCTGACTAATTCTGCCAGGGTTTCGGCACTGGGAGGGGAGGTAGTATCCCTGAACGATGACGATATCAACCTCATCTTTCATAATCCGGCCCTCCTCACAAGCCATATGCACAATCATCTCAACTTAAACTATGTGAATTACTTTGCCGGGGTCAATTATGGATATGCCTCCTATGGCCGGAGGGTGGAGGGCATTGGAAACGTGGCTGCCGGAATGCACTATGTGGATTATGGAACATTTGACCGGACCGATGAATTGGGAAACTCCATGGGCAGTTTCAGAGCTTCCGAATATGCCCTGAATCTTTTCTATTCCAAATCGCTTATCGATACCTTTCTCACAGCCGGAATTAATTTGAAACCCATCTTCTCCTCCTTTGAACAATACAACTCACTGGGTATAGCACTGGATGTCGGGATTCTCTATGCTAATCCCAATACATTGACCACCCTTGGACTGGTAATGAAGAACATGGGCACTCAGATCATCTCCTATACCGGACGGAGGGAAAAGCTTCCATTTGAGATCCAGGCAGGTATCACCCAGGGACTGGCCCATGCTCCCTTTCGGTTTTCAGTTACCTATCAGCACCTGGAACGCTGGGATCTCACTTATGAGATAGAGGAGTCGGAGGATCACTATTCTTTGGGTCATGAGGTCACAAAAAGTAATTTCGATCTCATCGGAGATAAACTGATGCGTCACCTGGTGTTCGGAGTAGAGTTTCTGTTAGGGGAGAATTTCCATTTCGATGTGGGATACAATTACAAAAGAAGACAGGAGATGAAAGCCAATGTAAGGCCTGGCATGGTAGGATTCTCCTGGGGATTTGGTTTTAAGGTAAATAAATTTCATTTCGCTTTTGGCCGGGCATCCTATCACCTGGCGGGTGGTACCAACCATTTCTCACTGACCACCAACCTCTCAGAGTTTTACAGAAAGCAGCAGTAAGTCATTTCTTCCACAGGGCAAAACTTTTCATCATAGAAAACATTATGTACGTTTGCAGGCACAAAACAGATTCATGTGGATTCCAATAAGATCATTATAGCTCTGGATGGCAACTCTTCGTGTGGGAAGAGTACCTATGCGAAACGGATAGCCAGAGAGCTGGGCTATTCTTACATTGATACCGGTGCCATGTACAGAGCGGTGACTCTGGCTGCCATGGAGGCGGGTTTGTTTAATCATACCGAATCACCTCCGTTGGAAGAGGTTGCAGGATTGCTGGATCACATTTCACTGGATCTTCAGTTCAATGAAACAAAAAGGAGAACCGAGATCTATCTCAATGACAGAATGGTAGAAGACAGGATACGCGAAATGGATGTATCGGGGCATGTAAGCTACATAGCGGCTATCTCAGCAGTACGGAGAAAGATGGTGGAGTATCAGCGAAGCCTGGGAGAAGGGAAAGGCGTAGTAATGGATGGCAGAGACATCGGTACCGTGGTATTTCCCAATGCGGAATTAAAAATATTTCTCACAGCCTCACCGGAAGTAAGGGCTGAAAGAAGATATAAAGAGTTGATAGAAAAGGGAATGGCCGCAAAGCTGGAAGAAGTCAGGGAGAATCTGGAAAAACGTGACCGGATCGATTCGAGCCGTGAGGATAGTCCGCTGAAACAGGCTGATGATGCTATCGTACTGGATAACAGTCATATAACGGTAGATGAACAAATGGAGTGGTTCTGGGAAAGATATAACCAGCAAATGACACACCAGAATGGCTAATATTGAAATAGATCCCGGAGCAGGATTCTGTTTCGGAGTGGACCAGGTAATTAAAACTGCCGAATCCTACCTGGAAAGGGGCGAGGAGATATTCGGGCTGGGAGAAATGGTTCACAACGCTTCGGAGGTGAACCGATTAGAGAAGCTGGGTTTAAAAACCATTGGTCACCATGATCTGATCTCGATGCCACCGGGCAAGGTGTTATTCAGAGCACACGGTGAACCACCCTCTACCTATCAAATGGCTGAAGCACATCAGATGGAAATCATCGATGGAACCTGTCCCATTGTTTCACGACTGCAAAAAAAAGTGAAGAAAGCGTATCAATCTTTGGACAGGGCGACCGAACAGCTGGTTATTTACGGGAAACCAGATCATCCTGAAACCATCGGTTTACTGGGTCAGGTGGATGGAGATGCAGTGGTCATATCCTCTCTGGAGGAGATCTCTAATACTGATCCGGCAAAGAGTATTTATCTCTTCTCACAAACCACCATGGATCCGGATGGTTTCAAGGAGGTGGAAGAGCGCCTGAAGCATCAGATAAAAGAGTCAGTGCGGGAGCAGACCTCAAGTTCGTTTCGTGCCGATTGCACCATCTGTGGACAGATGAAAAAAAGAAAGCCCGGGCTCTCCCTATTTGTGAAACGGCATGACATGATCCTCTTTGTGAGTGGTAAGAACTCCTCCAATGGAAGGATGTTGTACGAATTCTGCAGGAAATTGAATCCTCAAACACACTGGATATCAAATGCAGAGGAGATCGATAAAGATTGGTTGAAAGATGTAGGTTCCATCGGTATCAGCGGAGCTACTTCTACCTCTATGCGACAGCTGGAATCCATATCTCAGCACGTGGAAAAATTAACCTCCTCCTAACGCTTTTTTTCCTTAATTTTGCCCTTATGTTAACCGATTGAGCATGGGAATAATTAAGAAAATAGGTGTATTGACTTCCGGGGGTGATGCTCCTGGCATGAATGCTGCCATCAGGGGTGTCACACGCACTGCTTTATATAATGAATTGGAGGTAGTAGGTATCAGGCATGGTTACCATGGCATGATCCATAACCACTTTGTAAATATGAAAGCACACAGTGTAAGCGACATACTGGCCAAGGGAGGGACCATTCTGAAGACAGCCAGGAGTAAGGAGTTTATGGAGCCGGAAGGTCGTAAGCAAGCTTACGATAACCTGAAAAATGCCAATATCGATGCCGTGGTAGTGATAGGGGGTGACGGATCACTGACCGGGGCAAGGGTTTTTTGTGATGAGTACTTCGACATCCCATTTATAGGAATTCCGGGTACCATCGATAATGATATCTATGGTACCGACTATACCATTGGATACGATACTGCCCTGAATACGGTTGTAGAGGCTGTGGATAAGATCAGAGACACTGCAGGCAGTCACAACCGGCTCTTTTTTATCGAAGTGATGGGAAGGGATGCAGGGTTTATCGCTCTGAAAAGCGGGATCGCAGCAGGAGCTGAAGCGATCCTGATACCTGAGGTTGAGGGACAGGTGGAAAACTTGAAGGACTACCTGGAAAAAGGATTTAAAAGAAAGAAAGCGAGCAACATCGTCATAGTGGCCGAAGGAGATGAAGAGGGTGGTGCTTTTGCTATTGCCGACAGAGTGAAAGAGGATTTCGTCGACTACGATGTCCGTGTTTCTGTACTGGGTCATATTCAGCGTGGGGGTACACCCTCAGCCTACGACCGGGTGAGTGCCAGCAAAATGGGATATGCTGCTGTTGAGGCTCTCATGGATGATCAGAAGAGTGTAATGGTCGGTTTCAAGAATTCGGAACTGGACCTGGTACCTTTCAGGAAAGTGATTAAACTGAAGAAAAAGGTTGATCCGGAAGAGATGCTAATGGTTGAGATCCTTTCTGTGTAAACCAATTTAATCTGAGGGATTCTAACTTGTAACGTGCTTATTCACTACGTGAAAAATGCCAGGTTACTTCATTAGTATCCCTCAGAAATTGTACATTTCGATATATGTCCAAATCCACTAGATTTGCCGAGGTAATACTGCCCCTGGCGGTGAAAGGCACGTTTACATATACTGTGCCTGAAGAGTTGGCGGGACATATCTCACCCGGAAGTCGGGTGCTTGTATCATTCGGTAAAAAGCGAATCTATTCCGCCATAGTCAGGTCGCTCCACAACGATCCTCCAGAGGGATTTACTCCTAAAAAGATATTGGAAATACTGGATGAAAAGGTCCTGGTAAGGGAGGAGCAGTTGCAACTTTGGGATTGGATGTCATCCTACTACATGTGCACACCAGGGGAGGTCATGCGCGCTGCACTTCCATCAGGATTGAGACCCGAAAGTGAATCGAGGGTAAGAATCAGCCACGAATTCACTGAAAGGAATACGTTGGACAGGCATGAGCTACTCCTCTATGAAGTGGTGAAAGACCAGGGAGAGATCACCCTGGGGGATCTGGATATGGCCGGAGTGACCAGAAATCCCATGACCATCCTGAAGAGACTGGTAGAGAAGGGAGCGGTGGAGATCAATGAATTCGTGCGTACGGTATTAAGCCGGAAGCTGATATCTTACATTCGGCTGTCAGGTGACTATGCTTCAGAAGATTCTTTGCATACTCTGCTTGACAAGCTCGAAAGAGCACCCCGGCAAAAGGAGGTATTGGAAAGATACCTGGATCTTGTGGGCAACGATATGCACAACTTTGATGAGGAAGTCAGGAAAAAAGAGGTGTTGAAGCCGGATGGAGCCTCCGGTGCCCTCACCGTTTTGATCAAAAAGGGAATCTTCGAGCTGGTGGAGAGGGAGGAACTGAGACCAAATGGGAGCGAGGAGGGGTCACCACTTTCAGAACCTTCCCGTTTGAACCGGGAGCAGGTCACCTCTCTTGACGCCATCAGACTGCAATTTCAGAAAAACCAGGCTGTGCTACTGCATGGGGTTACCTCCAGTGGGAAAACAGAGCTCTATATTCACCTGATCAGGGAAACCCTTGAAAAAGGGAAACAGGTCCTCTATCTGCTTCCGGAGATAGCCATCACTACCCAGATTATTGCACGTATGAGACAGGTATTCGGTGCACAGGTAGGGGTATATCACTCCCGGTATAGTGATTCCGAGAGGGTACATGTGTACCGGAACCTCCTGAATATGACCGATGAAGAAACTTACCGGGTGGTTATCGGAGTACGTTCTGCCATCTTTCTGCCTTTCCAACATCTTAGGCTGATTATTATAGATGAAGAACATGAGACCACCTTCAAGCAGCACGATCCGGCTCCCCGTTATCATGCCAGGGACTCAGCACAGATCCTGGCACTCTTCCATAATGCCAGGGTGATGCTGGGGACGGCCACTCCCTCCTTTGAGTCTCTCTACAATGCCAGGAGCCAAAAATTCGGATATGCCACCCTCCAATCCAGGTATGGAAGTGTGGAAAGACCTGAAATAGTTATTGCCAATGTGAAGGAGGCCACCAAGAGAAAACAGATGGTTTCCCACTTTACTCCACAACTGCTGGAAGCGATCGGGAAAGCATTGGACCAGGGGGAACAGGTGATCCTGTTTCAGAACCGGAGAGGGTATTCAAATTATATTGTTTGCAACGAATGTGGACACATTCCTAAATGTTCCCGGTGTGATGTGAGTCTTACCTTTCATCGTGTCAACCGAAAAATGGAGTGCCACTACTGTGGGCACGCAGAACCGATGCCTGCAGCCTGTCCCTCCTGTGCAAGTGCTCACATGTCTATGAAGGGATTTGGGACGGAAAAAATTGAAGATGAGATCGCACTGGTATTTGAAGGCATTCGTGTGGGAAGACTGGATACCGATACTACCCGGTCGGCCCGTGGATACGAGAAAATCATCAGTCGTTTTGAAGAGGGGAAGCTGGATCTCCTGATCGGCACCCAGATGCTCTCCAAAGGCCTCGATTTCGACAATGTCAATCTGGTAGGTGTACTGGATGCTGACAGCATGCTTCACTTCCCGGACTTCAGGGCATTTGAGAGAAGTTTTCAACTGATTTCGCAAGTGAGTGGGAGGGCAGGACGACGAAAAAAACGGGGAAAGGTGATCATTCAAACCATGGATCCCGGTCATCCCGTCATCAGGTTCATCAGTAACAATGACTTTGAAGGGCTTTACCAGGATCAGATGGAGGAGCGACAACTTTTTGGTTATCCTCCTTTCACGCGAATGATCCGCATCTCGTTCAGGCACCGGATACCATCTATCCTTGACGGTGCCACAGACCTGGCAGGGAAACAGCTGAAAGAGATCTTTTCCCACCGGGTATATGGCCCCCAATACCCGCAGGTTAGGAAGGTTAATAATGCTTTCATCAAGCAGATCATCCTGAAAATTGAGAGGGAAGCCTCCTATGAGAGAGCCAAAGAACTGTTAATGCAAGTGTTGGATGAGATCTCCGGAAACGAGGTATTCAAATCCATCCGTATCTCCATTGATGTGGATCCCTTTTAAGTGGATATCCTAAATTTCCTCAGTAAAACTTTCATTTTTGCAAAACTAGAGGTACGTTTGCCCAGCTTTTACCTGAATCGATGCTAGAATCCACAGATTTCCGGTCAATTTTCAGTCAGTTTTCCAATCAGAAGGTGCTGATCATCGGCGATGTCATGATAGATACCTACTTATGGGGAGATGTGGGAAGAGTCTCTCCAGAGGCACCAGTACCTATCGTATCCGGTGTGATCGAAGAGAGCAGGCTGGGTGGTGCAGCCAATGTGGCCCTTAATGTGAAGGCCATGGGCGCCGTGCCTATACTCTGCTCTGTGATCGGAGATGATAACCGGGGCAAACTCTTCCTGGAACTGATGGAAGAACAGAATCTTACGGATATAGGACTGGTCGTGGATAATCGCAGGATCACTACCCAGAAAACACGGATCATCAGCGGAAACCATCATATGCTGCGGGTGGATGAAGAGATGGAGGATTACCTGACCTCCAGGATTCAGAACCAATTTCTGGAATTGATCAATAACCTGCTTGAAAACGGGGGAATCGATGCCATCATCTTCCAGGACTATGATAAAGGCGTATTGTCACCGGGGGTGATCTCTGAATTGATCAGCGCTTCCGGTAAGGTAGGTGTCCCGGTGCTGGTAGATCCAAAGTTCCGGAGTTTCGACCTCTACCGGAAAGTAAGGCTCTTTAAACCTAATTTTATTGAGCTGGTGCGAGGGTTGAACCTGGACATTGAGAAGCATGATATCCAAAAGCTTTCTGAAGCAGCCATGGAGTTTCAGCAAAAGAAAGAGATCGATACACTGCTGGTCACCCTGAGCGAACATGGAGTGCTTGCCACCCAGAATGGGACCATTGTTCATATTCCTGCCATAGTTCGGGATATTGCAGACGTATCGGGAGCCGGAGATACGGTGATCAGTGTGGCTGCCCTCTGTATGATTACAGAACAGGATGCCGCCACCATTGCAGCCATCTCCAACCTGGCAGGTGGACAGGTTTGCGAGAAGGCAGGTGTGGTTCCTGTTGACGCCGATAAGTTGCTGACCGAATGCGAGCATCACTTTAAAAGTTCATAAGTAATTATTGTAATGGACGTTTCATAAAGATTTGGTAATTTTGCCCACCGGATCCGAAAAGGATACCTTCGGGGTATAGCGCAGCCCGGTAGCGCGCTTCGTTCGGGACGAAGAGGTCGTGGGTTCAAATCCCGCTACCCCGACCACACAGGACTTCCTTCAACTTTCGGGGGGAGTCCATTTCTGAATAGCTCTGACCAGGCAAGCCAGATCCCATACCTATCCCTAATGATGATGGTAGTATAGAGGAATAGAACTCAGATTATTCTGACAGAATCCTGTATAACTCTTGATTCAAATAGTAGTGATGTCCTGCGATTTCTTTCTTTTCTAAAACCTGCATTTCACATAATCTGTTTAAATACTCCCTGGCTGTATTTTCAGCGTAGATCTTTGAGTCAACCAGGTGCTTTACCTTTGTGAAAGGTTGAGTAAACAAGAATTCTATTAGATCTTCCGGACTTCTGAATTTTCGTTCACCCTTCTTAATATAATCCAAAATAGAGTCTTTTGTATGCACAATATCATTGATTTTGTGGAAGGTGATATTTGCTGTGTTTTCAACAGCTCGAAGCATATACAGAATCCAGTCTTTCCAGTTACCTCTTTGAGAAACACCCATCATAGTGAAATAATAGTCTTCCTTATGATCAAGAATATATCGACTTAGGAATAGGATAGGAACATCTAATAATTCTTTGTTTGTCAGGTAATGGATGTTCAACACACGTCCGGTTCTTCCGTTTCCGTCACGGAAGGGATGAATGGCTTCAAACTGGAAATGAGCAATAGCCATCTTCAAGAGATGATCCATAGCATATAGCTCATCATTATTTAGAAATTCAACAAGATTGTTGAGCTTATTCTGAATGACAGATGATCCTCTGGGTGGTGTATATATTACCTGACCAGCATTTGGTTGTGTACCTCCTTGTTTAATAGTGGTATTCAAGAATTCAGGCCGAATTCCTTCTGCCGTTTGTTTTATTTCTTGAAATACCCGGATGAAGTAGTCCTGATCAAATAAGTTGGATTTCCGTAAATGATTATAGCCAGACCAAAGCGCTTCCCGGTATCTCAAAACCTCTTTAGAGGCTCCGGTTGTTTCAACTTTCTGATCACTATATGCTTTATATAACTCATCATCAGTTGTAAAAATATTCTCGATCTCACTTGAGCTTTTTGCCTCTTGAAGACTTATTGAGTTTATTAATAGTCCTTGATTAGGAATCACCGCACTGCGACCATGAAGCCTTGCCAATGCAGCTTTAGCATTGCCTAGCTGCTCCATGACCTCAACGGTTCGATAAAGTTCCTCCCGAATTGGTAGCGGGGGAAGATCGTTCCATGGAATAGTTCTATCAGGGTTAACTGTATATAATAAATCAGGCATTAATAAAAATGCTTTTTAATGTATACTCGACTTTCAACCTTAAAAGTACGCATTTTTTCTCACCAAACCTTAATTATTAAAATATTTAATGTTTGAGGCAATTTTTGGCATTAAAAATTAGTAACATAAAAGTATGCTAACCGAAACGAGAAGATTTGAGCGGACTACCTATTAATTGATTCTGGAGGGTATTTATCAGCCTGATATGCAGTGATGAGACCAGAAAAATCTCAATTGCTCATCACCACCGTCAGTGGTTTCATTTTTTAATGCTCCTCACGGCAAGTTGCGAGGAACCTAGTTTGAAAACTTGGAGTAGCTAATCGGAGCGATATAAAGCTCCGCAAACCTACAATAAGGGCCGTCCGAAA
>CAZURA010000166.1:8241-11388 GCA_964622985.1 uncultured Bacteroides sp. | reverse complement strand
ACTAGCATATAAATATAAATAATTGTCAATTTCTGGAAAGTTGATTATCTTGTTAGACGCACATCGATCACTCGGTCTGCCAGGGATTTTGTATAGCAGGATTGTTCATAGATAGCTATGTTTTAGGTGTTTAGAGCGAAGAAGGGACATTGCCCTTTCTTTTTAGGATTGAGGGTAAAAATTTTGTCACCCTTTTTTGAACATGATATCGGGAATTGGTTGTCACGCTTAGCTTCAGAACTTGAGTCCGGTCCTGTTAAGAATTGTATAATACCATGCACAGGAGAACATTTGTAATTCAGTCAGGCGCTGCAGCCACAGTCATTACCATGCTGCCTTCAGCAGCCTGGGGAAGAGGTGACAGGAATACGGTGGAAGCAGGAGGAGCAGATGAAATCATTAAGAAACTATCGTTACTCAACGACGAAAAAGTGGAGGGACTGAAGGGCCGGCAGATTGATCATCCGGGTCACCAATGGGATGGAGGTGTGGCTGATGCCTACGAAGTGCCCAACGCCCATACAACCGCAGGTTTTATCAGGGTGATCGGGAGTGCTTATGCATCGGAGTTTTCCAGGTATCATCTCGCTGAGGAACTTATAGAACCGTTGGAAAGGGCTGTCACCTGCCTGTTGCATGTGCAGTACGAGGATGGGACCATTGACCTGCACACTACCAATTTTCATTCTACTCCCGATACGGCATTTATCATCAACGATCTGGGTCCTCTCTACCTCTGTCTTATACGACTGAACAGACCCGGACTGGAGAACCTGATCGAAAAGATGGATCGGTTCTTTTCCAATGCCGGCAAATGTCTCCAGGTGGGGGGAATACACACCCCAAATCACCGTTGGGTAGTGAGCGCAGCCCTGGCCTGGGTTAATTACATCTTACCCTCCCACTATACGGGACGGATTGACCAATGGCTGGCTGAAGGTATCGACCAGGACCCGGACGGACAATACACCGAGAAGAGTGTGGGTACCTATTCACCCGTCTGCGATAGTATGTTCATCACCATGGGAAGGCTGCTCAAACGTCCCGAGTTGTTCGATGTGGTGAGGAAAAACCTGGAAATGAGTTTGTATTATATCCAACCGGGCGGGGAGGTGGTCACTGATGCTTCCGGCAGACAGGACAGTGCCTATATCCGGTATGTGGACGGTTACTATTATGCATACAGGTATTTCGCTATAGCTGATAACCATCCGGTGTTTGCTGCTGTCTGCCAGCTGATAGAGAACGAAATGCCGGAAAGGATCACCCGGTTTTTGCCCTATTTAATGGAAGATCCGCTTTTTGAAAGAGATGGGATCAAAGCTTCCGGAGTACCTGATAACTATTTCAAACGGTTTGTCCATTCCGGGATTTTCAGGATCCGGCACGGCTTAACAGATATCACTCTAATTGAAGACAATCCCACTTTTCTCTCCTTCAGAAGAGGGAACGCTGTCATGCAATCCATGAGACTGGGAGCCTCTTTTTTCGGCAGGGGCCAGTTCGTTGCCGAAGAAACTGAGGTCGACGGAGAGAAAATCGTGTTGAGGAGAACGCTTACCCGGGGTTATTATCAGCCATTCAAACCTGATGAGATAGCAGGTGACGGAGATTGGGACAGCATGCCTCCCCGTGACTCAAGAGACCTGAGTGAACCCCAGGATCTGAATGTCACCGTGACCGTTGAGGAGTCTGAAGGCAGGTTAACGGTTGAGGCAGAGCTGAGCGGAACTCCCCATGTACCTGTGGCCTGGGAGATGAGTTTCAGAAAGGGAGGTGAACTCACCGGTGTACAAGAAGATACCCATGTGGAGGATGCTTTTTTTCTGGAGGAGGGATGGGGTCGCTACAGGGTGGGTGATGATGTGATCACCTTTGGAGAAGGAAGCGTCACACACAGATGGACCCAGCTGCGCGGAACGGAGCCCAAACAGGAGGGTCTGAGTGTCTATCTGACCGGGTATACTCCTTTCAGACATAAGATATTTATCTATTAAAGGAATATGCAATCAAGAAGAGGATTTATCCGATCCGGCCTGCTGGGAGCCACAACGCTGCTGCTTCCCGGGCGCGCTTTCCGGTTTCATGTGGAAGAATTGCCCAGAGTTCTGATCCTGGGGGATTCCATTTCCATCGGATATTTTCCTTTTGTGAAGGAGATGATGAAAGAGAAAGCTTTGGTTTACAGACCCATGAAAGAGGATGGCGGTTATGAAAACTGCGCAGGAACCACCAACGGGGTGAAACAGATCGACCGGTGGATCGGTGATACACGGTGGGATGTGATCCATTTCAATTTTGGGCTCCACGACCTGAAGCATGTGGATCCTGTCACCGGGAAAAACAGCCGGGATCCGGAAGATCCTTTGCAAGCTGATCCCAGACAGTACAAACAAAACCTGGAAGAGATCGTAGAGAAGCTGGAAAAAACGGGTGCGAAACTGATCTTTGCCACCACAACTCCTTATCCCGATGAGTTGAGCGGACCGCTTCGTGATCCCGGTATGCCTGAAAAATACAATCGGATTGCCGGAAAGATCATGCAAAAACACGGGATTGTGATCAACGACCTGCATGCCTTTGTTCAGCCCAGAATGGAGGAGCTTCAGCGTCCAAATAATGTGCATTTTACTGAAGATGGGAGCAGGGCGTTGGCAGAGCAGGTAGTACAAGCCATTGAAAAACAAATGAACTGATTAATTCAGGAATCATCCACCCATAAAGGTTGGATAATGATCGACGCACATTCTGCTATACTCATTATACCAGGGATCTTGGGTCAGGAGGGACAGGGTATCGGGAATGGAGTTGACCTTGTCGAAAACATATTCAATGGTTCCGATCTGCTCCTTGAATGCATACCAGCAGCATGAGGACAGCTATAAGTAAAAAGCTAGTTCTATTCATAGTAGTTATGAGTTAAAGAAGAAGGAACCTTACAAAAAGAGTCTCAATGAAAAGAATTGATAACAGTATTTATCTCCTGGCACTCCTTGTTTCGTTGATCCTCTTTGCCTGCCGGTCAGATAAGATCCCGGCGGACGATCCCTCAGTGGCAGAACAGCTTGCCAGACCGTCCGAGGCACAGTATAAATGGCACGAACAGGAGCGTATCATGTTCGTGCATTTAACCCCGGGGACCTGGAA
>CAZURA010000166.1:0-8141 GCA_964622985.1 uncultured Bacteroides sp. | reverse complement strand
TGGTGGGGGATCAGTGGGTCGAACTGGCCGGGGGACAATCTGTGGGGCGAAAGAAGATTGATTACTTTGAGGAAGCAGAGGTGTCAGCCATTGAACTGGATGTGACCGGACATGTCGGAACGCCCCTGATCCGTTCCCTGTCGGTCTATTACGTGGAGGGATTCACTCCCTATGAAAAGGAGAGCCTGAATATCTGGGGCCGGACGGCCGGGATAATGGAATTGAATGAGGAGATGTTTACTGCTGGTAAGGCACACATTGAACTGGATCTGAGCGAGCGGATCCACTTGCCGGGACAGTATATCATAAAGGTGGTACCGGATGACAATGACGCACAGGTCAGACTGACCGGTGCCCGGGTATTCTATGACGGGTCAGAGGCCCTGCAGGAATTTGTCACTGTTTCGGGGCAAAGTATCCGGGTGAACCGCACGGCCGTTGTCTCGGACCGGGGCAGCTCAGTACTAACCTTTATCATCGAATGTGAGATCCCCTGCAGTGGGAAAATAACCTTCAACGCTGCACTGGTTTACTGACCACACAAGCACTTCGTGAATTCTATGTAGGTGAATCGTAACCTTTCAGAATTCGAGTTCTTTGCTGCTGATCCGGGGAGCAATTTGATCCTTTCGCTTCTCAGGGTATCCCACGGCCCAGGGATCGGGACCTACCCAGGTGCTTTCTCGGCCGGAAATTCGTATGGTTCCCCTGGCATCTATCTCCACCAGTGCAAAGAGAGGTTCGCTGTAAGGTGAAGTGTATTTGATCCACGGATACTGTCCATCGATCTCTTCACTGTACCTTACCTGTAGGTAATCTCCACCCATCCAGTAATAGGACATGCTGTTGATCTGAATATAGTGGATTCCGTTAATGATCGTAGCATAGTCGATATGATGGTGTCCGCTGAAGCAGGCAATTACCTTTTTCTCCCCGGAACGGAGCCTCGATTCTTCCAGGATCTTCCTCACTTCTGCGGCATTTTCCACTCCACCGGGATCTTCAATGCTCTGATGTGAAAAGATCACAACCGGGCCTTTGGTCAGTGAAAGATCCTCTTTTAGCCATGTCAGCTGTTCAGTGCCGATAAAGTGTGCATATCCCTGTTGTGGGGGATCTTTTTCGTCGTTTCCGTCGAGCACAATGAAATGAAAACCATGTACATCGAAGGAATAGTAATTGGACGGCATATCGAAGAAAGAAACCGCATATTCCCTGCTGAACTTTTCTCCCACACTGTTGTCCATGTCGTGGTTGCCCAGCACATGGTAAGTGGATCCGTCAAATGAATTCCAGACTTTCATGAAGGAAGCATTATACTCCTGAGGCTGAGTGAAATCCCCCAGCTGGATAATAAAATCCGTATTTTCCCTGCTCATTTCAGTGACAAATGCTTCCAGGCGCTGATCGGCATCATGCATGATATCCTTATGGACATCTGCACAAACACCAAACCGGACCACCTTCTCCTGGGTACATGATGATGACAGCAGAAGCAGGAGAACTATCCAACCTGTCAGGATCCACTTTATTCGTTTCATAATGATCCGGTTTATCCTTAGATTTCTACGATTAAAATATTCTGAAATATAGCGTTACTTTAGCTATCTTCAATGAAGATACGCAATAGTTTCTGAATGAGACAGATTAGATTATTAGCAGTCACCTTCTCGCTAATGATGTTATGCCAATTGGGGTATTCTCAGTTTGCAGAACAAAAAAAAGAGCAAGGTTGTCAGAAGTTGTTTTCATTCGGACTTATTGCCGATCCCCAATATGCGGATGCTGAACCGGCCGGAAACAGGTATTACCGTTGTAGTTTGGACAAACTGGAAAAATGTGTGACTGAGCTGAATGGGCTCGATCTCGCCTTTACAGTTATTTTGGGTGACCTGATTGACAGGGATTATGCAAGCTTCGATCAAGTTTTACCCATTCTTGATAAGCTGGAATCACCTGTTCATAAGGTTATTGGCAACCATGATTATGAGGTGGAGGAGAAATTAAAGAGGGAAATCCGGAAAAAGCTAAATAATAAAAAAGGGTACTTCGATTTTACTATTGGCGACTTTGTTTTTATTGTAACTGACGGAACCAACCTGAGCACTTTTGCTTATAAAGAAGGTGCAAAAGAATTCAATCTGGCATGGTCAAAATTTGAGCTCCTTGAAGAGCAGGGTGCAAATAATGCGCTGACATGGAATGGTGGATTTAGTTCAAGGCAAATACAATGGCTTGGAAGAAAACTTCAAAAAGCTTCAAAACTACATATGAAGGCAGTACTGTTCTGCCACTGGCCCTTGTTGCCTGAGAATATGGCCCAATTATGGGACAATCAAAAGGTAATTGGATTATTGGAAGAGTATGATTGTGTGGTTGCATGGATCTCTGGGCACCACCACACCGGGGGGTACCTCCAAAAAGGGAATATTCACTATCTGACCTTAAAAGGGATGGTTGAATCTGAATTAGTCAGTTCATTTGGGGTTATGGATGTGTATAATGATAAACTGGTACTCCATGGCTATGGAAATCAGGAAGATCTGATTCTGGAATTTTGACATGAGGAAGGGTTTTGGTTGATCTCCACACTTGCAGTTTCGGATTTTTCCGCTTTGACACTTCCCCATGTCATAATGACGAATGAGGATATGAGTACCACCAGTGCAATGATCAGAATCGCATAGGTCATTTTTGTAACCTTTCGCCATTCCCTGAAAATAACACCGACGAAAAAGCTGAAGAAGATAAGCATGGACATATGGATGACCCAGCTGGCCCACATAAATACGCCCATTCTGACAGTGGCCAGGCCATAAAAGAAGAACTGCATGTACCATAATACTCCACTCAGGATGGCGAGTGCATAGTTCATCAAGGTTTTTCGTACCGGAAGTTCATTGTTGAATTTCAATTCCCGTAATGTCCCCCTTCTGATACCCAAAACAACAAACCAGATCACATTGGTGACCACACAACCCGTAGTTGATAAAATGATCTTGGAATTGCCCTCATAATGGCCTGCCCCGTGACTGGCAGCAATATCCGCGATGGGCTGACCAAGCGCGAGTGATATTCCGAAAACCGCTGATAATAGCCCGGCAAAAACTGCAAGACTCAGGCCTCTGCTCATATTGAACACTACTTTATCTCCCGTTCCGGAAAGCTTGTTCAGGTCATTCTCCTTTCTAAAACCTGCCCAGCCACATCCAGCCACACCAAGAAGGGCAACTACCATACCGGCAAGCAGGATCATGCCTCCGGGTTTTTCAAACTGATCGATCAGGGTTCCATTCAGCATCAGGGGGACAATGGTCCCCAAAACTGCGGAGATGCCAATAGCGATCGTATAGGTAAGGGAATACCCGATATGTTTGATGGCAAAACCGAATGACATTCCTCCGAATCCGTATGCAGCACCCAGCAGGAAAGCGTTCCATTTGACATGTGCAGGTGACTCACTTATTACCGCTAATAGCTCGGGTACTGTGAGGAATCCCACGATAAAGGGGGTGATAAGCCAGGCGAATACTGAAAAGACCAGCCAATAGGTCTCCCATGTCCATTGTTTTACTTTCTCGAAAGGAACATAACAGGTTGAAGCAGAAACGCCACCAAAGGTATGGATGGTAGCGCCAAGTACAGGATTCGGATTGGGTACGATCATAGTCATAAGATTTAAATTCATTCACAGTAAAAGACTTCTTCCATCTCAGCCCACCATTCACCTTCCGCACATGTTTCCAGAGGTTGCTGACATGGCTTGCAGACATCCCACCATTGCTGGGTTACCGGGTCTGCAGCCATTTTATTCATGTCCGCCTCAAAATCATCCCCGGTATATTCGAAATAGCTAAACAGCTTGTCATCCTTCAGATAAATGGAATAGTTCCTGATGTTGCAAGCCTTGATCATCTTTAATACATCGGGCCAGACCGCAGCATGCAGCTTTTTGTACTCTTCAATCTTTTCCGGTTTAACACCGATAACCATACCGAAGCGTTTCATACTTTTATTTTTTGTTTACAGATCTATATTGAATTCTCCAAGTTGAAGGGGGTAGTCCCCGTATTGCCGCACCAGCTTTACAATGTAATCATAGGTATCTCCTGACACACCACTAGTAACCGAGTGATCAGACTGGAAAATATAACCCCCTCCTTTGGCTGCATTTAATTTACACATGACTTCCCGGCGAATCAGCTCCCTGTCACCCGATTCCCAGATCTGTATATTGCTGTTTCCGCAAAATCCAATCTGGTGGCCATACTCCTTTCTGAGCTCGATAACGTCAAGGTTTGCTTTGGCCTCCAATGGATTATAAGCATCCATTTTGATCTCGATAAAATCCCCCAGAATGGACTTCACATTTCCACACCCGTGGTAAATCACAGGCAGGTCATGTTCATGGCAATAATCTGTCATTGCTTTTACCCAGGGTTTGAAATAGGTGCGCCAGTAATCGGGAGAGAAAAACATGTTCTGTGAAAAAGCCACATCGCCCCATATCACCATCCCATCCAGCAGTCCTTTTGCTGCCTCGATCTCGGCCTTCAGACAATCCAGGTAGAACTGACCTATGCGGTTGATAGCTTCCCCGAATTGTTCAGGGTACATGCCAATCCAGAGCAGTGCATTTGCCTGTCCGACCAGCCTGGTCAGGCATTCGGAGCATTCAATCATACTCCCGTAAACCGGGAAGTCCGGCCTGAGGCTCTTCACGGTTTCAATCCATGCAGGGGAATTCCGCTGAAAACCATCACCTACACCGGCCACCTGGTTGTCACCCGCTTCAAAATAGCGGACCCTGGAATAAGGATCATCAAATTCGAACCTCTCCAGTTTCTCGATGGTATCTACTTCCCAATCCATGAATTCAGGCATGGGGAAATCGAATTTTTTCCGAATGGTCGCATCAAAACCCGTTTTCACAATAACTTCGGTGTCATCCTCCTTAATGATCCCGAAGGACCTGATCTTCGGATCCATGTTCGGGAGGGTTACGATCCAGTCGAGATCGTAATAGTAATATGGATTTGCATCCTCGGGCAGCTCCAGTTCCTTTCTCCAGCGCTCTATGAAACTGCCCCAGAAAAAATCGCTGACCGGGATCCGGTCCGGTTCTTCATGTCGTAACGCCCTCTTCATTCTTTCCAGTTTGTCCAGACAACTCTGTGTTCTTTCCATTTTTTCTTGTTTAGTACTTTCCAAATTCCTCTATGGTGTCAAACATTGTCAGAATATTCATCCCAATACTTCTAATAAATGAGGGCAGGTTTGAACTCGAAACTAACGCTGTCAATATCGCTGCTTTTCATTGTTACAAAGAGAATGGAACTGCTCTCATCTGTCACCATTGCTGTCCGGTTTATACTTATCTTTGTTCCTGAGATGGTCACATATTCATCTAATCCACGTTGCCCTTCATAATAGATTTCCGCATCCAATAGTTCTACCCGGGTGTTATTTTCCGGTGCTATTTGAAGTGTATACTGACCCGGAAGGTTAATGTATTCTGACAGGTCAACCTTTATCTTTACGACGCCATCCCTGAGCACCTCTTTTGTCCAGCTTTCTACTTTCTTCCATGCCGACCAGGCAGCCACACCCTCTCTTTTCGGCATCTTGAAGTTTTTTACATAATATGCTGACAGACTTCTGATGATGGGTTTTCCAACGGACTTACGCGTTTTCAGGCGGATCTTAGAAACCTCCGTCTCGGGAAAGTAATCAATTTTTTTGCGGCCGATGGACTTACCCCTGGTAAGCTCAATCCATTTGCTGTTTTTGTAGCCTTCAATGCTGTATTCCCTGATCCGATGCCCTTCCCGGTAGTCCTCCATGATGATCACATGATTGATCTTCTGACATGCGGGGAGGATCAGTGTTAATAATTCCCCTTCCTGGTTTTTCACTTCGTTTATGGGAGTCTTAAACCTGCGGTCGATCTCTTCACCAAACTCCTTGTAGAGTTTCATATCCTTTTCCGGAATTAATCCGGTTGTGTCCGGGGTAGAGTTCAATAGAAATACGCTTCCGTATCCGACAGACTTATAGTAACAATCCATGAGCTGATCCAGCGTTTTACTTTTTTTTGCTTTCGCTGGTGACCAGAACCAGTGATGGTCATAAAGGGTTGTATTTGTTTCCAGCGGGGCCCAAACATCACCATCAGGACTACCATGTATCTGAGTAGAGACTCCGGTAGCCATGTCTTCGCTATTCAGAGTATTCCAGGCCGGATAAAACAATTTACCAGACTCTGTCCCTGCCCAGCGAATAGTCGCATGAGGACCTTGAAACACAACAGAAGTGCTGGCATGTCTTTCAATAATGTCAGATACATTGATAATGCAACTCCCATCAAACCAGATTTCAATCACATCTCTGTAATTATCCAGCGTTTCTCTTAATTGCTGTCTGAAAACCTCATTATACTGTTCCTGTTTGGAGGGATCTTTAGTACGACCTCCACTTCCGATACCTGCACCCCAGGTTTCATCGCCCGGATAAACATATATTCCCAGATTCAAGCCATATTTCTTACACGATTCGGATAGTTCTTTCAACACATCCCCTTTCCCATTCTTATAGGAGGTATTTCGAATACCGTAATCGGTGGTTTCTGTTTGCCACCAGCAGAATCCTCCGGTATGTTTTGCTACGAAAAGGATCTCTTTCGCTCCCCACGACCGGGCTGCTTCACACCACTGGTCAGTATCCAGTTTTTCCAGTTTAATCCTGTCAAGTGATATGGAATGATTGTCATATTCCCTGCCCTGCCAGGTACAGGGATCGAGGCAGACAAACATAATTCTTTCCTGTTCATGCCATCTATACTGAATGGGTGTTGGTTTGGCCGGAGACTGTCCGTTGGACAGGGTACATAAGCATAAGTTCCCCATGAGGGAGAGGACTGAAATTGCCTGTTTCATCATCGTTGTTATCCTGGTTATTGTTTTAAGAATATGTTTTATTTTTAGTATAGGGGGTGAACTTTTCCGGAACCGCATTGAAGCTGCATGAAATGTACCATCTGTCCTCTGGACGATCTTTCAAAGGAGTAGGGTTACCTTGCCAGGGCAGGTAGAAAGATTTAAGGCCGGATAATGATCCGCTCTCCCTTTTCTGTCTCTATATTCAGCAATTTGGAGGAGACTTTGGATGTTCCTTTCAGGTTGGTTATGGTTCCTCCCCCTTCCCAGGGCAGGATGATCCTCAGTGTTGAGCCGGCTTCACTCAGGATCTCAATCTCCTCCACCTTCCCATCCTTCATCCCTGCGCTAACCAGGAATGCACCTGCTGCCCTCAGGTTATGAAATTGCGCATCTTTGTCAACGGGCCAGTTTGGAAAAAGCCGAATGGTCCCGCTGTAACTCTGCATAAGGCATTCGTTGATGACCACGGGAAGGGAGAAATTCTCGAACCATATCCCCATGTTGTTCATGAAGCCATAATCGGTCATGTCGCTGTATCTGCCATGCACCTGCAGTACCATGTCTGCCGCAGTTCCATTGGGGATCAGGCAATAGTTGATCTGTCGTTTGAATTTGTCGAGATCCAGCATGCCTATGCGGGCTGCCTGCAGGTTCATAAATACCAGCTCATTACCTCCTTCGTTTTGCTGATTCCGGAAGGTGTTATGCACTATTTCTAAGGTCTCCTTATCGGTATGCAGTCCATGATCCTCACCGGGGAACACGGTGATCAGTGCATTCGGCACATTGTAAACCACCTGGTCATGTTCACCGGGAACGCTGACAAAGATCTCGCCATTTTCTTTCGATTGGGTGGTAGGATAATCCGGAAAGTGGTTCAATATCTCTGCGATATCAGCCAGCAACACCTTTTCTTCCTTTTCACGATCCAGCGCTTTTGCAGCTTCCCGGAAAGCCTTAAAAATGAATTTTACCAGGGTAAGATCAACGGTGCAATCGTAGTTGTATTTGAAACCGGGCCGAAGGGCATACAATTCCGGGGGTATGGTCGGGAAAATATGGTATTTATCATCGTTCCATCTTGCTCCCCGTGCTTCCGGTCGTTTCTTGTATGCCACAAGGAACTCTACTGCCTCTTTGTTCGGTCCTTAGGCCCGGTTCCTCAGATACTCCCTGTCCTGCGAATAAAGATAGTGCCACCAT
>CAZURA010000165.1:0-11518 GCA_964622985.1 uncultured Bacteroides sp. | reverse complement strand
GTGCATCATCCCGGTTACCCAGGTACTTGAGGGAGACACCATAGACGAGATGCATATAACGGGAATAGAGTTCTCCCAGTAGATCCAGGCTGCCGGAATGCCTGAATCTCTCGAGCAAATCCTCATCCGGTTGGTCCTTGTTCTTTCCCCTGATTTCAAGCATGTACTGGGATTGGAGTTTTCTAAAATTAAAAAAAATCCGGCTAGATTTTATGGAATTGATATTAACCGTGCATCCTATGGTTGAAGTCGAACTTAAAAACAGAAATCATGAAATCAATAATCACAGTGTTAGCCGTACTCCTTTTTTCAGCCTACAGTATGGCTCCCTATCAAACCCGAGTGATTAGTGGAATCGTCAAAGATGAAGCCGGAAATCCTTTACCGGGAGTAAGTGTAGTGGAGAAAGGAACCTCTAACGGAACAGTCACCGATCTCAATGGAGCCTACCAGATAAGCGTGGGGACTGAAGCCAGATATCTTCTATTTACTTATATAGGTATGGAACAAGTGGAAGTCAGGATTGCCAGGTCCAACCGGATCAATGTCATCATGAAACATGCAAATCTGGTACTTGACGAGGTTGTTTTCACCGAAGCAGAGCCCGTGAAATCGTATGAAATGAAAGCAGCTGATATGGCGGTTCAGAGACCGGGAAGACCCATCATGATGAAGGTGGGTGGCCGGACCAAGCGGGCTCATATGGCTACTTCCTATGCACCGGAAGCCGGATTTATTCAGCACAACACCGAAGGGTACAGTACCATCCACGAGAATGGATTTAAAGATGTACTTCATGCCCCCCTTTCCACGTTCAGCATCGATGTGGATAAAGCTTCATATTCCAATGTACGCCGTTTCCTGAACATGGGCCAGCTTCCCCCGAAAGATGCAGTGAGGATAGAAGAGATGATCAATTATTTCAATTACGATTATCCTGAGCCCAAAGGGAAGCATCCATTCTCCGTTTATACAGAGATATCCAGCTGTCCCTGGAATGAAAACCATCAGTTGCTGCACGTGGGACTGAAAGGCAAGAGCATTGATAAGTCGGAACTACCTCCTTCGAACCTGGTGCTTCTGATCGATGTCTCAGGGTCCATGAGTGCCGCAAATAAGCTTCCTTTGCTGAAACAGGCTTTCAGGATGCTTGTAAATGAATTGCGTCCAGAGGACAGAGTAGCAATGGTGGTTTATGCCGGTGCAGCCGGGCTGGTCCTGGAATCCACTCCCGGTTCCAATAAATCACAAATTATTGCTGCCCTTGATCAGCTACAGTCAGGTGGATCCACAGCCGGTGGTGCCGGATTGAAACTGGCCTATAAAGTGGCACAGGAGAACTTCATTGAGGAGGGAAACAACCGGATCATACTGGCCACAGATGGAGATTTCAATGTGGGAGCCTCCAGCAACGCAGAGATGGAACGCTTAATAGAAGAGAAACGTGAATATGGCATCTTCATGACCGTTCTGGGATTCGGAATGGGTAATTATAAGGATGATAAGATGGAGATCATTGCCGACAAAGGAAATGGCAACTACGCCTATATTGATAACATCCAGGAGGCCCGCAAAGTCTTTATCACTGAATTCGGGGGAACGCTTTTCACCATAGCGAAGGATGTGAAGTTCCAGATTGAATTCAATCCTGCCCGGATTAAAGGGTACAGGCTGGTTGGATACGAGAACCGGTTGTTGAATGATGAAGATTTTAACGATGATAAGAAGGATGCAGGAGAGATGGGTGCCGGTCACACAGTCACCGCGCTCTATGAACTGATACCTGCAGGATCCAGTGAATCGCTGAAAAGCATTGATCCCTTAAAGTATCAGTCGGATCGCAAAGGTTCCAAGGTGGCAGAGAAGGTTAAACCCAATCTGAATGCTGAACTGATGACCGTGAAGCTGCGTTACAAACAGCCCGATGGCCATACCAGTACCAAGGTGGAGATCGCTGTGAAAGGTAAGGTGCTGGAACTGGATGAGACCTCTGACAATTTCAGATTCTCGGCTGCCATAGCTGAATTTGGACTTATCCTCCGGGATTCTCAGTATAAGGAAGATGCCTCCATCGAGCAGGTGGTCGCTCTGGCAAAACAGGCAAGAGGAGAAGATGATGAAGGCTACCGCTCTGAGTTCATTAAGCTGGTCAGACTGGCCGACTCCCTGAAGGATTGGACTGCAGAGAAGTAGTACCGAGTGCCGAGTGCTCAGTGCTCAGAAATGGAAAATGTAAAAATGGGGCTGGAGATCGCCCCGTTTTTATTTTGTTTCAGCTGGTTCTTCAACGATAGTAATGGTGGGCTCATCTCGGAGATATCCAAGGGAATGCAAGAACCGGTCTGCTTCATAGACTGTCTGGCTGAAGTAATGGGGAGAGCGGAAATTGAAGAAACCATGTCCGGCTCCTTCGTAAAGGAACAGATCGCACCGGCTTTCGACTTTTTCCATGACCGTCTTATAATACCGTGCAGTTTCCACCGGAATGAGCTGGTCCTGGGTGCCTAAAAAGAAGATAGTAGGGGGTGCACCTTTTAGAATGTTATGCAATGGAGAAAAATCTTTGTATTGTTCTCCGACTCTTTCATAGCCGTACCCTCCCGGGCCATTATCAATGACAGGATTGAAAAGAACCAGAGCATTTGGGATGCAGCTGACCGAGCCATCATCGGTTTCTTCATTGAATGGAGCAATCAGTGCAGTTGCTGCAGCAAGATGACCGCCGGCAGAACCACCCGAGGCAATGATCCTGGAGGCATCCACCTGAAATTCATCGGCGTTCTTTCTTATATACCTCAGGGCAGATTTTGCATCCTTTAAAGCTTCAAACGGGGTGGTATTGTTCCTGCTGTTTACACGGTATTCAGCCAGGAAACAGACTGCTCCTCTTGATGCAAAGTACTCTGCATGAGGCTGGAACTGTTGCGTGGATCCTCCGTTCCACCCTCCTCCAAAAAAGTATACCATGGCTGGGTATATGGAATCTGAGTGAACAGTCGGGGGATAATATATTTCCAGAAACAGGCTCGTGGTATCGATCTGTTTATAGAGGAGTCGCTGACTGGATTGTGCAATTCCTGAAATTGGAAGGAGGAACAGAAGAACTGCAGTAATAAGAAACTCTTTCAGCCCGGTACTTTCCACTTTCTACTTTTTGCTTTCCAGTTTATTATAGTACTTACTCACCATGGCCGCTCCCACAATACCTGCTTCATTCATCAGTCTGGCAGGTACCACAGGAGCTTTGGTGGTTAGATGGTGAAAGAACTTGTCCCCTTTTTTACTGGCACCGCCTCCTATGATTATCTTATCCGGCCAGACCAACTCCTCGATCCGGAGCAGGTATTCGTTAAACCTTCCGGCCCAGGTGTCCCAGTCCAGTTGATCTCTTTTTCTTGCTGCATCTGTGGCATATAATTCAGCATCTGCGCCATGCAGTAAAATATGTCCCATCTCCAAATTGGGCACCAGTTTCCCATTTGAGAATATGACAGTTCCCAGTCCGGTTCCCACAGTGATAAGCATCACAGTCCCCGAATGTCCATTCCCTGCTCCGAATTTCATTTCAGCCATACCGGCAGCATCTGCATCATTGACCACATGTACCTTGCATCCGGATGCTTTGGAAAAGAGCTTATTCAGGTCCCTGTCAATCCAGCTTTTATCCACATTGGCTGCAGTACGGGCAATGCCTTGCTGGATTACACCCGGGAAACCCACACCCACAGGACCTTCCCATTTGAAATGGTCGACAATTTCCTTTAATACACCTGCCACCGCATCAGGAGTGGAGGGTTGCGGCGTGGGTATGCGATACCTTTCCGTGATCAGTTTACCCTTTTTTGTATCCACAATGGCTCCTTTTACTCCAGAACCCCCGATATCAATTCCCAGGATCTTCTTTAGTTTCATGTATGTGTTCGTTTAATTGGCCAAACAGTTGTTTATAAGTGGTTCTAAAAGTAATTTATTTTCTTAACTTTAGTATAAATCAGTGTCGTTTTTATAACCAGAACACATGTATGTGCTCCCAAGTTACCAGTGGAAAAAGAAGAATATTCTTGTGGTTGAAGATGATGAATCCAGCGCCTTTCTCCTTAACGAAATACTGAAAGAGACAGGTGCCAACATCAATTATATCACAGATGGTCAAAAAGCGGTAGAATATTTCCGGGATCATCCCAACACAGACCTGATCCTGATGGATGTCCATCTGCCGGAAAAAGATGGTTTAACGGCAACCCGCGAAATCAAGGCAATCTCGAGAGATGTTGTGATCATTGCGCAGACATCTTATGCCTTTTCCGTAGACAGAAAAGATGCTGAGAATGCCGGGTGTGATGCTTTTTTCACCAAACCCATCGATGGAAAGATTTTACTTGGTAAGATCGACAGCTTTCTTTCCTGACTACTTAAACACTGCTTTATACCTATGATGGGTCTCCACAGCACTCCTGCTGAAGTGATCCTTATGAAATTTATTATTCACATAGAGGTCCGTCTGATCCAGATAGTGCGGGGAAGCAGGCACTCCTGAAGTACCTGTCGGGATGACAGTCAAAGACTGATCCCAATCGGCTGTATTGTAAATGTGCCTCTGAGAGGCCCCATGATCAGAAACAAATGACTTGCCAAGAGGATAACTGTAAGGGCAGACCGTGTGAAAACTTCCTCCCACCGGATAGGGACCTCTGTTTACTTTAAACAGCTGGTCAACAATGCTCACACCCCCCATTGGATGCATCAGTTTTAACGTATGCAGGTCCCCCCACTGCCACTTGGAAGGATCTGATCCATACATGGCCGATAAGGTGTCTACCGTGTGATGAAAAGCCGTTCTGATGTTATCCTCAATAGATTCGGTTACCTCTGAGGTAGTTACATCATCACACCAGATCGATTCTCCTGTAATCCTCACCCTGTTAATCAGGTTTCTGGGGATCACATTATTTTGCAGCACAAAAGGATAGAGCTCATCTCCCAATTCATCATGGAAAATGGCACTGTTCAGTTCTAACCAAAGAATCTCATAGATTAAAGCCGCAGAAGAAGAGGCACCCATATGGTAGTCCCATTGCTCAAGAATTTTATAAGCTTCCCCGTATACTCCTTCCGTGTTGTTCTGAAGAGCTTCCAGGTACAAAGGAGTCATCTTCCTTGCAAAATGTGATTTCTGGTCGCGTAGCATACTTTTAAAATCTTCAGTTCCCAGCACCTCTTTTTCTGCGATCATTTCTCTGATCCTTTCGACTCGATTGGGAAGACTGAACCAGGTTCCAATATAATAGGGATAGTCATCGCCGACCGTTCGGTTATTAGCACTGGATACATAACCTGTTTCCGGATTATACGAGTAAGGCAATTCCTCGAATGGCACCTGACCTATCCAGTCAGACAATGAAGTATCGCCTGGATATACCAGTATTCCGCCTTCCCTTCGTATGGGTATCCCCGCAGAAGTTTGGAGCCCAATGTTCCCTTGTCTGTCTGCGTACACTACATTTTGACTGACCGAGTTGAATGTGCGAACTGCCTCCCTGAACTGCTCCCAATTACTGGCCCTGTTAAGCAGGTGAACAGATCTCAGCTCATTGCTGTACTCATTGCCCTGCCACCTGGCCGAAATGATCCGTTCATCCACATTTTTAAATTTGCTTACAACGGGTCCCCGGTGTGTGAACCGGTTGATCCGGATCTCTGGTTCATCTTTTCCTTTCACCCTGATCTCCTCCTCCACCAGTTTCATCTCTTTCCAGACTCCGTCTAGCAGGTACTGGTTGCTGTCTTGAGGATGGATAGTCTCCAGGTAAAAATCGAGATCATCGACCGTCACATTGGTCATCCCCCAGGCTATGTCTTCGTTATGTCCGGCTATAATTTGTGGAGCACCGGGCAATGCCACTCCTGTGACATTCAGTTTTCCCTCTATCACCTGATGCATCTGGTACCAGAGCCCGGGTGCCATCAGTCCCAGGTGCATATCGTTAGATAGAAGCGGCATCCCGGTTTCACTTCTGTGGCCTGCTACAGCCCAGTTATTGGATGCTTCAAACACCTGCAGTCCCAATTCCTTCACCACCCGGATGACCTCTTCCATGGAGGATTGCATTTCAAGATCATCCCGGGTGGTCATGAATTCCGGAAAAATAGGAGTGCTCTGATATTTCAGGTTGGGCAGCAATTCCTGGAAAAGCGTATCGGTGAGCACCTGTTGCATTTTAAAGAGTGCCATCTCAGCCCCCCATCCTGAGGAGAGGTCCCATGCCATATATCCTATCAGGTTCATTGTGTGAATGGGCTCCCACAGATCGGGTTTATATCCAAGCATGGTAAACTCGAAGGATAGCTTTTTTCCATGTTGCTCAATGAATTGATTGATCCCATCAGAAAATGCTTCCACACAAGCCATGATCTGAGGATCAGTTCGTGAGATGACTAGTTTCGATTTCTCTGAGAAATTCAGGGCCCTGAATAGCTGATCTACATCCACTAATGAGGGATCCAGTATTTCAGACAAACGACCTGTGGTCACTCTGCGCATCAGATCCATTTGCCACAAACGGTCCTGTGCCATCACATATCCCACGGTTCTGTACAGGTCCATTTCATTGGACGCGTATATATGCGGGATGCCCAGCGAGTCACGATATACAGTGACGGGTTCTTCCAGATGTTCCAGATCCACGTTGGCGTTGTAATCGGGGACCGCCTTCATCTTTATATGGTTCAGATAGATCATACCACCGGCCAGGGTAATCATAACAAGGATTAGCACAATAGAGAGTACACGTTTTACAATCATAATTTTTAAAGGGTATTGGTACGGGACTTAATGATTAATTCTGATTTTCAGTTTAACAGGCTGATGGTCGCTGTATCTGAACCCTACATCTGTAGTCTTTACCTCTTCTACAATCATGTTAGGTGATAATAGATAGTAATCGATCACCGTAGTTAGGGTGGAAGATGGGTTGTAGGGCGCTGAAATCCTGCGGTTTGTGGGGAGTAGAGGATCAAAAGCCCAGATCCATCCCGGAGCAGGGTAATCCTTTTCTACAAAGGTCAGGTTGACCGTATCAAACAGGTGATCCGGTAAAACAGGATCAAATCCATAGGGTGTTTGATTCCAGTCCCCGCCCACTACGATATAATGGCCTTTATCATATTCTGAGAGCAGAAAATCTTTCAAAAACGACATCTGTTGTTGTCGCAGGGAACCATCATCATAGGCTGAGTTATGTGTATTGATAACCACCAACTCGTTTCCACCCGCAATGGGGTGACGGTTGACTAAAAAGCAACGGTCAAGCATAAAAGGAGCGATGGGCCAGCGATAGTTACCCGGAAAACTGTGACGGGTAACTGCGGAGGGTTCCGATTTTGAAAGTGACAGCATGCCCGATTTCACGCTTCCCATGGGATTTTTTAAGGGGACGGGTACAAATGGAACCTTGTAATTCATCCCGAAGTAAGATGAATGATGAGGGAAGATGCCCTCAATGATCTGCTTTTGGTTCAGATAATGACTTCGCCTGGAATCAAGATCAACCTCCTGAAAAAGTATAAAATCATAATTTGCATAGGGGGATAGTGTCGTCTCAATCCCCTGCAGGTTAGAATGTAAACCTATCTCTGTGGGACGAACCTTTTCTCCGCCATCATAAAAGAAATCCATGGAGGCATCCAGTCCGGCAAATCCGATGTTCCAGATGAGTAGCTGCAGGGAAGAGGTGTCGGACACGAGTGATACTTCGTCATTATCATGCAGAAGCTCAACATTCACCGGCTTGTAATCGGATAGGGTAGCAAATATCAGGAAGATGATAAATGCTCCTACCCCTATCAGAATCAGGTATATAATAGATCGGATAATCTTCATCTAAGACAAATTGAAGCTCTAAATGTACATATTTGTCGGTAATTCCAATGGTTGAGAAAAGGGAAATAATTTATAAATTGCTGCCCATTAAACTGACAACTATGAAATCCAACCTGCTCTCTTTATGCCTGATGGCTATTATTTCATCAACCCTTTTGGCCCAGGAAACTGAAACCACAAACTCTTCGATACCTGAAAATGCCAAGACCGGATTCTCCCTGGGGGGAGTCCCGGTGATCTCTTATGACTCGGATATTGGATTCAGATATGGTGCTTTAGTCAACCTCTACTGGTTTGGCGACGGTTCCCGATATCCGCGCTATGATCATTCGCTCTATATGGAATGGTCGCGGACCACCAAAGGCAATGGCAAAAATCAGATCACCTATGAATCAGATAAACTTTTACCTGGCATCAGGTCGCTTTTTGAAGCCAGTTATCTGACCGAAGAAGCACTTGATTTTTATGGATTCAACGGGTATGAGGGGGTATTTGATATGGACTTCGAGGGAGGTGTAGATCAGTTTGGGAATGCGAACAGGCTCTACTACAGGCATTCGAGGAAGCTGTTGCGATTAAAAGCTGACTTCCAGGGAGAGATCAAGGGACAAAAACTACGATGGCTGGGTGGAATTGCCTACTACGGAAACTCCATTGACTCGGTAAATATTGACGAATTGAATGAAGGAAAGGATACAGATTTGCTTTCACACAACTCCTTGTATGGAAATTACGTGGAGTGGGGATTGATACCCGGTGATCAGGCCAATGGTGGAAATCATACCATCCTGAAGGGTGGATTGATCTATGATACACGGGACAATGAGCCCAATCCATTCACCGGAGTTTGGTCAGAGATGCAGCTGCATGTTGTACCTTCTTTCCTCAGTAATACAAATTACGGATATTCGAGGCTGATTCTTACACACAGACAGTATTTTACGCTCATACCGGAGGTGATGAATGTGGCTTACCGGCTCTCCTACCAGGGGAAACTGACCGGAGAAATGCCATTCTATATGCTGCCATTTATGTTTCAGAGTGCTCCTAAACTCACCAGGGATGGTGTGGGTGGTGCAAAGACCGTTCGCGGAGTTACAAGAAACCGAATTGTGGGTGACGGATTTTTGTTCGGGAATGTGGAAATTCGTGGCAAGATACTGAGAACGAATGTCCTGAATCAAAACTTCTATATTGCCCTCTCGGCATTTGCCGATGCGGGTATGGTCACCCAAAAGTACGAGTTTGATACATCCGGATTGCCTGAAACCCTGCCTGACTATCTGCCCACATCGATCATCGATCCCAATGCCAAGGAGGTTCCCCATATGGGTGTTGGCGCTGGGATCCATTTTGCCTTAAATGATAATTTTATTGTGTCGGTAGACTACGGCTTGGCTTTGAAAAAGTCTGATGGTGATACGGGTTTGTATATTGGTCTGGATTTTCTGTTTTAACCATTTTCTTTTCGTTCGTATCGATCCATCCTCTTAGGAAAGGTCTCTCTTTCCGGGATCACACTCATGGTAAAACCTCTCCAGGAACTGGAGCATGTAGTCATGCCGTGCCTCTGCAATCTTCTTTCCAGTTGCCGTATTCATCAGATCCTTTAGTTTCAGAAGCTTCTCATAGAAGTGGTTGATGGTGGGAGCGTTGGACTTTCGATAGGCGTTCGAATCCTCATAGTCCCGAAGGGGAATAGTGGGATCATATATGGGCCTGTTTTTATATCCCCCATAATTAAATGCCCTGGCAATCCCAATGGCCCCGATGGCATCGAGCCTGTCCGCATCCTGGACTATTTTGAATTCCACACTTTGAATGCGGTCCTGAGTAAATCCTCCTTTGTAAGAGACATATTTGATAATGGTCTGAATATGTGCCGCTTTTTCTTCTTCTATTCCGTTTTTTATCAAGAAGTTATAGGCTAGCTGACTTCCTTTCTCTTCATCACCACCATTGAACTTGGGATCGGAGATATCATGTAAAAGGACTGCCAGTTCAATGGTCAGCAGATCTCCTCTCCCTTCCTGCTGGTGCAGATACCTGGCCATCTTCCAAACCCGTTCAATGTGATACCAATCGTGGCCCCCTTCAGCACCGGCCAGGGTCGCTTTAACGAAGCCTTCCGTAAGTTCAACGATGGATTTGCTATCTGTCATAGGTCATGTCAGTTTTGTTAATCCTACTTTTGTATTCCCGACAATTGAACGGACAACCACAAAGATAATTCCTTTGAACCATTTTTGTTGAGATGGTGATCGTCCATCCAGTTCGATGGATTCTCCAGGAAAAATATGAGAAAAGGGATTGAATTAAAGACCATTCAAATGCACTCAACTAGACCATCCCTGCAAATCCCATGAAGGCGAGCGCCATCAAGCCTGCTACAATAAAGGCAATGGGCACCCCTTTCATTCTCGAAGGAATGTTTAGCAGGTCCAGTTGTTCACGGATCCCGGAAAAGGTGATCAGTGCCAGTCCGAAACCAATGGCGTTCCCGATGGCAAAGATGGTACTTTCCAACAGGTTGAAGTCCTTCTGTACGGCCAATATTGCTACTCCCAGAACGGCACAGTTGGTGGTTATCAGGGGGAGAAAAATACCCAGCGCCTGGTAGAGCGGGGGACTGATCTTCTTGAGGATGATCTCAACAAGCTGGACAAGAGATGCGATGACCAGAATAAATGTGATGGTTCGCATGTAGGTGAGGTCCAGTGGAACCAGTACACCCTGGAAGATCAAATAAGTAACCAGGGTGGCAATGACCATCACAAAAGTGACTGCACCTGTCATCCCTATGGCAGTTTCCACTTTGCTGGAAACCCCGATAAAGGGACAGATCCCCAGGAACTGGTTCAGTACGATATTACTGACAAATACTGCCGCTATTATTATTAATAGATATTCCATGGTCAGGTGGTTTTCTCTTTTATCATATTGGCGAGAACGATCAGGTATCCCAGTGCAATGAATGCTCCGGGAGGAAGTATAAACAGCAGCAAGGCATCCCCGCCGATCAGTTTCATCCCAAAAATGGCTCCGCTTCCCAACAGCTCTCTCACCGCTCCCAGTACAGTTAAGGCCATGGTGAAACCAAGTCCCATTCCCATTCCATCCACCAGGGAGGTCCAAACTGTATTTTTTGAAGCAAATGCCTCAGCTCTTCCCAATACCAGGCAGTTTACCACGATAAGGGGGATAAAGAGGCCCAATGCATCAAACAACACAGGTACATAACCCTTCATCACCAGTTCTACCACAGTCACGAAGGTGGCAATGATCACAATAAAGGAGGGAATACGCACCTTATCGGGAATCATTTTTTTAATAAGCGATACCACCAGGTTCGACATCACCAGTACAAACGTGGTGGCCAGTCCCATCCCCAGCCCGTTAATTGCTGAGGTGGTCACTGCCAAAGTGGGACACAATCCCAGGAAGAGTGCGAAAACCGCATTCTCCTTGATAAAGCCCTTACTGAAGTTTTTCCACTGATCCATATCTTACTTTTTTAACTGCTCCAGGGCATTATATGCACGTTGTACCGCATCACAATAGGCTCTCGAAGTAATGGTGGAAGCAGTTATGGCATCTACTTCTCCGCGATCCTTCTTTACGGCCAGCGTAAAGGTTTCC
>CAZURA010000164.1:0-11614 GCA_964622985.1 uncultured Bacteroides sp. | reverse complement strand
GAGCAACATACTCGTAGATAAAAATACGGGTGGTTGTTTACCGTGAAAATCTATGTTTAAGTATAAAAATTAAACTCTCTAATGTTCAATTGTGCAGAATTCATTCTTTCTCCATTTACTATCTTTGCGTAAAAGCTATTAATCTTGAATAATTATTGCTACAAGGCGTTTGGTCTTATCCTGGAATCTGAGATAGAACTTCCTGAACTAATCCCAGCTCCAGGTCTTAAACCGGATGTTCATATTAGCTTAGGAAAAGTTCCAGAGCATCTTCCTAAAACAAATAAAACGGGAGTTTTGTATGAAACCTATCCGGGAGATTTTCTTTTCAGATTGGATACGGTTGCCGGATATAGGGTGAGAAACGGCAATGAAATCACCATTGATCCCAATGAATCAGCATTCCCTGAAGAGGTGCGACTTTTTCTTCTTGGCTCAGCCATTGGAGCATTAATTCATCAACGAGGTTCAATTCCTATTCATGGAAGTACAATTGCACTGAATGATGGCGCTATGATCATAACTGGAGCATCGGCAGCTGGAAAATCAACACTGGCAGCAGGCCTTTCGGAAAAAGGGTATTCGGTTTTGGCCGATGACATTTCAGTTGTTTCGCCTGATAAGGAAGGTGTTTTCAAAGTCTATCCAGGAATTCCCCACCTAAAATTATGGAAGGATGTAGCTGAACACTTAGATTATAAATCGCATTATGATAAGGTCCGGCCTGATTTGGAGAAATACAAGATCCCAATAAAAAACACGGCAAACCTTAATGAAATTGAGGTCAAACACATAGTTGCATTGTCTTCAAAGAACAGCGAAGGTTTTACATTTGAAACAAAATCCGGGATTGAGAAATTCTTTTTATTAAAAGAAAACACCTATCGTTACCAATTCCTTGAAGGTATGGGATTAACAGAACAACACTTCAAGAATATATCTTTGCTAGCTAATCAAGTTAATCTATCAAGAATTGAACGTCCAGCATCACCTCTTTTAATCAGTGAACTGATTGAATTTCTCGAGAAAAAGCTTATTATCTCACAATGATTAAAAGCGTAAGAAATATCATATGGCTTGCATCCTACCCTAAATCGGGGAATACATGGCTGAGGGTATTCATCAGTAACCTCATGTCCGAATCGAATGAACCTGTCAATATAAACGGGATAAAGAGGACTCCAATCGCAAGCGGCAGATCCATTTTTGACAGTATAGCTGGTGTTAACTCTTCCGATCTTTCCAATCAAGAAATCGAGAATCTAAGACCGAAGGTTTTTTATCAGCTGGCAGAGGACTCTGATGAACCATTGTTTTTAAAAGTCCATGATGCATGGAAGCTATCACCTAATGGTTCACCTATGTTTCCAGAGAACGTATCAGGTGGTGTGATATATATAGTAAGAAATCCTTTAGATGTTGCTGTCTCTTTTGGCTTTCATTCGTCGATTAAGCCCGAAAAAATGCTTGAGAATTTAAACAATGAATCTTATAGTATAAGTGGGGGGAAGATTAAACTGAAGGATCAACTGCAGCAAATCCTATGTTCCTGGTCCTCGCACGTAAAGAGTTGGACTGAAGATTCCGATCTTCCTTGTTTTGTAATTCGATACGAGGATATGCTTGATCAACCATTGAGCACCTTTAAGGGAGTGGTTGATTTTTTGGACATGGGCTCCTCAGAAAACGAAATCATAAAAGCCATTGAATACAGCAACTTTAACATATTAAAAGAACAAGAAGAAAAAACGGGATTCAAAGAGAAGCCTATAAAGGCCAACGCTTTCTTTAGAAAAGGAGCATATAATCAATGGATTGAACACTTTAGCCAGGAAACCGCAAATGATTTTTATTCACTGAATAAAGAGATGATGGATCTATATGCCTATCAAGTATAATCAATGTATGTCTATGTAATTATGAGTCCACTCCGAAAAGCACCTCATGATTTTAAGAGTTTAATAATCAAGTACTTAGTTGTACTTTTAAATAAATTTTCGTATCTTGATTCATAAGCTTAATAAACATATTATGTTTAGAAAATCACCAGAAACAGCCCAATTGAATATCTTCACATCACCAGGATCGTTATTATCGGGCAAATCACTTTCATTGTACGAAAAGCAGTCTGCATGGCACAATCAATTTCGTCAGCAAGTAACAATGCGAATTGATGAAAATATATTCAGTCCTCTGTACTGCAACAACAATGGCACTCCCAATTCCTCTATTCGCGTACTAATAGCAATGATGATACTTAAAGAGGCAGAAAGGTTAAGCGATGAGAAACTATTTGAGAATTGTCGTTTTAATATGCTTACCCGCAGTGCAATAGGCTTACTTAACGCGGATGATTTAGTCCCCACTAACTCAAGCTATTATTTATTCCGCAAACGTATTGATGAGCATGCCAAAACCAGTAACGAAAATTTATTTGATACTGTTTTTTCACAAATCACAAAAAGCCAATGTATTGATTTTGAGGTTAGTGGGAAACGCATCCGCATGGACAGTAAGATGTTGGGGAGCAATATAGCTTGGCTCAGCCGGTACGAACTAATACATGAAACCCTTCGCTTACTCTATAAGCAAGTGAAACAATTCGGTAAGCTTGACAAAGCAACCGAAGATCGCTTAGGGGATCTACTCAAGCTTGAGGGCAATAAAGTTGTTTATACCTGCTCCAGCGAAGAAGTAAAAACCCGGCTGCATCAACTTGGTGAGTTGATATACAAGATACTACCTTTATTTGCGGACTCCCCAAGTCCTCAATATAAAACATTGCAAAGAGTTTTCAATGAGCAGTTTAAGTTGGATGAAAACAAAGTAGTAGTAAGTCGTGAAAAAGAAATAATTTCGGCACAATCGATTCAATCTCCACACGATACGGACTGTCATTATCGGAATAAAGATGGCACAAAAGTGAAAGGATATAGCATTAATGTCACTGAAAGTTGCGATGATGACAAGGATTTAAACCTTATTGGTAATGTCGATGTTCGGAAAGCAAGTACTTCCGATGTTGATTTTTTTCAAGACGATGTTGAAAAATCCCAGGAAGTGTTTCCCGATAAGATAGAAGATGCCCATGCAGACGGAGCTTATCATAGTCCTGATAATCAGCTGTTTTGTGAAGACAAATACATTAACCTGTACCTTCATGCCATACAAGGTGCAAAAGGCAGATACCAATTAGATTTTCTGGATAATGGAAGGCTCTCTGTTTTGGACACAGTTACGGATGAACTCATTGATTCAACAACGATTACTTGTAAAGATGGCAGTAATAAATGGCGCATTAAAACCGAGAAATCTTATCGATATTTTAGCCAAAAAGACATTGATAACTACCAGATTAGAAGGAGGATAGAAAAAACACCAATTGAAATCCTACAAAAATGGAACAACGTTGAAGCCACTATTTTTCAGTTAGGTTATCATTATTCCAATGCCAAAAGCAGGTATAGAGGTAGGATTAGACACCAAATGTGGGCTGATATTCGCTGTTTATGGGTGAACTTTGCCCGGATACTAAAATACATGAAGCAATCAACTCAAGAAACTTCATTCTTTGCAAAATATGCACTTAAATCACTCTACACGGGCTTCTCTTTTGTGCTAAAATCATATTTATCGGCAATACTGCCACATCATTTATCAAATTCCGAGAATACGATAATCTCAACCTTTTGAAAAAAGGGGTTATCGGAGTAGACTCAATTATTGAATTATGAAAGAGTTATAGTACGTTCACAAGTTCTTTGATAAAGTTGAAGGAGTGGCTAAAGAAACATGGCATCACCCATATTGCAATGGAGAGTACAGGCGTATACTGGAAGCCTGTTTTCAATGTACTGGGAGATGATTTTGTGATTTTATTGGTCACTGCCCGCCATGTTAAAAACGTACCGGATCATAAGACTGATACGAAGGACAGCCGATGGTTGGCCAAGCTATTGTTAAGTGGGTTACTTAAGGGTAGCTTTATCCCTGAGCGTCCATTTAGAGAGTTGCGGGATTTAACGCGATATCGAAAAAAGCTGGTCCAGCAGGTAGCGGCAGATAAGAACCGGTTTTTGAAGATTCTTGAAGATGGCAATATCAAGTTGTCCATGGTGCTGAGTAATGTTTTTGGTGCAAGCGGAAACAAGATGGTTAACCACATTCTGTCGGTTAATGACTACCGTCCTGAGGATCTAATGCAATATGTGCGTGGAAGGATAAAAGCAAGCCGAGAGGATATCAAGGAAGCCTTAACAGGATATATCACGGATCATCACAAGTTCATGATGCGGACCATACTTGGAAACATGGTGAAAACTGAAAGCACCATCTCTGAGATAGATGAGCAAATAGATACCGTTCTGGTACCCTATATGCTTGAAAAGGATTTATTGGAAACGATCCCCGGGGTTGGGCGGGAAATGTCCATCGGTATCATCGCAGAGATAAGTACAGATATGGATAACTTCCCAAACCAGAAGCACCTGGCATCATGGGCAGGGATGAGTCCTGGCAGTAACGAGAGTGCCGGCAAGAATAAAAGTGGTCGTACAACCCACGGGAATAAACACTTGCGTGGTTTATTAACTGAAGCAGCTTGGGCAGCCGCAAAGACAAAAAACACCTATTTCAGTTCAAAATACAAAAGTCTGGTTGGAAGAAGAGGAAAGAAGAAAGCCATTATTGCACTAGGACATAAGATCCTGATAGCCGCTTACTTCATCATTAAGGACAAGGTTGAGTATAAAGAACTGGGCGAAGACTACCTGAACAACTTCAGGAAAGATAAGCTCATCGCGTATTATAAAAAACAAATAGAGAGGCTTGATCCGAACTTAGAGTTCGACAAGGTGGAGGCAGCCTAGGATATTTAAAAGGTCGATTTTTACTGTACGCACATTATGTGACAACGATTATGAAATTGACCTTATCAGTTAAGCACAAAAGAGTATTGCCTTGAGCATGCAGATGAAAATTTCATTTCCTTAGCTGATATTATATGTAATTGATATTTAAATGTTTAATAACTATATTTTCAGATGAAAACAATCAACAATGAAACGAAACTCAGTAAATCACCCAGTATACTTTCTTCAAAAGTTGATGATGAGATCATTTTGTTGAGTATAAAAGGATCCGAGTATCTTGGGCTCAATGATATTGCAACAAGGATCTGGGAAATACTTGATAAAGAGATCTCTTTGGGACAGTTAATTGATACTTTAACCTCTGAGTATGATATAGACGCCGAAACATGTGAAAGAGAAACCATGGAATTAATTGATTCGCTATGCACAGAAGAGCTCATCATTTTGAAATAACTTCAATGGGTCTATGCGCAAAGTTTGATCGAAAATGATATACCCCGGGATGAAACTCATTCATCAGAATACCGACACTTTCTTATCGGTCCGGTTTTCTCCGGGTTATTAGCTTCAAGGAAAATTATAACCTACATGCCAGCGCCATAAAAAAAGAGGATTCATGCTTCTTGATATGCGGGAATTCAGGTACAGGTAAATCTACACTGATTCGGGAATTTATCAATCAGGATTGCCGGGTTCTGGCCGATGATTTAAGCACATTAGCTACACATAAGCAAACACCGGGATGTATTAAAACGTTTTGGTTATATTGAAAAGGAAAATAATCTTGTAATATAAAATGATTAGATGATTACAAAAGAGAGCTATGTAATAAGAAACAACGAAGTATTTGCCAATGAGATAGACAATGAGGTGGTGATGATGCATATCAAAACCGGCAAATACTACGGTCTGGATGATATCGGGAGCAGGCTATGGGAACGAATGAAAGAGAAAATCCAGGTTGGGGAATTAATCGGACAATTGCTTGAAGAATATGAAGTCAGCGAAGAAGAGTGCGCTAAAGATGTGTTGGAAATATTAGTAGAACTGCAATCCAATGAGCTGATAAAGACGGAAGAATGAAAAAGCGAGAATACTTTTTTCAAAAATTACTTTATTTAAGCCTCATTGAATATTTTCAGATGGCAGAAGCAATGGTTTTTCTGCTTTTCTCCAATATATTGATCTTCCTGGTACCCTTTCGCTGGTGGCAGGGCTGGATCGGAATAAAAAACAGGGAATCAGGGGCTGTTATTCTTGATACAGAAAGTATAAAAACTCTCAACCGGATCAGGCATAATGTAAGGCGCGCCAACAAAATACTATTTACTACATCCCGTTGTTTCGCCATTTCCCTTACAATCAAAAAGATGCTTCAGATAAGGGGGTTCCGGAGCACGCTCTGCCTGGGGGTAAAAAAAGGGATTGATAATAACCTACTGGCACATGCCTGGATCAAATACGGAGACATGGTAGTATACGGTGGCCAGCAAGCCGACAGACATTATGCTCAATTGATCTTTTTTAGCTGATTTTCCGTCTTCCTGGTCAATCTTTAACACCATACTGCTTCTCATGTAAAGCCTTAAATATACCTTCGTTTTTCATCAGTTCATCAAAGCTTCCCCTTTCCTTAATTTCTCCCCGATCAAATACAAGTATACAATCAGCATTTCTAATAGTGGATAACCGGTGGGCGATCACGATGGTAGTCCTGTTCTTCATAAGTTTATACAGCGCTTCCTGCACAAGCTCTTCCGATTCGCTATCAAGTTCCGAAGTGGCTTCATCCAAGATCAAAACAGGAGGATTACTTAATACAGCCCGGGCAATAGTGATCCGCTTCTGTTCCCCTCCTGACAGTTTTATACCCCGCTCACCAATTACCGTATCATACCCTTTTTCAAGATCCATAATGAAATCATGAGCATTGGCAATAGTAGCTGCTCTTATTACTGCATCCCTGACAGCATCGGGCTTGCTGAACGAAATGTTATCACAAATGGTTGTATGAAATAATATGGGTTCCTGACTAACCATACCTATTAATCCACGCAAAGAATGAATTTCAAAATGTCTGATGGGAATACCATCAATCAGTATCTCACCTTCATTTATATCATAAAACCGGGGTAACAAATCAGCAAAAGTGGATTTTCCTGCCCCGGAACGACCCACCAGGGCAATAGTCTGGCCTTTTTCTACCGTAACATTAATATTTTTCAATACCCGGGAAGTTTCATATTGAAAGGAAACATTTTTATACTCGATAGTCTTATTAATGGTTTCAACCTTTAAAATACCGGCAGAAATACTGACAGAATTCTGCAGCTTCATGAGCTCATCAATTCTTTCATAGGATGCCATACCCTGCTCTATATTGTAATAAATGTTAGATAGCGACTTGACCGGTTTGATTAATTGATAAAGCACCACCAGATAGCTAACAAAAGCCTGAGAGGACATTAAGGTATTCCCGTTTAATATCAACACCCCACCCAAAAGCATAATAATCACCAGGGCTATCATTCCCATAAAGCTGGTTGCCGGGTTGATTATGGCATTTCGCCGGCCGAGCCTTATCATAAGTCGGGTTAACCGATCATTTATTCGCTCAAATCCGCTTATTGTATTTTTCTCTGCGTTGAAAGTCTTAACAATTTTTATCCCGTAAACGATCCCATCAATGAAAGACATGTTGCTTCCTAACAATTCCATTCCGGTTTTGGCCATTTCACGGAGTCTTTTCCCGATCCTGTTTACCACATAAATAGCAGGGATAGAAAGCCCAAGTATCAAAAGACTTAGTTTTATATGAATATAGAATACAGCGAATAAATAAACAGCGAAAGAAACCAGGGTGGTAAGTATCGTAAATATTGAACTGATGATGAAGGTCTGAAATTTATTTATATCTATTCCGAAGCGGCTGAGAATATCCCCTTTTTTAACATTTGAAAAAAAAGCAAGGGGTAAGTAGATAATCTTTTGAAATAGCTCTTCCCGGATATCGCGGCCGACAATCTGGCTCACCCTGCTCATTGTATAACTAACATAATAGCGGCAAAATGACTGCAAGGAAACCATCACAGCTACAAAAATCCCAATCGCTATCAATGCCGTTTCATTTCCATGCAATTGAATGATGCGGCTAAGCAAATAATAGAAGTTGGTTTTAAACGACTCCACCGTCAAGGTAAACGGCACAGAATTTTCCACCAAAGACTGGTCGAAAAACAGCACCTCGAAAAAGGGAATGATCATTAGAAAGGAAAACAAAGTCAGAAGAGTTCCGATAAATTTGACGATCAGCCCCAGAATGATCTGCTTCCAGTAAGGGGATACATAAGAGAGTATTTTTTTGTAGTGGTTCATTATTGATTAGTCAGGACCTGCAAACTTAAGATTTATCAACTTAGCAAGATTTTTTGATTGCTTATCTTTTTGTATTACTTTTATGATCAGTCTAATCTCACAATAGATAGTGAAGTTTTAATGTATTAGATTAGTGATTATTAGAGTTTCACCAAAAGAATTAATTAATACATATTTCTCTGATTTTTAAATATTTAATAATAATATTTAAAAAAATATTGCTATCATTTACAAATAATGACATGGAATCCAAAAAACTGCATGTGAGCCAATATAGTGAAAAAAAGAAATGGAATAGTCCTAAATTATTGAACTTAAGTTCAAAGAAAACTTTTGGCGGAGTTATTGTGGGTATGAATGAATCTGTTACCTTTCCAACCGTGGGCGGAGGTACAGTGAAAGGGGCGGATTCTTAAATTGAGCGATTATTGAATTCTGTTTGGCCTTTTATTTGGCTTGTTGATTGTTTCTGTGGATTTTTATTTGATTATCAGGCAATTCGGTTCTGTTCATCAGCTTGTCATAGGATGTATTCCACTTACCGGTAATTAGCTGAGATCTCAATCTCAGGTTGAATATACATTCATGAGCACCATAGCAAGCATATTTAAAAAGAATGGAGATCCTGTTCATAATAATGAAATGGAATCCATAATGGAATCATTGAATCATTGGGATGCGGACCGAAAAGAACAAGTGCTAGATGGCTCTGTTTCATTAGGTCACTTGATGCTTTACAATACCCCGGAATCCAAATATGAGAGATTCCCTTATCGCGATTCAGAAACTGGATGGATCATCACTGCCGATGCACGCATAGACAACCGGGAAGAGCTGTCCGGCAAGCTAAATATTAATCTTGAAGCGGGAAAACCTGTTTTGGATAGCCTACTCATTTTAGAAGCCTATAAACAATACGGCATTCTGTGTAACGATCACCTGGTAGGTGCCTTTGCTTATGCCATCTGGGATCCCGATAAAGATCAGCTTTATTGTGCACGTGACCATCTGGGCTTCAAACCTTTCTTCTATCTGAATAATAATGACATTTTCCTGTCTGCTTCGGAGATCAAAGGAATCAAGGCTTATCAAAATATTTCTCTTACAATCAATGAGCTCTTTATTGCCGATGCGCTATCAACTCTGAGTTCGGAGAAGGATCAAACTTTTTACAATGAGATCTACCGGCTGCCACCGGCTCATTATATGATAGTAACATCCCAAAGAACAACAATCAGGCGATACTGGAACCTCAATCCGCATTATGAATTAAAGCTCTCCTCTGATAAGGAGTACATAAACGCCTTCAAAGAAAAGCTTAAGGAGGCTGTCTATTGCAGGCTTCAATCGGATTATCCGGTTGGAGCAGAATTAAGCGGAGGCCTCGATTCTTCTACAATCGTCAGTCTGGCTTCCCAAAAGCAAAGCATAAAAACTTTTTCCCATGGTTTACCCGATTCGGCCAGGGAAAAACATTTCCCTTACGATGATGAGATCAAACACTGCCGGAAGGTGATCGATTACAACGATATACTGGATCATTTTTTCATTACCGGTGAAGGGGAAGGAATCCTGAACCCCCTGAGAAAGGGAACGCATCTCCATGAAGGAGCTATGCAGGGAACCCTTAGTGAAGTATTTGAACCTATTTACCGGCAAGCAGAGGAAGAACAATGCCGGACATTGCTGTCAGGCTATGGCGGGGATGAGATGGTCACATCACCGGGCACGGGCTATATGTTTGAGCTTGCAGCGAATTTTCGTCTCAGCAGGTTACTTAAAGAACTTCTTATAATAAACAAAGGAAAAGACAACCGTGCTGTGAAAATTACCAAACAGTTTGGTAAACTTATGCTTTCGGGCCTGTTGCAGAAGTTTAAACCTGCCTTCGAAACTCCTGACTGGGCACATGACATCTACCATGCACTGGCGATTGACCAGACATTTTATAAGGAGATGAATATTAAAGAACGATTTTACAAAAAGATGAAGCTGCCGGCAAGAGGGAGCACACGTATGCAGCAGTATATAAGAATAAACCTTGATTACGTACCCCAGAGACTGGAGTATTGCGCCATAAAAGCCCAAACCCACAAACTCGAATACCGTTATCCGTTATTAGATAAACGCCTGATAGAATTTTATCTTAGTATGCCCCCTCACTTGAAGGTTCAGAATGGATATGGCCGGTATATTCTCAGAAAATCTATGGAGGGAATTCTTCCTCCGGAAATCCAATGGCGCCTCGATAAAACAGGCATAGTTGTACCGAGTATATTTTTACGGTGGAGACAGGATGAAGAATCCATCCGGCAGTTGATCCTGAAAGCCAAAGACAGCAACATAAAGCATTACATCGATTACAACAAAACGCTTGATATGCTTAAAAAGATCGTACACTACGACAAAGATTCAAAGGACCGCATCAATTCCCAGGCATTACAGAGTTCGTTAATGTTGCTGATGTATCAGTTAGAGAATGCAGAAGAATGATTTTCGATGCCCCTGAAAACCCAGTGTTTTCAGGAGTTTTTATCAACAATTTGCTAATCTGTCCAAGCAGAATTAATAAAGAATCCAAAAATCCATTGATAATTACAGACCTCTCGGAAAACCCTAAAAATACCGCATTTTTTTGGACATTTTTCAAATTGGTGAATCCCCCACTTCCATTATCATAAATTTCCCTGTTGGGGTTTGCACCCCCAATGATGTCAGTTTCCTGCATAACTGTTCCTGGGCAGCCCTGCGGCTTGCTTGCTGCAGAGGTTCAATTCGTACAGTAACATTCGTGTGGGTTGTCTTTACCCACCCCTGGCATTGGGTTATGGCATAGAACAGATCCACTATCTCATTTTTGTTTGGGTAATAGGGTTGCAACCATTCAATTACCTGCTTTCTGGAGTTCCATGCAGCGCTTGTCACAAAGTCAAACAGGTTTTTACCTTCATTTTCCCCGATCTGTATTTTAAACTTCTCCTTCATGCTGTTTTGCCTGGGAGTGCCCTCTTTTGTCAGGCCTTCATTGGCGGTTGCCATTTTCTTGTAAAGCTTGTTTGTTTCCGTTTTCAGCCGCTTGATCAGCTTCTGTTTCTCTTTTAACAACGGGTTCGCGATGGACTGATTATCGCTTTCATGAAACAGGTACCCTGGCTGGTAGTTATATGGATGACGAGTTTGTATATGTTTAAACATGTTCTCCGATGCACCCCACCTGCTGAGTATGGCAAAGGCACAATCCTGTGTGCTTAACTCAGTGTGGGGAGTATAGGCCAGGTCGCTGGTCCTTTTATTACTGCTCTTATTCCATAAGCATAGATTTTCACGGGATTAATTGAACGTACTGCTCCCTCATCATATTGATACAA
>CAZURA010000163.1:0-11702 GCA_964622985.1 uncultured Bacteroides sp. | reverse complement strand
ACCACTGGGCATAATTCTCTTCTTTACTTGTTAATACTTTGGCCATTCGTCTAATATTGAAAAGATAGTTATGAGACTGTTATGGCAGCCTCTCAATTGCGGTACAAAGAAAGGAAAAAAAGGTGAAGTGTTGAAGTGCTACAGCCTTAATCCAATCACCAAAACATCATCGATTTGGCTAAGGTCACCCTTCCACTCGTCAAAGATCAGGCTTAATATCCTGTGCTGTTCTTCCATGGGACGTTCATGCACTTCAAGAAGAAGGTCTTTAAAGGGACGGTACTTGAACTTTTTCCCCTGTGGTCCTCCGAATTGATCGGGAAATCCATCGGTGAACATGTATACCCTGTCACCTTGCTTCATATCAATGGTATAGCGAGTGAAATCAGACATCCTGTCGTAGTAGGCAACGGGCATATTGTTCCCTTTATACTCGAGCATCTCACCATTTCTGATGATGTAGATGGGATTATTAGCACCAGAGAACTCCAACTGCCTTGTTTTGGTGTTGTAAATCACCAGTGCCATATCGATTCCATCTTTTTGCTCCCCAATCTTACCTTCCTGTTTCAGGGTACGTGCAATACTTAATCGAAGCTGGTTCAGGATCTCTTCTGAGTGATCCACATTCTTCTCATTTACTATTTCATGTAACATTGTGATACCCAGCATACTCATGAGCGATCCAGGTACTCCGTGCCCGGTACAATCTGCTGCGGTTAACACGATCCTGTGATCACTCTGGGAGATCCAGTAGAAATCGCCACTTACAATATCTCTCGGTTTGAAAAAGATGAAGTGTTCACCAAAGAGGTTTTCGAACACTTCATTTCTCGGAAGAACAGTATTCTGGATCTTTTTTGCGTAGTCGAAGCTGTATTTGATCTCCTTATTCTGCTTCTCAATATGCTCTTTTTGGGCCTGAATCTCAAAGGTACGCTCCTGTACCTTGTCCTCCAGCTCCCGGTTTACCTTATCTTTGAGTGCAGCATTTTCCCTCAGCTGGTCAATGATTCTGCGCTGCGCCACCTCCTTACTCTTCTTAAGCATATTGATGCGCTCACTTAAACCGATGGAGAATGTAAGGATCTGTAATGTAACACCCAGCTCCAGGCTGTGTTTTCCCAATGAGTACTCTTTGAGGGCGTAATTAATAGCAATTCCCAGAATCAGGAAGAGATTGGCAAACAGAAAATAGCGTGCAGGCTGAAAATTTTCCCTGGTCAGTATCATCGCAGGGACAACCGCCAGAAACAAAGAACCTATGGCAGATACAATGTTAATGGCCAGAGCACCCAGCTGAATAAAGACTGGAACATATACACCCAGTCCCTGTAATAAGACGATGGAAAAGCTCAGGGCCAATCCACCTACAGTAAACCATACTGCGATCAATAAAATGGTATCCCACGATTGGAGCGTATTACGGGTATCGAGATATGCTCTCCCGAAAAGAAGGAAAAAGAGAAGGAAGATCTCCAGCAGGAAGATGTTGATAGGTGCTGATGTAAACCTTGGGGTAAGCTCATAGATATACCCCTCTTTGTTGATAAAGAAGAAGAGGAATGCCAGGATATACAATATATAGTACAGGTAGCTGTTTTCTCTACCCTTAACGAATACCGGAATGTGATAAAGGATCATAATGAACATGATCCCAACAAATACACCAAAGACCAGCCGTTTTGAACGATCCTTTGCTATTACACTCTGGTGAGTGGAAATGGTAAATGTCAGGGCAGAGATTACCGACTCTTCAGAAGGTATTACTCTCAAATAGAGTGTGTCTGTCTCGCCGGGTGGCAGGTATATCCGCAGATCGTCCGAACCACTAATGTTGACATCCTTATTCCTGGGATGTAACACATTTCCCGATTTCCGAACGGTAACCATTCCGTTTTCATAACGCTGGAAGAGCCGGTATTCAGCAAATTCGGAAAATTCATTGCGCTGAAGATGAAAGGAGAATTGCCTGGTGGACCGGTTTACGAAGTAAAAACGGAACCATATACAATTACCTGGCTGTGAGTTCTGAAGGGAAGGATCAGCACCGCTGAAGTCGACCTGTTTAAAGAGGTGTTCCAATCTTCCGGCAAAAAAGTCTGCCGGTTGGAACGCACAGTTTGGATCCTCCAAATAATGAAGTTGCAGATCAGAAATGGAAACCTGCTGCACGAAATCTGAAAGAATAACAGGCTTCTGCGCAACCAGGGATTGACAGAGAATTATGAATATAAAAAAGGGTTTTATGCGCATTCCAGATCCTTCTTCGCTGTAAATATATTAAAGATTCTTTTAAAGAAACGAAATTGGGAACAGCTATGATTTAAGTGTATATTTGCATAAAGTTAATCCAGGATCATGATTAACATTCCTATTGGCACAAAAATACTCTCCCTATACATCCTTTTGGTAATCGGTTCTTGCTCCGGAAACATAGTGCAGACCACTGTGTTTTCAGATGGGTTTCAAGAGCTTGAATTGGGTGATACTCCGCACTTTGATACCACTAACCCGGCGATCTGTTTTAAGCCAGAGCGAGGTTCACTTGGTAACTGGAGTGTAGCTACCAGCCTACGACACGAGGGATTTGATCAATCATGGGAAATCCAGGGGGAGGGGGGAAAAATTTTTTTGGCTCAGACCTTCACCAATCTGAATGATAGTAATGAGCCGTTGAGCCTCATCACGCATCCACTGATTCTTGCAGGCGACACCCTCTGGAAGGATTATACGCTTGAAGTGGAGTTTACCCCCCTGGCCAAATTTGATAAATGTGGAGTGGTGTTCAAATACAAGAATCCCACCGATTTCTATTTTTTTGGAATAGAAGGAAACACGGTAACATTGAAGCAGGTACAGCAGTCGGTTACCCCTTTGCGCCCCATCGAAAGGATCCTGGATTTCAGTCCCCTGGTTTGGACTCCGGGTGAGAAGTTACATGCCACAGTTACTGTCAGAAGAAACAGGATCTTCACTGTTCTGAACGATTCGATCTATCTGCATGCGGATGGGCTCCCTTTGCAATCAGGAAAGATTGGCCTGATTTCAGATCTTCCTGCCAGATTTCACAGAGTTGAAGTTAAAATCTTAAAAGGGGAACAACGAAAACTTGCCCGAAGAAAGAGGCAAATAGGCAGGCGTGAGGAGCTGGTCCTGAGTGATCATCCTCAGATGGTTCGCTGGAGGCGCTTCAATACTACCGATTTTGGTACTAACCACAATATCAAGTTGGGGGATTTGACAGGAGATGGTAACAAAGAAATTGTTTTTATCAGACCTGATGCTGATGGTTCGTACATTCAGTATATCTGTGCCATGAATCTTGAAGGGGAAACCCTGTGGGAATACGGAGATGCCGGAACAGCCCCACCTGATGGAGGACACGAATTACCTGTACAGGTGCATGACCTGGATGGAGATGGCACACGTGAAGTGATCTTTGTCTCCGAACAAAAACTTCAGGTGTTAGAGGGTAGAACCGGCAAGCATTTGGAAGCAATAAGGATTCCCGGATCCGGGATAGTAAAGTCGATGGTATTCGGAGATCTGGCCGGTGTGGGAAGGGACAACTGCATTGTACTGGCTGACCATCTGAATAGGATTGTGGTCCTGAACGAGAGATTGGAGCTGCTGTGGCAGTACAAAACAGAGACGGGTAGTTGTCCTATGGTGTATGATATGGATGGAGATGGCAGACACGAAGTGTTGATGGGGTATACGGTGATCGATCCGGAAGGCAACCTGCTATTCGATGTGGGAGCTTTTATTGGTGATGTTTGTAACGGAGTCTCTGTGAATGAGTTAATGGTGGGTGTGAAAAGCACTCCTGCACTGGTATATGCTGCAGGTGATTGGGGATTGATCTACTTTGATTTCAACGGAAACTTGCTGAAACAGAATATCATGGGGCATGTCCACTTCTTTAGTGTAGCAGACTATGATGCCGAGCAACCGGGACTGGAAATTGCTACGTCTAACCTATGGGGTAGTGATGGGCTGGTTCATGTACTGACCTCCTCGGGAGAGGTAATTAGCAAATTCCTTTCTCCATCTGGTCCTGGAAGATGTGAACCTGTAAACTGGAAAGGAGACGGAGAGGAGTTTTTTATCACTTCAGCTGATTCTCTGATGGGAGGAATGGTTGATGCTTATGGTCATCCCGCAGTCAGGTTTCCCAGCGATGGCCATCCGGCCACATGGTATATGGTCCAGGATCTGACTGGTGATGCCCGGGATGAAGTGCTTGTATGGGATCACCAAGCATTATGGATCTATACACAGGATGATAATCCCAGAATGGGAAATACATATGACCCTGATCGATTACCCGCCTATAACAGATCCATGCACCAGATGAGCCGGTCACTGCCGGGATGGTAAATAATTAGTATATTGCACAATCGCATGTGCAGTACATTGTTTTGGCACGAACTTTGCTTCATTATTGTTAAAACAAACAGATGCAAAAAATACCGGGAGGAAACATCATGAAAACTTTACCACTTGCCTTTATAGGCGTAGCCATATTGCTGGCATCTTGTAGTTCTTCAAGATACACAGCAGCATCAGAGTACGATGATGTCTATTATAATCCTGATCTTGGCCAGAGAAAAGCTGCCGTTGTGGTGGATCAGCCTGCAGTCACTTCTCAGCAAGTAATGGCTGCACAGCCTATTCAGCAGGAGCCGGTCTACGCCGAGTCCCAGGTCTCTGATACTGAGAACCTGAGTGATTATGAGAAGTACAAGTTGCAACGGGAGGCCGAGATGCTGGGCGAAACGTATGAGCCCCAGGGTAGCGAAGCCTTATATGCCAACCAGTACGAAGAATATGACTCGCTCAACCAGGTCAGTGAATATGGCCAGGAGAGCGCTCCAGTCATTATTAATAATTACTATAACGATCCGAATGACTATTACTATTCGTCGAACCTCAGAAGGTTCTCGGATGACTATTATGGCTGGAATTATTACGATCCCTACTATACCGATCTCTACTTTTATACCGGCAGCCGTCTTCATTGGGGGATGAGTATGGGTTGGGGATATCCTTACTACAGAGGGGGGTATTATCCTTCCTACTGGGGGTATGGCGGTTACTATGATTCATGGTATTCACCCTGGGGATGGGGAGGATATTATGGAGGGTATTATCCTTACTACAGAAGCTCCTACTGGGGTGGTTACCACTGGGGATATCACCATGGATACTGGGATAGCCATTACTATGGTGCCGGACATCACTACCACTATGGCAGGCTTGATAACAGGCATTACTACGGATACTCCAGGCCATCCAATGTTACTTACGGAGAATCAAAAGGCTCTACCTACGTGGATCCCAGGTACAGGAGTCGCACCGGATCGACCGGAAATACCGGTGTAACACGTGAGTCAGCCACTGCAAGAAGCTCCAGGACCAATCAGGTTCAGAGAGACGGTTCGATTAACAGAACCCAACGACAGGTCAGGACCACCACCTCACCAACCGATCGACGTACTTCTGCAGTGCAGACCACCAGAACGAGGCCACCTGCCAATGTGCAGCAAAGAAGCTCCACCAACAGGCGAGGTACTTATACGCCCAGCTACAGCAAACCACGTACAAGTTCTTCCTCAACATATAACAGGAGCACTACTCCAAGCAGGACTTATACGACACCAAGCAGGTCATCCAGTCGCAGTAGCAGCTCCTATAATCGATCGAGTTCGCCTAGTCGAAGCAGTTCCTATAGCCGTTCGAGTTCGCCTAGCCGAAGCAGCAGCTCTTACAGTCGCCCAAGCAGCTCGAGCCGTAGTCGAAGCACATACAGTCGCCCGAGCAGCTCCAGTCGCAGCAGCAGCTCCTACAGCCGATCAAGTGGCTCATCAAGCCGCAGCTCTTACTCTAGTGGGCGAAGCAGTTCAGGAGGTTCCAGATCTTCAAGCGGTTCCTCCAGATCTTCAAGCGGTTCCTCCAGATCTTCCAGTGGTGGTTCCTCCAGATCTTCCAGTTCAAGACGTTAACTGTCATTTTCTTCCAGGATCCCTGAATGGGGTCCTGGCTTTTTAACGATCAAATATTTATTGCTATGAAAAAGATTTCATTTATAGCCATAGTGCTCATATGTGTTCTCATCTCCCTGGAAGCACAAAACGAGATGCAGGCCCTCAGATATTCCCAGTACAATCCATTTGGAACCGCCAGGTATGCAGCACAGGCTGGAGCCACTGGAGCCATTGGAGGAGACTTTTCATCGGTTGTGGTCAATCCGGCCGGACTTGGTTTTTATCGTTCGTCGGAATTCACTTTATCACCCTCATTTTACTGGGCTAACTCCACTTCAAGTTTTATGGGTTCAAGTGTAAGTGACTCAAAATTGAAGTTTAATATGGGAAACCTGGGTTATGTTCAGTCCATCACGCACGATCGATCCAATGGGTTAGTTAGTGTGGTCTACGCACTGGGATATAGTACTCTTGTCGATTTCAATAACCGAACCACCGTAAAGGGGATCAATACCAGCAGTTCCCTGCTTGACGATTTTACCTGGCATGCCAATGCTGATCCGGATAACCTGAGTCCGTTTTATGAGCAGTTAGCTTTCGATACCTATCTGATGCCTTATGATGAATCTGCCAACGAATATTGGCACGACATGCAGCTCGATGGATATGGACAAGAGCTTCACAGGATGTCTGAGCAATCCGGGTACATTGGAGAGTATTCCATTGCCGGAGCACTTAACATAAGCAATCTGTTGTACATGGGTGCCACGGTGGGTCTGCATACAGTAAGATTTTATGAAGAGATCTACCATACTGAAACAGACCTGGATGATCATGTGATTGACTTCGATGGGTTCCGGTTCAGGGAGTACAACGATACCAAAGGATGGGGATATACTTTCAGGATGGGTTTGATTGTGAGACCCATTCAGTTGTTCAGGGTGGGAGCCTCATTTCAGTTGCCCACTTTTTACCGGCTTACGGATGAGAAGTATACCGATATGAACTCTTACTGGGATAATAGTTCGGGGATTGCAGACGCCAATGCCAGTTCGCCCAATGGTATTTACGATTATCAGTTAAGGACACCCTTACGGGCCAATGCACATGCTGCCCTGATATTGTTCAAGTTCGCCACTGTTTCAGCTGGCTACGATTATGTGAATTACTCATCAGCCAGACTGGATGCCAGTGATTACAAGTTCATGGATGAGAATGATCAGGTGCGTAATGATTTCAGAGCCACGCACAATTTGAGTGCAGGTGCTGAACTACGCCTGAAGGCTCTATATCTGAGGGGAGGAATGAAATACATGATGAGTCCCTTTGTGGATACCAGGAATATCACTGAGAGCTGGATCTATTCGGCCGGATTTGGATTCAGAGGTCAGCGTACCTCTTTCGATATGAGTTACTCCCATTCCAACTACTCAGAAGTATATGGAATGTATGGATATCAACCGGGTTCCAACGAAGTCTCCCTCAACGAAATAGATGGCAGTAAAATGATTTTCACCCTGGGATTTAAATTCTGAGGCTCTGCTGCAGTACCGAGTGAGCCGAGGGACCCTCATTAAACAGCAGGTCGAGTATACTCAGGTTGGCCTGGAAACCAAAGCGGTCGGAAAACACCTGGTGATAAACCACAGGTTTAAAATCGGGATCCACGACCGCTTGATCTTTTTTAGGAGTGATGAACTCCCTCGGATCGTTATCTCCTGAAATAGCAGTAAACGACCGGGTAAAGGTCACAGGGATCTCTAATCCCATCAGTTTGAGCGTCTTCTCCAGTAGTTGCAGATTCAGATCCAGCAGGAAATCGTATCGATTCTCATAAAACACCGCAATATCGTCCATCATATACTCATAGAAGGGAGATGAGGCATAAGAGGCCTGCATACTGCGCATATGTACTTTGTTCCACGGAGTGTCGTAATCGATCCTTATGTCCCGTAAATGGTTTTTAGTACCACGTCTTTTTTTAACCGGAATAGAGAGTGTGAGCATGCCATTGGGACTCAAGATCCTGCATCGATTCCGGTAGGTTTGTTTGGTATAACTGTCGTACTGTTCCAGGAGTATCTCCTTCTCCCTGACCAGGCGGGCATAATAGTTAACAGGTCCGTTATAGAGTGATGGATAGATTAAACCCATGTATCATTGGGTTACCTGCTGGCCCTTACAATCCTGAACATCCGTTTCCATCTGATCTTCCCATATTCCTTATCTACGCTTAGCCAGATCAGACGGGGCTTCCCTATCACATGATCCTCAGGCACAAATCCCCAGAATCGGGAATCGGCAGAGTTGTGACGATTGTCACCCATCATGAAATAATAATCCATTTCAAACGTATAGGAAGTAGCCACCTCTCCATTAATAAAGACCTGGTCTTCCTTGACCTCCAGATCATTTTGTTCATATGCTTCAATAATGCGCTTGTATAACGGAAGAGTCAGGGTGTTGATCTCCACAGTCATCCCTTTCGAGGGTATGGTGAGCGGACCGAAGAACTCCAGGTTCCAGGCGTATCTCTCATCATGTGGGAAAATATCCCGGTCGTATTGCCCCTCGGTAAAGAGATTCATGGCTTCCACATGCTCAATTCCCGGTAACGCTTTGATCCGATCCGCGTTGAGAGTAGATAACGGAAAGGTGTAGTTGGGATTGTTTCTCACATCGGTGAGATCCCTGCTGATCCCGAAATCCTCCAGGGACCTGGGATTGATTGGGGTGCCGTTTGTTCTCACGTTGTACCAGCGTTGAATTCCCTCGTATTCCTTTTGCCTCTCCCCGTTGATGTACACATTATTATCGATCACCTGAAGTGATTCGCCAGGCATGGCTACACACCTTTTGATATAGTTGTCACGTCTGTCCACCGGTCTGGTTTCCACATCGAACTTCTCGGCAATTTGTTTTCTGACGTAAGACTCATATACGCTGTACGCCCGGGTACGGTTGTTCCTGGCCTGGTCTGCCAGCATCAGGTTATGCACTTCATCCCTGATCAGGTCATAATAATCAAAATTTCCTTTGGCGTATAATTTGTGATCCGATTTTTCAAGCGCTACGGTGTCAGAGGCAGGAAAGTTGAAGACCACAATATCATCTCTCTTCACGTCAGTAAAACCACCGAGTCGTTTGTACGGAAGCCGGATCCATTCCAGGTACGATTTTCCACCCAATACCGTGTTGGGCAGAAAAGGAATGGCCAGAGGTGTATTGGGGGTACGGGGGCCGTATGCTGTTTTACTCACCGCCAGGTGATCTCCTACCAAAAGGCTGCCCTCCATGGAAGGGGTAGGGATCTTATAGTTCTGAAAAATAAAGATATTGATCAGCGATACAGCCACCACGGCAAAGATGAGAGCATCCAACCACTCAATGATCACATTATTCTTTTTCTTCCTGCTTTTCCAGAAGGACCAGTTCACTTTTTTACTTACATAGATGTCAAAGATGACGGGCAATCCAAAAAAGAACCAGTAGTTTCTTAACCAGATCACGAACAGGATATAGAGTACTGCCGCTATGGCAAACTTGAAGTATTTGTGTTTCAGTAACTTATTAGCAATCATTGTCATATTTATTTAATGGGACTAAAGATACGCTCTTTTCTTAAACCATCAAGGATCGATTTATCGGGTTCAATGGAAAACCAGACATTCACAGCTTTACCTAACAAATGATCCTCGGGTACAAACCCCCAGTATCGTGAGTCGGCCGAATTATGGTGATTATCGCCCATCACAAAAAAGTAGTTCTTCTGGATCACATACCTATCTGATCTTTCCTCATTAATATGGATGTATCCCTCTTTGATCTGGAATTCATTCTCTTCATACACTTCTATAACTCGCTGATATATAGGAAAATTAAGCATGTCAAGTATAACTGTATCGCCTCTGGCTGGCACCTTTAAAGGTCCGAAATTATCACCCGTCCAGCGAATGCCATTACTATGTGGAAATATCTCCTGATTGGGAAAAGAGAGCATGGGTTCAGAATACCTTTTAATACTTCTCACTGCGGAATATGCCTTCAGAGCTTCCACATTTTCCTCCGCTAAATAAAGAACGTGAAGGGAGTTTACCGGATTATAGGAGACAGAGGATTTAAGGATTTTTAACGAATCAAGCAGTTCATCTGAGAGGGGTGCACCTGTGGTCGTCACATAGTACTTGAATTTCTGGAGAGGCAGTGTGGAACTAACAGTTCCGTTTACACTGATTTCTCCGTCAAAGATCTGCAGGGTGTCGCCGGGAAGTCCAATACATCTCTTTATATAATTCTCCCGCTTATCCACAGGGTGTGTGATAATATCAAACTCAGACAGGATATAATCACGTCCGTATTGTCTTACCAGAGAGTAGTAGTTTTGTCCGGGGTATTGGACTACCATAGTATCCCCTTCAGGGAAGTTGAATACAATGATATCACCGCGTTTTACCCTGGAGAATCCCTTTAGCCTTTTATAGCGCATTTTTATCCTTTCGGAGTATGATTTCTTACCGGATGGCAGTTTATTGTGAAAGAAGGGAATGGCCAGGGGCGTTTCCGGCAGTCGGGGTCCATAAGCGAGCTTGCTGACAAATATAAAATCACCTGCAAGCAAGGTCTCCTCCATGGAAGGAGTGGGTATTTTATATACCTCCACAAGCAGTATCTTGATAGTGAAGGAGCAAACGATGGCCAGGATCAGGATGGCGAACCATTCTATGATCGACTGAACCTGTTTGGGCAATTTATATCTACGAAGTGTCCAGTCAATCTTCCGGGTGATGAAGATGTCATAGAGTACCAGGTTGAAAATCAGAAAATACCAGATATTGATCCAGATCATCAGCATGGACCATATAAAACCTGTCCATGCAAAAGCCAGGTACCTCCAGATCATCCTGTTCATACAGGCTAAAATTTGAGGAGATCCTTCATCCCGAAGATTCCAGTCTTTCCTCTGATGAACTCTGCTGCAAGCAGAGCGCCAGCTGCAAAAGCATCTCTCGATTTTGCTTTGTGACTCAGGGTAATGGAATCCAAATCAGATTCGTAGTTGATGGTGTGTATTCCTTTTACTTCCCCTTCTCTTTTGGAATGGATTCGAAGAATAAAAGGATCTTCTTCATCCTCCATACTCCAGCTTTTCACAACCCTCTGTTTCTCCATAATCTGTTCGGCCAATGAAATGGCAGTTCCACTGGGCTTATCCAGTTTATGAATATGATGCACTTCATCTATGGAAACGTTGTAGCTGGAAAAGTTATCCATGATCTTAGCCAGTTGCTTATTCAAAGCAAAGAGAATATTGACTCCAATACTGAAATTGCTAGCGTAGAAGTAGGCCCCCTGGTGCTTTTTACAGTAGTCAACCACCTCTGAATTCCTGTCATTCCAACCTGTGGTTCCAGATACGACCGGAATACCGTAATCTATACACGCTTTGATATTCTCCGGTGCTGATGAAGGAATAGTAAATTCAATGGCCACATCTACCTCATTTAGTTTGCCCTTATTCAGGTCTTCGCTGTTATCCATATCAATGATCAACGGAAACAGGTGACCTCTTTCCAATCCCAAAGCCTGTATGGTGCGACCCATTTTGCCAAAACCGATTAAAGCAATATTCATCTCGAAAGGATTATTAGATTCCTAACTTAATCGAGTAGGAAGATAGGGATTTATTAACAAATCCCTATCTGTCCTCTCACA
>CAZURA010000162.1:0-11908 GCA_964622985.1 uncultured Bacteroides sp. | reverse complement strand
AAAGGTAAACTTTTCGCCGCAAGCGGCGGGGAACTAACCCCTAAGAGATTAGAGTGATTTCCAAAACTTCAGCATTAACCTATTTAGATTCAGAAAAGACTATCAAAGAAATTGCTGCTGAATTAGATGTTGATGCAATTATTGAAGCATCAGTACTGGTTGTAGATGAAAAGATAAGGGTGCAGCTTAAATTAATAAATGCCTTTCCTGAAGAACAACAGATCTGGGCTCAAACTTTCGATGTGGACATGAGCAACATCCTGAAATTATATAATCAGGTTATTGCGAAAATTGCAAATGAAATAGAACTAACACTTTCACCCGAGCAACAGACTCAACTTAACGAAACCAGGGAAGTTAATCCCGAATCCTATAAGGCTTATCTCCGGGGTAAGTACAATTTATACCAGCAAACTCCAGACGGAATAAAAAAGGGATTGGAATATTTGCATGAGGCAGTCAGAATTGATCCGGGTGAGCCTCTTGCGTATGCCGGATTAGCTCTCGGATATCTTGACATTGCGCATGGCCCGTTTAATACTGGGGATGCATATATGAAAGCTGAATCGGCTGCACTACAGGCAATTAAAATTGATACTACATTAGCTGAAACCCATTTAGCCCTTGGTGAATTATGCATGTACTCTTCATGGAAATTTCATGAGGCTGAGAAGCATTATAAACTGGCACTTGAGCTAAATCCTAACTTAAGCATCGCACATTATCATTATGCATGGGCTCTTTTTCTTTTCGGGAGGAACGAGGAAGCGATCGTTGAGCATGAACTTGCATGGAAATATGATCCTTTCAATCCTGCACTATCCGCATTCTTTGGAGCATTATACTCATACTTAGGTCGGTATGAAGATGCCATTCAGCAAGCATATAAGACTTTCGACATTATTAAAGACTATCCTATTGGTTATTTTGTACTGGGAGAAACTTATCTGGCCATGGGAAGAGAGGAGGAAGCCCTGGCTTCATATAAGAAACTTGCTGAGATTGCCCCCCCGTGGAGTTGGGTGCTTGGATATGCATATGCATTAACGAATCACCGTGATGAAGCGGAAAAAATCCTGAACGAACTGGAAAACTCTGAATTAAACGGTTGGAATGCTATGGGGCTTGCAGTGATGTATGGAGCCCTGGGCCGCAATGATGAAGCATTTAGATGGATCGACTATGAACCGCATCACCTCTGGATACCATGGGTTGCCGCTATGCCCATGTGGAAACCACTCTATAAGGACCCAAGACACGATGAGTTCGTAAAACGCTTAAACCTGCCAAAATAGCTGATTCATCCATCCCGGATGTGAAATAATATTGCTTTGAAGATCCCTTTTTAGGATATTTGCGTAGGTTTCAGAAAGTAGATCACTGGGTGATGAAAGTTCTAGTAAAGGTTTTTGTACTCCTGTCTATACTTCTTTCCACAACCAGGATGAAAGGGAAGGATCCCAGGTTGGACAGGTTGATCGAACCCCTGCAACAATACGTTGAGGAGGTGTTGAAGCAGATGAATGATGTCCCGGCAGAAAGAAAGGAAATCCTGGATCAGATCGCGGAGGATATTGCAGAAAGGCTTCATTCAGAAAAAGGAGGGGCGTGGCTGATCTACATTTGCACCCATAATTCAAGGAGGAGTCATATGGCCCAGCTTTGGGCACAGACGGCTGCCAGTTTTTATGGCCTCAACCAGGTAAATACCTTCTCCGGAGGCACTGAAGAAACTGCGTTCAATATACGCACAGTAGCAGCTCTGAGGCGCGTGGGTTTCTCAATAGTAGCAGCTGAAACAGGGGATAATCCTGTATACCTGATACAATTCTCAGATGAACGTCCTCCCCTGAAAGCCTATTCTAAGATCTATAACCAGGGACATAATCCTAAAGATGATTTTATTGCCCTGATGTGCTGCAGCAAGGCCGATATGAGTTGTCCCATCGTGGATGGGGCCACTTCCCGGTATGCCATTCACTATGTGGACCCCAGGACAAGTGATGATTCTCGGGAGGAAGTCCTGGCATACGATTCCCGCTGCCGTGAGATTGCCAGGGAAATGTTCTATTTGATGTCTCGAGTTTCCGACAGTATCGTTCCGGAGGATTCCTTGTCCGAAGAATCAGACTGAATATACTTTTTCTGCATATACCATTACGTGGTCTGCTCTCTTCAACCCCTGCACCACCAGCTCGTAGGAGTGGTCGATGAGCTCCAGCACCAGGTCACGTGGGATGCTGCCAGAGAAATATACCGAGTTCCATTGAGCCTTGTTCATATGGTAGCCTGGTTGCACAGCTTCATACTGGCCCCTGAGTTCGATAGCCCGTTCCGGGTCGCATTTCAGGTTAATAAATGGGGGAACGCGTTCAAGACCAACCAGGGCATACATCTTATTCATGACCTTGAAGACCAGTGTATGCTCGTCGAAGGGGAAGCCTTCAGTGACGCCAGGTTTGTCAAAGCAGTATTCGCGGATCTCTTCGATGTTCATTCAACAGGATATATTCCTGCCATTTAAGACTAGTGATATTTCTGATCACCACAGAATGGAAATTCTTTATAAGAATACATTCCCGTATATTTAAATTTTTGCTTTATATTTACGGTAATAATTCTGGCTTATGTACATAAAAAGAACCATTGAGGATAAGTTACTGCTGCTTCTGGAGCATTTCCCATCTATTGCCATTCTTGGACCAAGGCAGGTCGGGAAAACCACGTTAGCCAGGGAAATAAAGAAAAGACTTTCACGAGAAAGCATATACCTGGATCTCGAAAATCCTATAGACGCAGGTGCACTGGATCATCCGGTTGAATTCTTAAACAACGTGTCTGATAAAGTAGTCATCATTGATGAAATCCAGAGAAAACCAGATCTGTTTCCCATGCTGCGGTCTGTGATTGACCAACATAGAGTAAATGGCAGATTTATTTTACTAGGTTCTGCCAGTCCGGAACTGCTTTTCTTAAGCAATGAAACATTGGCTGGAAGAATCGTACATGTTGAACTCACCACATTCGAGCATACTGAAATCGGGCACCTGTCTGACTTCAGGGGACATTGGATTAAAGGAGGATTTCCTGAACCATTCAAAATAGCTGATAAAGAAATACGCAAAGAGTGGTTAAAAGCCTTCCTGTCAGCTTATGTTGAACGAGATCTGAGAATGCTGGGACTTAGTACATCCCCGGCAATCCTTCAAAAGCTGATTCAAATGATCTCTACCTTACAAGGTGGGCTGCTAAATGCAAGTAATCTGGCAAAATCATTAGGGGTTTCATCCCCCACCGTTAGCAATGCCATATCCTTCTTCGAGCGATCATTTCTTATCCGGCTTCTTAAACCCTGGCACTCTAATATTGGGAAAAGACTTGTAAAATCACCGAAAGTATACATTCGTGATTCTGGAATTACCAATTATCTGTTGGGAATTACTTCCTACGAGGAGTTACTACGGCACCCATTGTTAGGGAATCTCTGGGAGGGGTACGTGATCGAAGAAGTGATAAACACACTAAAAGACGACTATCAATATTTCTTCTACAGGACGGCAGATGGTGCAGAATGTGATCTTTTGGTTTTCAAAGACAATCAGTGTTTAGCTGCCATTGATGGAAAGTTCACCCCTGGTCCCAAAAAGACAAAATCCATGGCTATTACCATGCAGGATTTAAAGGCCAGAAATGGTTTCTATGTTGTTCCAGAATGCCCCGAAACCTATTCAATAGGTGGAAATCAGTATGTAACATCCGCATGGCAAATTGCTGAAATTATACGTTCCATGTAACTGTGAGGACACTGAATACCAGAAACTGTTAAGTACAGCCTGTTCCCCCATTCCCTGTTACAATAAACAAATTCAGAGCCGATTGACCATACGGTAGATATTCACTAATTTGGTGGAAGCATCTTCAATAACGATCTTCAAGTGATGAATCATTTGAAATCACCCGGGAGAATGGTCGCCCTGAATTATATGAGGCTGTCCTGATCCAAAAAGATACCCATTATAAACTGGAAGCCGGGTTGTCAAATGCATCCAGCATATAAAACAATCTGATCTGGAGAAAATATATATTGATCAGTTGGCCGAATTGGTGTATCTCTCTTCCAGCAGAAAATAGCCAGTTTGTATAAGTTTTTCAATCTCCTCCTTCAGATATTTGTGAATTAAATCAACTAGAAAACAAGGAGGTTATTTTGAAAACTGAAAGCAATAAAATAAAAAAGATCTATGCGGGTAATGTAACGAAGCATTATGATTTGCCAATCTCTCATATGTTCAGGAAATATAAAGAGAAGGTATTTGAAGTTTCCTCGTTAAAACGGGGTGATAGGGTATTGGTTTTTTGCTGTGGAACCGGATTGGATTTTCCCGAAATAGAAAACAAAATTGGAGAAGAAGGTCATATTACAGGAGTTGATTTCTCCCCCGAGATGCTTAAGAAGGCAAAGCAAAGAATTGAAAAGTACAGGTGGAACAATGTGGAACTCATTGAGGCAGATGTAACTGCATTTGCCTTGGACAATGAAGAATTATTTGATGTTGGGATCTGCACATTGGGACTATCTATCATTCCTGAGTTCAAAGCTGCTTATTATAGTTTAGTATCGAAAGTAAAGAAGGGTGGAGAGATCATCATTGGGGATATGCAACTGGCATCAAAGGGGTATGCACTTTTTAATCCATTCACCATTTCTCTGGCAAAAAGATTTGGAGGATCTTACGAAGGGCATCAAAATAGCTTAGAAATATGTGACATCATGAAAGATGAACTGACGGACGTTTCCAAGAGAGAATTCTTTCTCAAATCCTACTATTATTGTATTGGCAAAAAATGAGCAAATGAAAGCAGTAGACTTTACAGTAAATCAAAAATAAAACTTGTTCCCGGATGAGGAACTCAATTTCCTGGATCACGAAGGACACTTATCCCTAATCTACAATCATGCAGAAGAAATTCTTGCAACACTTATACGAGATAAATGATATCCAATATTAGACATTGGGATATGCTCATCTTCTATGATGTATCAGAATCGTCAAAATCTAAAAAAGCCCGATTATAGGAGCTGAGGTATTATTCAATCACATATTCAAAAAGCAACTCAGTAATTCCCTGAATTTAAGGCATCACGATCAGATTTCTTCAGCCCCTGCACCACCAGTTCGTAGGAGTGGTCGATGAGTTCCAGTACCAGATCACGTGGGATACTGCCTGTGAAATATATAGAGTTCCACTGAGCTTTGTTCATATGGTACCCGGGTTGGACCTCCTCGTATTGCCCCCGCAGTTCAATGGCCTGCTCGGGATCGCATTTCAGGTTGATAAAAGGGGGAACGCGTTCCAGGCCTACAAGGGCGTACATCTTGTTCATGACCTTGAAGACCAGGGTGACCTCGTCGAAGGGGAAACCTTCAGTGACCCCGGGTTTGGCCAGGCAATAATCACGGATCTCTTCGATATTCATGAAGTATGACTTCTGGAGCGAATTGTGCCAAATTTACATAATATATCCCTATTGAAGGGGATTTACTGTATGCTTTAATGTAAGTATTCTATTCTAAATTAGTGATTTATAAATATCGCCAATTTGCTGTTAATCTATCGAATATCGCGGGTTCTTATTTAGAATCATTCTCAGAAGTAAGTAGCCACGATCAAACAGACCTTAAATTGCTATAGCTTTGAAGCAGTTTTAACACATCACATCATGAGGCAGTCATTTTTCAAATTAAGTGCAGTTATCCTGGGATTATTGATTGCATTCCTGCAAGCCTACGGGCAGGAACAAGTAAACACAGCAGGGCGAATGATGCAGGAAGAGGATCCTCTTACCATAGGTGGTTACGGGCAAATTGATTACAATCAGCCCTTGGAGCAAGGATCCCAAAATGAGGGTGTGCTGGATGTACACAGACTGGTCCTCTTATTTGGTTACAAATTCAACAAGAAGACACAGTTTGTTACCGAGGTGGAGTTTGAACATGTGAAAGAAGTATATGTAGAGCAAGCCTTCCTCCAGTATGAAATCTTGCCCTGGCTAAAGTTCAGAAGTGGATTAATGCTTGTTCCCATGGGGATCATTAACGAATATCATGAGCCTTCCACATTCAATGGAGTAGAGAGGCCCAACGTGGATAAGTATATTGTACCCACTACGTGGAGAGAAATCGGAGCCGGTTTCACAGGCGTTTTCCCATCTGCAGCAATCGCCTATCAGATCTTTGTAATGAATGGATTCAACGGGTACGACGGAAGCGCAAAGCTAAGTGGATCCAATGGGTTCCGTAAAGGACGCCAGAAGGGTTCAGAATCCTTGATTAACACACCCAGCCTGGCATTTAAGGCAAGCTATTTTGGCATTTCAGGTTTACAACTGGGGCTATCAGGGTATAGTGGCCGGACCAGGTCTTTGTTGTATCACGGCCTTGACAAAAGTGATTCCGAAGCATTGGCCGCAGCGGATTCTTCGATAGTGGGACTGAACATGGTTGGAGTTGATACCAGATACCTGTTCGGGGGACTTCAACTTAAGGCTCAGATCAATTATGGACTGGTTTCAAACTCAGCCGAATACAATGAATTTACCGGGAGTGATCTGGGCAATACCCTTTTGGGATGGTATGGAGAAATATCCTATAATGTACTACATTCCTTTGAGAGCTTACAATCGGAATTACTCCCCTTTTTCAGGTTCGAACAATATCATACACATGCCTCTGTGGCTAATTCAATAGGAATAAATCAAGCATATAACCGCAGTGATCTGACCCTTGGCCTGGGCTGGAAACTGGATAAGGGTGCCATGCTAAAGGTCGATTATCAGCTATTCCAAAACAAAGGTTCAGACAAAAACAGGCATCAGATAAACGCAGGAGTCGCTGTTTGGTTTTAATACATAAAATATCGAAAATCCTCCTATTGGTCCTGTTGCTTTGCCTTCTACATATGTTTCCGGCAAAGGGTCAGGAGTTCTCTTGTCAACCACACAGAAGAGCAGTCAAGCTAGTACAAAAACGTTTCGGGGCCCAAGCCAATCTTGAAACATGGGAAACTCCCATAGTCAATGATTCTACCCTGAAATTCCTGAATATGGAGGACTGTATATACTCCATCGCCCAATCTGGAGAGATACTGGGTTATCTGTTGTCCACTCGTACAAAGGGTCGCTACGACTATTTTGATTATAGCATTGTCTACTCAACAGAGCTTGAAATCCTGGAATTGTTTGTCACCGTGTACCGGTCAGACCATGGCATAGGAATTTGTCAGAAAAAATGGCTCAGCCAATTCAAAGGATATCAGGGGGGGAAACTGGAGTTTGGAACAGATATAGATGCTGTTTCAGGAGGAACCATCTCAGCGAATGCACTTACCCGTGACGTACAGCGTTGCCATTTACTGATGTCATCTTTGGTTTCACTTTAGGGAAGGGAGGATGTCAGCTATAGTTCATACAGATCATATAAAGATCTGTCAACTTTAATTATTTATTTATAGTTTCCATATAAATTAGAGGAAAATAATATTCAAACACGTACCGAGTAAACTTCAGTTCATACCCATTGAAAAATGAAAGTAATTGTATTAGGTGGCGGGTTGGTTGGCGGACCTATGGCTGCTGACCTGGCCAAAGAGGATAAGTTTGAGGTAAGTGTAGCCGATAACAATCCGGTTGCATTGAAATCCCTGCAGGCCAAGCATGACTGTCTGTCGGTGGTTCAACAGGATCTCTCAAAACCGGAGCATGTGACTAAACTGGTGAGTACTTATGATCTGGTGGTTAATGCGGTTCCTGGATTTATGGGTTTTGAAACAGCCAGGGCCATCATCAAGGCAGGTAAAAACTGTGTCTGTATTGCCTTTTATGAAGAAGATCCGTTTGAGCTTGATGAGCTTGCCAGGGAAAATGGTGTGACAATGGTAATGGATTGCGGTGTATATCCTGGGATGGGCAGTGCACTCATCATGAACAAGGCCTTACAATTGGATACGGTGGACAGCGTCCTGACTTATGTGGGTGGACTTCCTGAGATAAGGGAATGGCCCAGTGAGTATAAAGCGGTTTTTTCTCCCGTGGATGTGATAGAGGAATATATTCGTCCAGCGCGTTATATTGAGAATGGATTCGAGGTGGTGCGAGATGCACTCTCCGATCCGGAATATCTGTTTTTTCCGAAAATAGGTACCCTGGAGGCCTTCAACACCGATGGGTTGAGGACACTGTCCCGTACGCTGGACGCTCCCAATATGAAAGAAAAAACATTACGATATCCAGGACACATTGAGAAGATGGCAGTGCTGAGAGAACTTGGATTCTTTTCAAAAGAAGAGACCCTTAACATTCGTGGCACAAGGGTGAGTCCGCTGGAAGTGACCGGACAAATTCTCTTTCCAAACTGGAAATTGAAGCAGGGTGAATCGGACATTACTATTTTCCAATCCATTATTGAAGGCACAAAGGAGGGCCGAAAAAGAAAGTACATCATTGATCTATTCGACAAATATGATCCCGTGTCAGATGTAATATCCATGGCAAGGACAACGGGTTATACAGCTACCCTTACCGTGAGAATGATCGCAGAAGGTATCTATTCCCACAAAGGGATCTCACCGCCGGAATACCTGGGGAAACATCAGGAATGCGTAGACTATCTTCAAGAAGGATTAAGAGAAAGGGGCGTTTATTGGGAAATTTCGGAGGAAAGCAATTAAAAGACCAGATTATGCCAGACAGTATTCGTGAACCTCTTCGATGTTCATTTTATTGCTCCAGTTTCCGATGGATGAGCAGCGTAACATCCCCTTTCTCCGAGATCGGTTCACCATTTAGGAAATATCCCCAGCATTTATAGACGTAAACCCCCTGGGCACATAGCGTACCTTTGTTGTACCCGTCCCAGCCTATGTTAACGTCATTGCTGTAAAACAATTTCTCTCCCCAGCGGGTGTAGATCACCAGGTGGTATTCTGCCACTCCTTCCCAATAGGGGTGGAAAATGTTGTTCTTCTCTTCCGCTTTGAGATCGTAATACCCTCCATTGGGGCCATCCAGATCAGGTTTGAATGCATTGGGAAAGAGGATCAATCCGGATGCATCCACAATTACTGCTTCAGGTTTTACCAACCTGTCGGTACACCCCTCATCGGTCCATACATCCAGTGAAATATCATAGGTTCCAACCGTTGTATAAAGATGTCGGGGATTCTCCTCGGTGGAGGTGTGACCATCCCCAAAATCCCACAGGTAGGTGGATCCGTATTTAGACAGGTTAAAGCAGCGCAACTCATCATCAGGCAACATGACCAGCTCGGGGGCTACCCTGAAATCAACCAGTGGCATTCTATACACCTCCACAAGACGGTAAGCGTACTCCGTTCCTCCTTGGCCGGTAACGGTAAGTTTCACATTGTATATGCCATATTCCTGGTAGGTATGTTCCGGTTCAAATTCAGTGGAGCTGTTTCCATCCCCGAAGTCCCAACGATATGAATCTCCATAGACCGAATTGTTTTGGAACTGAACCGTGTGAGGCTCACAGGCTGGATAAACCGTGTCGAAGTCAGCAATAGGCGCAGCCGGCAAGATCCGGATATAATGAGAGATCGAATCGGAACAGTGGTTGGAATAGGTATACAACCATATCTCATAGTCCCCCCAGGTGGGATAGGTATGTGTAGCAGGATCTTCAAGTGTAGTAGTGAATCCATCTCCCATTTCCCAACGGTAGGACCACTCACCTACATTGGTCATGTTGGTATAATTTACATCTGCCGAAGGATACATCTGCAGAGAAGGATCGGTGAAGAATTCGGCGTGCGGCTGGGCAAATACGTCAATAACATCCGTTGTTGAATCCACACAACCATGTTGCGTAGTGGTTGTGAGGGCTACCTGGTAGATAGTATCTGATCCTGTCAGGTTGAAATAGAGGTTGATGGGATCCATAGTGGTAGCGGTGGTTCCATCTCCGAAATCCCACAGGTAGGTCTGGCCTCGCACCGATTCGTTAACGAAATAAGCAGTGAACGGGCTGCAATCACCATCATTGACTGTGAAATCTGCAATGGCTCTCGGATAGACATATATATCCTGCTGCACGGAATCCACACAACCAAAATTGGTGGTAGCCACCAGGCTTATGGGGTAGGTAACTATATCATCTGTCAGGTTATCAAATAGGTGAGTGAATGGGCTGTCCGAATTGGTCGAAAAAATAGTATCGTTACCCAGGTTCCAGTTGTATTGATCCCCATCCAGAGTGGTGTTGACAAAGGGAACCTCAAATGGAGCGCAATCAATGATCCTGGCCGTCTCAAAACGGGCTGTGGGTTTCGGGTGAATGGTGATATCTGCAGTGAAACCGCTGGTGCAATTGGTCTGGGAAGTGGCTAACAAGTAGACCTGACGGGTCACCGGTGCACTGGTGAAATTGGTAAAGGTATGGGTAGGTGCATCTGCTTCGCTTGAGGCTCCTTCACCAAAATCCCATGAATAGATATACCCACCGCTGGAAAGGTTCGAGAAATCCACTTCAAGGGGATGACATCCTTCTTCCACACTGGGTGAGAATTGAGCTTCAATGGCCGGATAAACCTCCACTGTTTTTACGATCTGATCGGTACATCCCGGTCCATTTTCTATGCTCAGGGTCACCTGGAAGGTCCCATTGTTCAGGAAATCCGTATTGGTGAATGTGTGTGTTATCGGATTCATATTTGTTGTGGTGGTATCGGATCCGTCTCCAAAGTCCCACTGGAAAGTGGCACCCCCCACTGAGGCATTGTTAAACTGAACCAGGGAAGGAGTACATTGAATCTGCTCCTGGAAGGTAAAATCAGCCATAATATAGGGATTTACTACGATATCGATGAAAGTAGAATCCTTACACACATGGTTGGAGGCAGTTGCATACAGCCAGACCCTGTATGTTGTATCTGCTGATCCAAGATTTTCAAAAGTTTGAGTAGGATCGTTCTCCTGCGAACTGGTCCCGTTTCCAAAATCCCAATGATAATATGCTCCTCCGTTGGTCAGGTTGGTAAAGTCCACCGACAGCGGATGGCAACCCTGTAGCTGACTGGCATTAAATGCTGCTGCAATATCAGGTTCCACAGTGACTGTCCTCCTGATTTCATCCGTACAGCCTGCAAAATTCTCCGCAATCAGGATAATTTCATAATCTTGCTGATTGTTAAAATCTGCATTGACAAACTGATGTGTAACTGGAGCCATGTTAAACGTAGTATCAGTTGTTCCGTCACCAAAATCCCAATAAAAGGTTGAGGCGTTTACCGAAGCGTTAGTGAGTGCCACATCAAAGGGAGTACAGCCCAGATGGTCCTGAATTACAAAGTTTGCCTGGAGGTAGGGATGTACGGTAATGTCCATAAAGAAAGTATCCGTACAAATGTTATTGGGAGCAATAGATAACAGTCTTACTGTATACACTGAATCTATTGTCCCGGTATTTGTGAAGAGATGATCCGGGTCCTCCAGATTGGTAGTGGTGCCATCCCCGAAATCCCACACATAGGTTTGACCTCCCACGGTCTGGTTGGTGAATTGGATATTCAAAGGATGGCAGCCTGCTGTATCTGATGAAATGAATTGGGCATCAATACTGGGATAAACGGTCACTGTTTTTACCTTTTCGTGAGTACAGCCGTAATCATTCTCCGCAAGCAGGCTTATTTTAAACTCCTGGGGAGCCAAAAATCCGGTGTTGACAAAGGTGTGGGTCTGCGGATCCGCAAGTGCAGTATCGACAACGGTCCCATCTCCGAAATCCCAGGTGAAGTTTGTCCCGCCGATGGAAAGGTTTTCAAAGGTCACCTCAAAGGGCCCGCAGTCAAGAGCATTGGGGAACGTAAATTCTGATACTACCTGAGGATA
>CAZURA010000161.1:0-11996 GCA_964622985.1 uncultured Bacteroides sp. | reverse complement strand
TAAAGTCTCCTTTTCCATTTCTGGAATAGCCATGGAACAATTCAAACTTTATGCACCGGAGGTACTCGATAGTTTCAGGGAGTTGGCAGATACCGGACATGTTGAATTTCTGTCGGAGACCTATGCCCATTCGCTGAGTTCATTGAAAGGTAAAGAGGAGTTTGAACGCCAGGTAAAAGCTCATAAGGCTATGATCAAAGAGCATTTTGGTCAGGAACCACAGGTATTCAGAAACACAGAGCTGGTCTATTCCGACGATATCGGAACCATGGTGGCTGACATGGGATATAAGGCGATGCTTACCGAAGGAGCGAAGCATGTATTGGGTTGGAAAAGCCCCAATTTCCTCTATTGCAATGCCCATAATCCCAAACTCAAACTGTTACTGAAGAATTTTAAATTGAGCGACGATATAGCTTTCAGATTCTCCAATAAGGGGTGGGATGAATATCCATTGACTGCAGATAAATTTGTGGATTGGCTTAATCAGACGCCAGAAAACGAGGAAGTTATCAATCTCTTTATGGATTATGAGACCTTTGGTGAACATCAATGGGAAGAGACCGGGATCTTTGAGTTCCTGAGAGCATTTCCTGAAAGTGTATTCCGAAATTCCCCTTTCAGTTTTAGTACCCCTTCTGAGGTGGCCGACAAGTTGCAGGTCATTGCAGCTGCTCATGTACCCTATCCTATTTCATGGGCGGATGAGGAGCGTGACCTTACTGCATGGCTGGGGAATGAGATGCAAAATGAGGCATTCGCGAAGCTCTATTCACTCACTGAAAAGGTATATTCCACAGGTGATGATGATATCAAACACGACTTTACCTATCTGCAGGTAAGTGATCATTTCTACTACATGTCTACCAAATTCTTTTCCGATGGTGAGGTACATTCCTATTTCAACCCCTATGATACGCCCTATGATGCGTTCATTAATTACATGAATGTATTAAGTGATTTTGAGATCCGGGTCAATGCGGCCATCGAAGCTGAGCAGAATGATGATGTGGCCAGGCTGAGTAAGATCATCAAGGAGAAGGATGAGCAGCTGAAGAGGTTAGAAAAACGACTGTCAGCCGCAAAGAGTACAACACCAAAAAAGAGCACAACTCCAAAAAGGAGTGCGGCCCCTAAAAAGGCAACCCCTGTAAAGAAGGGTGCAACCACCGGGACCACTACTAGTGCGAAGAAATCCACAGCTGCCACGAAAAAGAGTGCTGCTAAAAAGAAAAGTTAACATTTCAGAACCATAAGAGAAGTATGAAGAAACCTGATTATTTATTCGAGGTTAGTTGGGAAGTATGTAATAAAATAGGAGGGATCCACACGGTGATCGCGACTAAGGCGCTCTCCGTAGTGAAGGAGATGAATGACCACTACATCACCATTGGTCCGGATGTATGGAGGGAGAGCCAGGAACATCCTGAATTTGAAGAGGATACCAGTCTGTTCCCGGATTGGAAAGAGAGTGCAGCTTCGGAAGGGATCAGAGTAAGGATCGGACGATGGAAGATTGCCGGAAGTCCGGTGGCCATAGTCCTCGATTTCACCACCTTCTTTAGTCAGAAGAATGAAGTATTCAAAAGCTTATGGGAGACGTATCACCTGGATTCCATTAGCGGTCAGTGGGATTATATTGAACCTACCCTCTTTGGTTATGCAGCCGGAAAAGTAATCGAAAGTTTTACCAGACACTTTGAGCTGGAAGATCGAAACATAGTAGCCCAGTTCCATGAGTGGCAGACAGGTGCAGGCTTACTCTACCTGGAGCAGAATCTGCCAAGTGTGGGCACTGTTTTTACCACCCATGCCACTTCAGTGGGTCGCTCCATAGCTGGGAATAACCAGGCGCTTTACAGTAACCTGATGCATCTGAACGGGGATCATAAAGCAAGGGAGCTAAACATAGTTTCGAAGCATTCCCTGGAAAAACTGGCCGGAACTCACGCCGATGCTTTTACTACGGTGAGTGAGCTTACCGCAAAGGAGTGCCGCCAATTTCATGAGCGGGAGGTGGATGTGTTGCTTCCCAACGGTTTTGAGGACAGTTTTGTGCCTGGTGAGAATGAATTTAGCCAGAAGCGGGAGCGTGCCAGAAAGAGATTGCTTGAGGTGGCATCGGCACTCACCGGAGAGAAGATTCCGGAAGAGGCCTTATTGCTCGCCACCAGTGGCAGGTATGAATTCAGGAACAAAGGGATAGACCTTTTTATTGATGCACTTGGTGAGCTGAACAAAAACAAGGATTGTGAACATACGGCAGTGGCATTCATTCTAATACCTGCTAACCACTACGGTCCCAGGAGAGATTTGCTGGAGGCACTGAAGAATGGCTCGAACCAGAGCATTCAGGGAGAACACCTTACCCACAACCTGCACTATGCCGAGCATGATATGATCCTGAACCGGATTCGAAGCAACGGATTGAATAATAGCGCAGATGACAGGGTAAAAGTGATTTTTGTCCCCTCTTATCTGAACGGAAACGACGGTGTATTTGATTTGACTTACTATGATGTGCTGATCGGACTGGACCAGACCATCTTTCCCTCCTATTATGAACCGTGGGGATACACACCTTTAGAGAGCCTCGCTTTCAGTATTCCCACCGTGACGACCACACTCACCGGATTTGGGCTATGGGTAAAAAACGAGTATAAAAAGGAAGTAGAAGGCATTTCCGTTATCCCGAGAGATGACTTTAACGATGAAGAGGTGATTCATGGTATTGGTGAGGCTATCATGAGACAATGTAAACTGAAGAGCAATGGCGAGAAAGAAATACGGAACGAAGCCTATGCTATTTCCAGGATTGCACTCTGGGAGAACTTGATCGATCACTACTGGCAGGCGTACGACAAAGCCATTGATAGTGCCTCTGGGAAGGAGACTACCTATTATGAAAAAGAGCGTATCGAAAAGCTCCCTGAAACAGAGCAGGTTCTGGTGGATATACATCCTCATTGGAGAAGAGTGATGGTTCATCAATCGATTCCCGATAAGCTGAAACCCCTGGAGGAGCTCTCCAGGAACCTCTGGTGGTCATGGAATCAGGACGCAGTGAACCTCTTTGCATCCATTGATGACAAACTCTGGGAGGAAGTGAGAGAAAATCCTGTGGAACTGCTGGAATCTCTGCCTTATGATATACTAAAGAAGCTTGAAAAAGATAAAACCTTTAATGAGCGTTTAAAACAGGTGTATAAGGAGTTCAGGGAGTACATGAGTGAAAAGCCCAAAACAGGTATACCTACCATCTCCTATTTCAGCATGGAATATGGATTGCATAACTCATTAAAGACATTCTCCGGTGGTTTAGGGCTGCTGGCTGGTGATTATCTCAAAGAAGCCAGTGACTACAATATTCCTATGACCGGTGTGGGATTGCTGTACAAATATGGGTATTTCAGGCAGGTCATTTCGGCCGGAGGGGAACAGGTAGCAGTCAGTGATGCACAGGATCTGTCCAGCCTCCCGGTATCAGCTGTCAGGGATGAAGGAGGAAATTGGAAAACGATACAGATCGTCTTGCCTGGACGAACTCTTTCTGCCCGCATCTGGAAGGTGCAGGTAGGCAGGATTCCCCTCTATCTGTTGGATACTGACTTTGAGGCCAACCAGGAGAGTGACCGTGGTATTTCCCACAATCTCTACGGAGGGGACAATGAGAACCGTTTGAAGCAGGAGATCCTGCTGGGTATAGGGGGAATCAGGGCTTTACGGACAATTGGTGTGGAGAGTGACCTCTACCATTGTAATGAAGGTCATGCAGCATTCACCGGTCTGGAACGGCTCAGGGAGTATATTCAATGTGAGAATATGACCTTTCCTGAAGCTATGGAACTGGTTCGTGGGTCGAGCCTGTTTACCACCCATACCCCGGTGCCTGCAGGGCACGATTCCTTTGAAGAGGACTTATTGAGAACCTATATAGCCCATTATCCCCAACGAGTACAGATCTCATGGAACCAGTTTATGAACTTGGGAAGATTTCATCCCAATCAGATTCATGAGAAATTCTCCATGAGTGTGCTGGCAGTTAAGCTTTCGCAGGAAGTAAACGGAGTAAGCAAGCTCCATGGCCAGGTTTCCAGGGAGATGTTCACAGGCCTCTGGCCCGGTTATCTGGCTGATGAATTGCACATTAGTTATGTGACCAATGGGGTGCATCTGCCTACATGGCTGGGATCTGAATGGAGGAAATTGTACAGGAAGACATTTGGAGAGAATTGCCTTGAACTACAGGAGAAGAGAGATATGTGGGATAAAATCAAATTTGTCCCCGATGACGAGATATGGAATTTGAAGTGTGATGAACGTGAGGAGCTAATCAATCATATCAAGCAACGGCTTGCCGATGCATCCACCAGAATGATGGATAACCCGGGTCAGATGCTTGAGATCTCTACGTTGCTTAGCAAAGATGCATTAACCATAGGATTTGCCAGGAGGTTTGCCACTTATAAGCGTGCCCATTTACTGTTCAGAGACCTGGATCGGTTGGCCAGGATCGTGAACAATCCGGACAAACCTGTACAGTTTGTATTTGCAGGTAAGGCACATCCCAGGGATATTCCTGGACAGGATCTGATTAAAATGATCGTGGAAATTTCCAAACGTCCTGAATTTATTGGTAAGATCGTGTTTCTGCAGGATTATGATATACGTCTGGCCAAACGCCTTGTAAGGGGAGTGGATATCTGGCTCAATACACCTACCAGACCTCTTGAGGCTTCAGGTACCAGTGGTGAAAAAGCGGTGATGAACGGGACGATGCATTTCAGTGTACTGGATGGTTGGTGGGCTGAGGGGTACCGGGAGGATGCCGGTTGGGCATTACCGATAGAGCGTTCTTTTGATAACCAGGAGTTACAGGATGAACTGGATGCCGAACGTATTTACACCTTGCTGGAAAATGATATCACAAAGAAATTCTATCAACGCAATCAGCAGGATATCCCCGAAGACTGGGTCGGTATGATCCGTAATACCATAGCCCATGTGGCGCCTGAATTCACCATGAACAGAATGCTGAGAGATTATCTGGACAAGTTCTATATGAAACTTTACGATAGAACCTTAGTTCTCAGGAAGAATGATTTCCGGTTGCCCAAGGAGATGGCCCGATGGAAACACAGGGTACTGACACACTGGAAAGGTATCAAGGTGTTGGAATATGATATTCCCGATTTGACCAGAGAGGATTTTGTTGTGGGTAAAACTTACACAGGGAAAGTAGTGCTTGATCTGGGTGAACTCTCTGCCGAAGAGGTTGGAGTGGAAATAGTGCGCACAAAGAGCATTAGCGGTCAGGAGCACTCTCACTTCAAGGGAACGAAAGAGTTTGAGTGTACAGGTACAAAGGGTTCAATAGCTGAATATACCTTTGTTCACGAGGTGGAAGACACCGGTCTATTTGATATAGGTTTTAGAATATTTCCGCGGCATAAACTGATCCCACACCGAATGGATTTTCCGTTAGTACGATGGATCTAGATGCTTTATTCACACTCATCGACACTACCTGATCCTGGGGATATCTTTGCGCTGAAGCACAATGGCGCTCCTCGATGGAAGGTATAATTTCAGGCTGTGTTTTAGTCCAAATGAGCGTTCTACCATGGAGCGATGAATAATTCCCATGTCGTACCGATTGAATCCGCAGAATTCGGGCTGATCAGTACACAAAAGAGAGGTGTACTTGCCTGCATCTACAGCGAGTCCGTAATCGGCATAGGAGTGTTCCGGGTGAAAATTGAATACGAATAGCAAGCCCTTTCGTTCAAATGCGATCACCAGGTCTCCCTGGTCAGCCTTTACCAGGTAACTGTGTGAATCATATACGTTGTATTTTCCCAGGAGCCTGATCATTTCCCTGTCGAAATCTGACAGGTAATGATACTTGAGATCCTGGTTTTCAATCAGGCTCCACTGACGGCGGGCGTATTGATAGGACCAATCGTTACCTTCTCTGGGAAAATCGATCCATTCGGGATGCCCAAACTCATTGCCCATAAAGTTGAGGTATCCGTTCCCAGCAGTGGCTGCTGTGATCAGACGGATCATCTTATGCAGTGCCACTCCGCGGTCCACGACCAGGTTTTCAGCACTTTTTTGCATGTACCAGTACATCTCCTGGTCGATCAGCCTGAATATGATCGTCTTGTCGCCCACCAGAGCCTGATCGTGAGACTCAGCATATCCCACGGTCTTTTCATCCGCCCTTTTAGAGGTGAGTTCATGGAAGATCTCCTGCACGTTCCACTGCTCATCCGGTCGCTCTTTGATGGTCCTTATCCAGTAATCAGGGGTTCCCATAGCCAGGCGATAATTAAATCCAACACCCCCATGTTCCACGGGGACTGCCAATCCGGGATAGCCACTCATATCTTCGGCAATGGAAATGGCACCAGGCCTGATCTCCTGAATCATTTTATTGGCCAGGGAGAGGTAAGTGATCGCATCTTCGTCCTGTCCCCCGTCAAAATAGAAGTCATAACTCGTAAAATCACGCTCCAGGCCATGGTCATAAAATAACATGCTGGTGACACCGTCAAATCTGAATCCATCAAACCTGAATTCTGTCAACCAGTAGTTCACGTTGGAAAGCAGGAAGTGCGACACTTCGTTCTTTCCATAATCAAAACAGAGCGAATCCCATGCCACATGATCTCTTCTGTGATCCCCATGGAAAAATTGGTGAGGGGTACCATCATACCTTCCCAATCCCTCCGCTTCATTCTTCACTGCATGTGAGTGAACAATATCCATGATTACTGCGATTCCATATCCATGTGCCTCATCAATGAGCTCCTTCAGTTCCTCCGGGGTTCCGAATCTGGAGCTGCTTGCAAAGAAACTGGACACATGATACCCAAAGGATCCGTAATAGGGATGTTCCTGGATAGCCATAAACTGGATGGTGTTGTAACCTCCCTCTACCACATGGGGCAACACCTTCTCTTTGAACTCACTAAAGGTTCCTACCTTATGCTCTTCCGTAGCCATACCAATGTGGGCTTCATAGATCAATGGCTGAATACCTGACAAATCCGGAAGAGGGTGTTTCCATTCATAAGGTGCTTCAGGGATCCATATCTGAGCATCGAACACTTTGGTTTTCTCATCCTGTACCACCCTGTTACACCATGCCGGGATGCGCTCCCCTTCACCATTCTCCCACCGGAGGAGCAATTTATACCGGTCTCCATGAGATAACTTTCCGTCCTGTATAGAGATCTCCCAGTGGCCATGAGGGAGTTTTTTGAACTTCCAGGCATCGCTAACCTGCCAGTCATTAAATGTGCCCACCAGATAGATCTCTGCTGCATTGGGAGCCCATTCCCTCATCATCCACCCCTTCTCATACCTGTGAAGTCCGAAATAGAGATGTCCACTGGCAAAAGATTGAAGTGTACCATCCCCGGCCAATTCTTTCTCACGGGCCACTGTTTTTTTTACCCTTCTTTCAAGGGTTTCCCGGTAAGGTTCCAACCAGGGATCTTTTCGTATGAGTTCTAGTTCATTCATAAAGCCTCATCAAAATTATTAATTTTGTGGACTAATCTAAGGAGTCTTTATCATTTCAACATGAATATCAGATCAATTCATGAATCTGTTTCTCTGAAACGTCCTGTGGTTACCATTGGAACTTTTGATGGTGTCCATAAAGGGCACAGGTATATTCTGGAGCAGCTAAAAATGGAGGCTGAAAGGCATGGAGGAGAATCTGTGGTGGTAACACTCTGGCCTCATCCAAGGATTGTGCTTAAACGAAATCTTCAGAGTTTCAAATTACTACATACGCGGGAAGAGAAAATCAGGGAACTGGAACGCCATGGGATTGAAGCATTGATCATTGTTCCATTCGATAAGGAGACTGCCTCATTGACAGCATGTGAGTTTGTGCAGGAATACCTGGTGAATAAACTGGGTGTTGAGGTGTTGCTTCTGGGTTACGATAACCGGTTTGGAAGAGATGGAAAAGGAGATGCAGAGGCACTGGAGAATTGCGCTGCAGTAAACCAATTCAGGATCAAGCGGCTACCAGAATTCAGTTCCGAACTGGGAAAGGTGAGTTCCACTTCCATCAGGGAGTCAATTTTACAAGGAGACCTGGAAAAGGCTGCAGAAATGCTTGGATACAACTACTATCTGGCGGGAACTATATTAGAAGGGAACCACATTGGAAGAAAGATGGGATTTCCTACAGCCAACATACATCCATTGGATGCCTACAAGCTGATCCCCATGAATGGAGTATATGCCATACGGACAGAACTGAGGGATAACATATATGATGGTATGCTCAATATCGGCTTCAGGCCGACCATGGACAGTGCTGCTGCGGTGAAGACCATTGAAGCTCACCTTTTTGATGTATCGGGAGATTTTTATAATGAACAGATCGTGATCCATTTTGTTAAAAGGATCAGAAATGAAATGAAGTTCAGGGGTATGAATGAGCTTAAACAACAGCTTGAGAAAGATGAGATCTTCATCCGGAATCTGCTGTAATGAGAATACCCAATTACCTATTCACAATTTTCATGATGGTGGGACTTGCTCCCATTGAAGCACAGGAAGGTACTTCTGCCACATATCATTTTGGGTCCGTCGAACTTGCTTCTGACGAATGGGATAAGATCTGTAAACGATGGGAAAAGTTTCAGCCACGAATCGAAGTTGCCACCCATACGGGTGAAGTCAAATCTGGCCAGTTGATGTATGCCGGAGGCTCAGAAATCATCCTGTTTCCCGGAAAAAGCCCGGTCATTTCACCCAGGGATTCAGCTAAACTTATCCATATCCCGGTGGAGCAGATCCAGAATATCGGGTTCCAGCAAGGGGGACCCAACTCAACGGGTTGGATCACCGGAGCCATTATTGGCGGAGGAGTAGGTACGGTAGGCGGTGTCTTATTGGGACAGGGGTGGACCTATGCTCCAGCCATAGTTCTTGGTGTAGTGGGTTCAGGGGGGGGAGCCTGGTTGGGATCAAAGATGCAAAGAGTGAAGCGTAGCAAGGAGATCCAAAAGAATCCTGAGGAAGTTCTTCCTCTAAATACCCTGGAATTGAAGGATAAATCGTTGTGGAGAGATTCTCTGTATTTTACCCGGGACCTAGAGCTGGCATTACGTCATTCCAAAATGTTGAGACGCGCATTTCCCCAAAAGCATCTAAGGATCTCGTTTGGATTAAGTACCGGACCCAATGCGGTGAGGAAAGAGTTAACCTCTATGATCCAGTCGACCCAATTGCCAGGTATTAAACTTCATCGGCACGGGCCATTTGCATTTGAGTTCTTTGATTTGTCGTGGCGATTCAAGGAAAGATTTATCGTGGGCGGACAGCTTGCTGTCAACCTGGACAACTACTCCTATATGAGTTACTTTAATTATAATTCTGAAGATCCCAATAAGGTGGAGTATGTCTATTCCATGAATCTGGCCGAGTACCGTATATACGGGGAGTATCCTTTGATCCCGTTGAGCCGGCTCTTCACCAGACGGACAGAATTTCTGATTGGAGGGGGAATAATAATCAGCTCCCCCAATCCCAGACTAGTATATTTCTATGTTCCTGATCCTGCTTTAGGGGACGTGGAGTACATCGAAAACTATGATACTCAGAATATTCTGGGAGCTCAGATCAGGAGCGCATTTCATTACTACGCATTTCCAGGATTCTCTCTGTTTGCAGGGGTTGAAGGGAACTTTTACCAGAACCTGACCATGGCTGACCTGGAATTGCCTACAAACAATACGGGAGTAGACATACGGATACCGGAACATAAATTGCAATATTCTTCCTTCAGGATTAAGGTAGGTGCTAGTATTTATTTCTAGAAAACCGTACTTTTGCCATCCAATATCAAGCAAATGGAGACAATGACCTATAAAGAGACCCTTCCTTATAAAGTAGCCGATATCAGCCTGGCTGAATTTGGAAGAAAAGAGATCGAGATCGCTGAAAGAGAGATGCCCGGCCTGATGTCCATCAGGAAGAAGTATTCGAAGGAGAAACCGTTGAAAGGAGCCCGGATTATGGGTTCGCTCCACATGACCATACAGACGGCTGTACTCATTGAAACACTATCAGAACTGGGTGCAGATGTGCGCTGGGCCAGTTGCAATATTTTCAGCACTCAGGATCATGCGGCGGCTGCAATTGCAGCAGCCGGGATCCCGGTATTTGCCTGGAAAGGGGAGACCCTGGAGGAGTACTGGTGGTGTACAGCACAGGCCCTGAACTTTCCTGAAGGAAAGGGGCCCAATCTGATCGTGGATGATGGGGGGGATGCCACGCTGCTGATCCATAAAGGGTTTGAAGCTGAAATGGATGCCTCTGTACTGGATGTTAAAGCTTCCAGCAGGGAGGAAGAGGTGGTTTATGAAACGCTCAAGGGAATTCTGAAGGAGGACGAAGAGAGATGGCACCGGATGGTTCCGGAGATTAAAGGAGTGTCGGAGGAAACTACCACAGGTGTTCATCGTTTATACCAGATGATGGAACAGGGAAAATTGTTATTTCCTGCTATTAACGTAAATGACTCAGTAACCAAGTCTAAATTTGACAACCTGTACGGTTGCCGTGAATCCCTGGCCGACGGCATCAAACGTGCTACCGATGTGATGGTGGCTGGTAAAGTGGTTGTGGTTGCAGGCTATGGGGATGTGGGTAAAGGTTGTGCCCAGTCCATGAAATCCTATGGCGCCAGGGTGCTGGTTACTGAGATAGATCCCATCTGTGCGCTGCAGGCTGCTATGGAGGGTTTTGAAGTGACCACCATGGATGAAGCTGTAAAAAAAGGGAACATTTTTGTGACAGCCACCGGGAACAAGGATGTGATCACCGCTGAACAGATGGCCAGCATGAAGGATCAGTCAATTGTGTGTAACATAGGGCATTTCGATAACGAGATCCAGGTGGATCAAATGGAAAAGTGGCCCGGTATTCAAAAGATCAATATTAAACCCCAGGTGGATAAATACCTTTACAAAGATGGCCATGCCATATTCCTGCTGGCTGAAGGGAGGCTGGTGAATCTGGGATGTGCTACGGGCCACCCCTCTTTTGTGATGAGTAACTCCTTCTCTAACCAGACACTTGCGCAACTGGACCTCTGGCAGAACACCTACGACACAGATGTGTACATGCTGCCCAAACACCTGGATGAAGAGGTGGCACGTTTGCACCTGGAACAACTGGGTGTGAAGCTGACCAAACTGACAGAAGAGCAGGCCGAATATATCGGCGTAAAAGTTCAGGGGCCCTACAAACCGGACCATTACAGGTACTAACATTTCACTGGGAGTATCTGTAGGTTTCGTTTTAGTTATACACATGGAGGACGTCGCCCTGTATGGAGGTATTGTACTCCACCAGCGGGTATTGGGCAGGACCTGAATTGGGTATGCCGCCATTCATCAACAGGTAGGTGGATCCGCATTCCGGGCATTCAAAAACACCGAAAAAAGAAGAATCTTCCACCACCGCGGCGTCGTGCTCCGGCCACAGGGTACAGGTGCGGTCATAAGCGAAGAATTCAAAATCAGATTGCCTGTACAGAACGATTCCGTTGACACCCTCATTGTCGATTACTTTGGACGTTCCAATTCCCATAGTAGCCAGATCGGCATAAAGGAGCAGGTAGATATCCACATGCACATAAGGAATGATCTGACCCCGGTTGGTTTCACAGCAAGGGATGAGCAATCCGGGGATAAACATAACAATGAACAGGCCAATAATGTACTGATGCTTCATCATACTGTGGTAAAAGTAAGAAAATCACCTATTTTTTGTATTTTTAACTCATCAAACTCGATATTTATTGTAAGTCTTCTACTGAAAGATGGATTTTGAGATAGGCAGCATATTGTACATTGTCATCACCGTAGTGGCCATCATTGTGGGAATGATGGGTAAGAAAAAGAAACCTAAGGGGCAGGGTGCAGGTGAAACAGGGGCAGATGCACAACCCGAATTCC
>CAZURA010000160.1:0-12152 GCA_964622985.1 uncultured Bacteroides sp. | reverse complement strand
TCAACACGTAATACATGCTCCATCTGAATAATTTGGGGAATTTTACAGGATCAAGTTGCAGACCGTGTTGTTTTTCTCTTTGAAACCATTCAACTACTATCAATATAGACACACTAATTGCAAAGAAAAAGATGTGATTATCGGTATTTATAGTCCATAGATCCCTGATAGGTGATGCGATCAGAGACTTTGAAACCATCCTCTTCAGCATTGCAAAAGCCTGTTCAACGGTTGGCGCCCTGAACATTAATTGACAAAAACTGAATAGCATAAACGTCTTGAACATCTGAAGCAGTTCCAGGAGAGTCGGCATAATCCTTCCCTCAGCAATGATGTCTGTATGAATCCGGTTCCTTTTCAAAAGCATTAAGGGAAGAAAATAGAGTGCATTAATTAATCCCCAAAAGATGAATGTCCAGTTGGCACCATGCCAGAATCCACTCACAATGAATATGATGAAAACATTCCTGACTTTCATCCAGGTCCCCCCTCTGCTTCCTCCAAGAGGTATATAGAGGTAGTCCCTGAACCACGAAACCAACGAAATGTGCCACTTTCTCCACAATTCGCCAATATCTCTTGAATAAAACGGGAAATTGAAATTCTGTTTCAGGTTAAAGCCGAATAGCCGGGAGGTTCCAATAGCTATGTCGGAATAACCCGAAAAGTATAGAAGCTGATTCCCACCGGAAGAATGATGTTCAGGCGGGATGCATCAATCTGGGAGCCGAATAAGGTAAAGGCATTAGCAAAACTCTCTGCAAAAAAGTTATAGTACTTGAAGAAACCCAGAAAACCGATATTGATCACTACACTCAGCGCCAGCAATGATTTCCTCTTCAACGGATGATCTGTTCTTGACAACCCTCTTCCGACCATAAAGTCAACTGCCGAGCTGATAAATATCAGAGAAAGGAATCTCCAGTCCCACCAGCCGTAAAACAGATAGCTTGCACAGATGATCAGGATATTCTGTAACCTCAGTTTTTTTCGACTTACCATCCAGTATAACATAAATACTATAGGAAGAAATATGGCAAAATCAAGAGAAGTAAAGAGCATATGGTTGGGGATGTGATGAGGTGAAGAAGGTTTTGCAGTAATCTCCGTTAGTATAGTTCTAAGTTATGAAAATCAGTTCATAAAACAGAATGGAAGGAGAAAGTAAAGATCCGGGATCAGCTCTTCTTCAGATGGCCGAATATCCTGAAATAGAGTTTGGAGGTCATTGAGAAAAGGCCCAGGTAAGCCAGTAGCAACTGGGATTTTGTCCTGATGGTGGGATTGAATTGATACTGTAATAATTCTGGCCATAAACTCCTGATGATATGCTTGTGCATCTGTTTATCCGGCTCATTATAGTACTTCAAAGGAACAGAGAGAAACAACTCATTGAACAGCCTGGAGTTGTAAGGATTGAATTCTTCCTGGGCAATATCCTTATCCTGAGTGATCTGGTTTCCCCAATTGCTTAGCCGCTCCTCCCAGTAAAAAAGATTAATCACGTTCAGATTATTTGCTTTACACAATTCGTGACAATTTTTCATCCACTGCTCGTAATAATCTCTGACAAAATCAAATCTCTGAACCCCGTTATAACGGATTAATTTCTCAATGGTGATTCTTCTTCGGCTCAGTTGATTTACTCCCCAGGCGGCTGAAGCAATGTTTCCCGGAATATTTACCCTGTCAGAGAAGTGAAGATAGTAGTTATAGATATGGGGCAAAAAGGTACTGGTTGCATGAGGATTATTTTCGAAGTACACCTTCTCAAAGGAAGGATCAATGTGTGAAGGAATATGAACCGTATGAAAATCCATACCGAGATTCTTAAATAGTTTTTTTGGGACTCTGATATCCAGGCTCTTATCCGACATTCCTTTTTCCCTGTTGACATAGTACAACACTCGATCACTCAATCCTTTTGTAGCTGACATCAACGTCCTGGAATCACCACCTGCAGTTACCGGCAACATGATCTGATACCTGTTTATGATACTTTCCATGTATCCCCTGATCATGACCGTGCATCTCTCTGCAGCCTCTTTCCATTTCAACTTCAAAGAATCTTCCTTTGGTCAGAAACGAATGGCTTTTTGGCTTTTAACGTCGAAATAGTGATTGGGCATTAGCTGGATGATCTCATCATAATAGGTAGTATTTCCAAGGTTGGAATTATAGAGGGCAACAAACTCGGCTGAGTTGTAATAACCAAGCTTGGATGGATCAGATGTATTGTTGAATCCCTTTACCTTTGCCAGAAGATGAGATTGTGAAGAAAACCATGGAGTTTTCGAATCCAGACTGTAGAAAATCTTTCTGCTAGCCGTAGCGTCATGCAGTAAGGTGATGTTTTGATCTTCTATCCTTATAAGAACAAATCTGCCTGAATACTTGCTACTCATGGTAAGCAGAGTATTAAGATCCAGACTAATGAGATCTCTAAGAATCCCCTGGTTATCCTTTTGAGGATCCTCATAATCAAACAGGTCACCGAGCAAAATCAACCGAATCTCTTCAATCTCCAGATCAGCGATTACAAGATCGAGATGAGTATAAAGCGTATAGGTATCGGTCACCTTTCGGGCACGATGTTGAAAGGGACATTCAATATGCTCCGGTACCAAAAGATACTGCCTCCTGAAGGCCAGCCGCCTTAGTTCATCACCTGTCATCTGTTACTTTTGAATTTGCTCATAAGACGATAAAACGGAGATAGCAGGTATCTGATGAAGAAGATAAGTTCCGGAAGAGGATCCCTGAAAGAGTAGAGAACCTGAGTATCTTTAAGTTTGATATGGTATTTCTTTTTACGGAACAGATTCATACACTTGACTCTGATAGCAGTGCTGGTGAAATAGAAATATCCTGTCCTGTATTCCGTGTAATCATATTCGAGTCCCAGACTGAATGCTGTCACCAGGAGTGGAAAATTAACACCCATGGTACGGGATCCCTGAACTGAACTCCAGTACCTGGCATTAAAATCAATCAATATGTACTCTTCCCTCACTTCACTATACCTGAAATCCAGATGTGCGATGCCGGTATAGTCAAGTTCTCCGATAATGGTTTCGACCAGGTTGTATAATTCCCTGTTTTTGATGAACTCGATACCTTTAGAATAGGTGAGTGATCCGGAAACAATGCCGCGTTGTATGGTATAGAACAGGATTTTCCCGTCAAATGCGAAAAGACTGCAATCAATATCAAATCCCGTAATATACTCCTGAAGGAGGTAATTCTCTTCATTGATTTCAGGATCATCCTGCACACGATTCAAATCATCTTCATTATGCAGCATTTGTATTCCCTCTCCGCCTATTCCCTGCGTGGGCTTAAGGAGCACAGGATAGCGACCGTTCCATTCATTATCTATCCGTTTTACTGTGGCACAAGGCAGCTCATTATTCTCCAGCCATTGATTCAGGTTCCATTTATTGCCTGTGATAGCAAGAGTGTCCGTTGATGGTACCGGGTGAACAGCAACTACTTCCTCAAGGGTCTTCTTGTTCAGATACAAAAGCGCTGATATCCATTCACGGGTAGGTACGATCAGATCGGCACCCGATTTTTTAACCGTAGCTGTAACGACTTCCAAAAAATTGTCCCGGGTGAGGTTCGCATGATAGTACAGGTTCCTGAGATGCCTGGAATATCTGAATTGTTGTCTCCTGTCGGTGGAGATGAGCAGCACATCCAGATGAACATTTTTGTAGCCGGAAAAACTTCTGATCAAAGGAAGGACAAATGGAGAATTATCGTCGATGATCAATATGGTAACCTCATCACTAAACATAACCAATCAAACCTAAAAGTAAGAAAAGTTTTATTCAAGTAACAGAGAATATCAAGAAGGTGTGCATATGATTTTGCACTTTTGAACTTCGCTTTGATATCTTTGTTTTATTTTCAACGCATATAATATACCTGGCAGTCATGAGAACTCAAAACTGGATTATCACTTTCATTTCATTCGCAATATTATCACTCCTGGTCAGCTGCACCAACAGGGAGCGAACCGGATCGGGTGCTGACGATACATCGGGTAGCCTTATCAGGATCATGCCTCTGGGGAACTCTATCACTTATGGTAACTACCATCCTGAACCCCGGCCTGAGGGTATGATTACCGGATACAGGCAGGCTCTCTGGCTTATGCTCAAAGAAGCGGGATACCAGGTTGACTTTGTGGGTAGCAGATCCACCGGGAAAGATGCTGAACCCGCATTTGACCCTGATAATGAGGGATATCCGGGGTGGACTGATGATCAGATCAGGGTCAATGTATATAAATGGCTCAGGAAGAATCCGGCCGATATCATCATGCTGCACATAGGTACCAACGGTCTGGATCCTGATCCATCAGATGTGGAAGGAATTCTGGATGAGATCGACAGGTACGAAAGGGATTATGATCACTCCATAAAAGTGATCATGGCTAAGATCATCAACCGGAGTACCTACAGTCAGCTCACCACACAATTCAATCAGAATATCGAGAAGATGGCCATTGACAGGGTAATTCAACAAGGCGACGATATAAAGATCATTGATATGGAGTTTGAAACCGATATCGATTACAGGCTTAATGCGGCGGGTGGTGAGATGTTTGACAACCTGCACCCATTTGTGGGGGGCCATGAGAACATGGCCGTCCGATGGTTTGAAGCTCTTCAGGAGGTACTGCCATGGCCGGACCATGAACCCATTACCATTTCTGAACCCGTTCTTTATACCTCATCCATGGACTCAGACACCAGGGTAAGAGACGGACTGATCGTATTGTACGATTTTATGGAAGGAGAAGGAAACCTGGTGCATGATGTTTCAGGGGTAGGAATACCCAATGATCTTTATATCAACCATGAAGGAAATGTCTCGTGGGACCCGGAACAGGGCCTGGAGATCATCAGGGAGGCCATATTGGTTCCCTCTGATATGAACAGAAAAGTGACCGATTCCATCATGGCTACCCATTCCATATCCCTGGAAGTATGGATCAGGACAGGTAATATGGAGCAGAGCGGCCCGGCCCATATGGTATCTATTTCAGATCCATTTACCACAGGGATCTCGTTGTCGCAGGATTTCGAATATGAGAATACCGCTGGCTACTTTTTTACAAGGGACAGTAGTGCTGTCCTGCGATCGGATAGGATATACAGTTCCATTTCACTACAACATCTGGTTTACACCAGAGACAGGGATGGAGTGGAGACTCTCTACATCAATGGAGAAGTGGCAGGAACTGGACAAACAGAGGTTGATTTCTCAGGTTGGAACCCGCATACCTTTAAGTTGTCGCTTTGTAACAGCCTCGGATTTGAAAATGGTTGGACAGGGAAGCTGTTTTTAACGGCCATCTACAATAGAGCACTTGCGGAGGATGAGGTCAGACAGAATTACTCGGCAGGCAAAGAAAATCTTTCTATACCTCCTGAAGTACCAGGACAACCCGGAAAACTCAGCTCGACTCCCCTCTCGGCAGTGGCCACAATACTTCACTGGGAGGACCTTTCACAAAATGAAACCGGGTTTGTGTTGGAAAGAAAGGCTGCTGAAGGGGGATTTCACTATGTGGCTACCGTGCCGGGTGATGTCACTGAGTATATTGACGAAGATCTTGTTGCCAATTCCAGTTATACATACCGGATAAAAGCACTTAACGATTATGGTGAGTCTCTCTACTCCGGTGAATCCCGGTCGAAAACACTTTCAGATGACCTATTGGAAAATGTGGCACTGTTAAAGACAGCCACTCAATCCTCCACTACTTACAAAGGGCGTCCTTCCAAAGGGGTGGACGGAAATCGGGATGGTATTTACATTAATAAATCGGTTACACATACGGCGTATGAACTGAATGCATGGTGGGAGGTAGACCTGGAGGAGATCTATTATTTAGACCATATGGAAGTGTGGAACCGTACCGATCCCTGCTGTAAAGACCGGATGGCACGGTTCTATATCTTTATAAGTGAAGATCCGTTTACATCCCATGATTTCCAGACCACACTGGATCAGCCGGGAGTGACTGCCATCTACCGGGAGTTTTTCCCCGATCCTATGATCACTGTGAACGTGGCACAGAGAGGAAGATATATCAGACTTCAGCTATCCGATTCACAGAATATTAATCTGGCTGAACTGGTAGTCATGGGTAGTACACCCGACAATCCTTAATTCCATTTTATTATGAAACAACTATTTCATATCCTGCTCCTTTCTGTCATTTTATCGGGTTGTTCCAACACCTCTGAGGTACCTGAAAGGGCATATGTAAAAGTAAAAGTGTCAGGATTGGACTTCGCAACAAATGAGCCTGATTCTCTTAAATCAGCCTCTGAGGATGTTTTCAGCGCATTTGAACACAATTATGCCCACTGCGAGATCTATATGCATCAAGATCAGGCCGGTGCCACCATTAGATCCGGAAACATTGGCGATGGAATTAAAACCTTTTTGGTATTGGGAACCTGGCACGTGGACGGTTGGGGCGGAAGTAGTTCTCCGTTAGGGCTCCCTGAATTAACCTTTCAGATTCCCACACAGAATGTGACAGTGACTGCTGGCTCTGACTCCATTGAGGTGCAGGCAGATCTTGACTGTGCTCTTATCCTGGTGGCCGATCCTCACGATCAGATTGAATCGGCATACATGCTTGGAGAAGGCTTGCAAGTAGTAGATTTCTATACAGTCGATCACTTTTACTACACCTATTTTATGCCACAAGCCTCCTATCAGGCTCTTATCATAAAGAAAGACAGTACTGAACTGATCCTGAATGCCGGGGAATTCAATACCGGGACCACCACCCAAGTTGTGATTACGAAGGATTGATTACCACCTTAAATACCTCACCCTGATCTGTGACCAGAATATATAATCCTGCCTGCAGATTAGTGACAATAAGATGACTGGTATCATTTGCCTCCTGAATAAGGTGTCCCAGCTTATTGTACAGCTTTACATTTCTGAGCTGATTAAAGTGGAGGACACCGCCTGAAACCGGATTGGGATAGACCATGAAATCACTCACTTCAACGGCAGGTGTTGCAGTTAGTTTCGCAGAGTTGCTCCTGCCGGGTGTGGGTGATGTGAAATGGGTCCAGGAGTTTACCCCATCATTCACACGTCCTGTGGAGACTGAGGTGTGCTGGTAGGTATATACCAGAGAGTCGATGTACAAATACCTGTCGTTCACCTTTCTGGAGAGCCCAAATTCTCCTCCGGAGGGATCCATGGTGAAATTCAAGTGCAATACACCCAGCTCAGTATGGGCATCGGGCCAGAGTAATAGATATCCATTGGATGGAATAGTAGTGGAATCAGGAGTTGTGTGAGGAATCTGGTACTTGCCGGGATCTTGCAGGCTATCGGTTACATACAGGCCTGCTATATTGACAGGATAATCATTGTAATTGAACAATTCGATCCACTGACCAGCTCTAAATTCATTGATGAAGAGCCTCCTGTATTCATTCTTTGTATTGCTGAAACCAGGAGTGGAGTTCATGGAAATCCACGAGCCATTTCCATCGGGATACCTGCTTAAAGAGGTATTTACCATGATCTCAGGGTAAGTCAGCGTATCAATATAGTCAACGGCATCATACTGCAATAATCCGATCTGCTCCCCTTCCCTGGTCAATCCGAAGCTCAGGTGTTGTACCCCCTGTTCTTCCTGTTTATCAGCCCACAATACCAGATATCCACGGGGGGGAATAGTGGTGGAATCTGGAGCTGTGGTAGGAATCCTGAATCGTGCACCATTAGCCAGACTGTCTGTGATGAACAATCCGCCCAAATCAACCGGTTCATCATTTTCATTATAGATCTCGATCCAGTCATCGTACTCACCGAAATTATCTTTCATCAAATACCGGTTGCTTGATGAGAACTCATTGATAAAGAGGCCGGAAACTCTTTCGTATACGTTCCCGTATCCTGGTGTGGCTGGCAGATGATACCAGTTGTTATCTCCGTCGGGAAAGCGACTCACTGAAGCGTTTTTGTACTGTTCGTCATAAGTGAGTGAATCGATAAAAGTGACTCCATCGTATTGAGCCAGGCCCGCCTGTTCGCCACTCCTTCTCAAACCAAAACCGAGATGCAGTACTCCCTGATCTTTTTGATTATCAGCCCACAATAAAAGATACCCTTTAGGTGGAATGGTTGTCGAATCAGGAGCGGTAGTGGGAATCCGGGTTTTCATCCCGAATCCCAGCGTGTCAGTGAAGAACAATCCTCCGATATCCACAGGTTCATCATTGTCGTTATAAAGTTCTATCCAATCTTCGAATTCTCCATAATTGTCTTCCTGTATCAGCTGATTGCTCGAAGAGAACTCATTGATAATTACACCGCTCACCGTACCGGTATAGTTGTCATCTCCTGGTGTTGACGGTACGGATAACCACAGGTTATTCTTTTCCGGGTATCGGCTTAACGAGGCATTGAGATATTGTGGTTCGAACGTCACCGAGTCTATGAAATCAGTACCGTTATATTGAACAAGCCCGATTTGTTCACCCTTCCTGCTCAGTCCAAAATCCAGGTGAAGGACTCCCTGGTAAGGCTGATTATCGGCCCAGAGTACTATATAACTCTTTGGAGGAACGACAGTTGAACCCGGCTCAGTAGTGGGTATCCTGTGCCTCATGCCATTCCCCAGGCTGTCGGTAATGAATAATCCACCTATATCCACTTCAAAAACATTATCATTATAGATCTCTATCCAGTCCTCATACTCTCCAAAATCATCAGAGAAGAACGACTCATTGCTGGCTGAGAATTCATTGATACGGAGCCCCGATAGAGGAGTATACCGGTTTGTATCACCTGGTGTGGAGGGCAGGTAGAGCCAGTTCGATTCCCCATCCGGATATCGACTTACGGATGCATTGATATATTGACTGCCAAAGGTCAATGAATCTATAAAAGTGGATCCGTCATAGTGGACCAGACCGATCTGTTCCCCTGATCTTCTGATCCCGAATCCCACATGTAGTATCCCCTGATCAGGTTCATTATCTGCCCACAGCACCAGATATCCTCCCGGTGGAATGGTAGTGGAGTCGGGTGAGGTGGATGGAATCCTGTAACGCATTCCATAAGCCAGCGAATCTGTAATAAACAATCCGCCTACATCTATACTGTCTGTGTGGCTATTATAGATCTCGATCCAATCCTCATACTCCCCATATTCATCTGTGATAGACGAACGGTTGCTTGAAGAGAACTCATTGATATACAACCCGGTAACTGATGTGCTGGTGTTTTCAGATCCAGGGGAAGAAGGCAGGTGCTGCCACTGATCCTGGCCATCGGGGTACCGGCTGACTGAAGAAGCTGAGTACTGCTCCCCGAAGGTGAGGGAATCGATATATCCCAGTCCGTCGTACTGAACGAATCCAAGTTGCTCACCGCCCCGCCGGAGACCAAATCCGAGATGCAGAACCCCTTGCTCAGGTTGATTGTCAGCCCAAAGAACCAGGAATCCTTTGGGAGGTATTGTAGTGGAATCAGGAGAGGTGATGGGTATTCTGTGCTTCGTTCGGTTTGCCAGGCTATCGGTCAGATATAACCCTCCGATATCTACAGAGTAGTCGTTGCCATTATAGATCTCAATCCAATCCTCATATTCGCCATGGTCATCGGGAAGAGATCGGTTACTTGCCGAGAACTCATTGATTAAGATCCCGCTGTAAAAAGGAATTCCTGCATTGAAACCATTGGGAGTGGGAACGGTTAATTTCCACTTTCCGGTACCATCCGGTATTCGTCCGGTGGTTATACCTGCCAGCTGTTTGGTGTAACTTATCGAATCCAGGATAATGAACTCATCCCCTATTTTTTGTGATAATAGAAGGGATTCTCCTTGATTGCTCAATCTAAAGTTCAGATGTAAAGGCCCCTGTTGGATGTCATTGTCCGCATATAGCACCAGCGAACTGTCAGGGTGAACAACCGTACGCTTCGAATCAATAAACGGAATCAAGTGTTTGTCAGGATGTTGAATACTATCTGTAATATACAATCCAGCAAGTTGTATGGGTTCACTCCCCGAATTATAGACCTCTATCCAGTCTGAAAGCTCTCCATATTCATCCGGTATAGCATTTGCTCCACTGGAGGAAATCTCATTAAGGTGAAGTGCGGAGATCGGCTCAAGCGCTCCGAAATGAGCTATAAGTGTATCGTCTGAGGATCCTGTCAATTCTATGGAATGGTCGCTCGAACTGGAAGCTCCCTCCCAACCTAAAAAGGCATATCCCTCTTTTGGAACGGCTACTACAGAAACAGGCAGGTTTATGAAATAAGAGCCCGACAACGTATCAGGAACTTCCACACCGCTGATCTGAATGCTTCCAAATCCCGGATTTGATACAACCGAGGTCAACTCATACATCCCTTCCAGGTTAAACCTGTTTAAGAGATTTGTCCGGAGTTCGGGCAGTCTGGTGGAAGCAAAATCAGTGAGTATATCTAATTCTTCATACCATCTGGAGAAGGAACGGGGCCAATTGAACTTATCGATGTGGTAGGGCATCTCTGTTTCAATATTACCTGCCAGGGAGTCGATGATACCTATGACTCTGTCAGGCAAAAAAGAGGTGTTCATGTGACTACAGAACCGCTGTAAAAACTCGTTGCGGAAATGGGTATTTACCACCAAATTCCTGAATAATTCTGTCGACTCCTCCGATCCGGTGGTGGCCCACCCCACCATGTTGTCCTCATACTTAAGAAAATCGAAACCGAAATCGAGGTCATACATCAGCCATCGCCACCGGCCTTCCGGGGTTTGAGGCCTCCAGTATTTGATGTTACCCTGGGGCCAGTCCTGGTTAAAGAAGTAGATCTCGGCGATATAGTAGTTCAGGAATTGATTGATATCCATCTGCCTCCCCACATACTCATAGTTAGCAGAATCGGACATATCATTGGACCGGATAAAATCCATCATATCCAGATAGTGGGTATCCTGGCCTTCCACAACGTATACATACTTGTATAGCATATCAACGCTGTCCCGGTCCACTCCATGATTGGCCTCCAGGTAATCCTCATTGATCTTTTCTCTGATATTCAGGATTCCCCAGTATTCCCCGTTCAGGTAAATTATAGCCGGTTGATACTCCTGATAATCAAGATCCATGCGGTCTTTCACTAAGGTCTGCATCATGCCATCACGGAGCATGGTATGCCGGATATCATTCCCTGAATTTCTGATAATAAAGGATTTAAACTCATTCAGGTCCTTGTCTTCAAACAACTTATAATCGAATGAGTTTTTCCCGTATTTGCCACGTGCAAAAAGGGACATCGATTTTTGTTCCGCTCTCCTGGAGCAAGCTCCGAAAATCTTTGTACCTGCCAATTGGTTAAATCCGGAAATCCCATTTTGATCGTAAAATTCGACATTCACCGGGCGTTCCCAGTCCTGGTTGTAGTTTCGCGGGGTTTCAGCGCAGTTACCCAGAATTCCGTTGGTACCTTCCACATAGATACCGATCCGGTCATTCCATAAGTATTTTCCATCTGTGGCTATGGAAATGACAGGTAAGGTGATCTCCTTATCGAGGATATATGTGTGTGTAACGGGCAGACTGGTAAAGGTTCCATACTGAAAAGCTCTGGCGCGGATTACTGTGGTGGAGCTGATGGTAATAGGGTTCGTATAGATGGCAGATTCTGAGGTAGGATCTGAGCCGTTAAGTGTATATCTGATCACTGCTGAAGGCGATGGGGTAGTTAAGGTAATCACCTGATTACCTGTGTAGTACCCGCCCTCAATTGAAAAACGGGGAAGCTCTGCAAAAGAAACGGTTAAGAGATGATCAGGGCTATTGTCACTCGATGGTGAATCATCCTGAAAATAGTACCAGTTTTGAGATCCATCCGGATACCGGCCATAGGAGATATCGGGATATTGCTGACCGAAAGTGATGGAATCTGCAAGGACCAGGTCTGGTGAAAATAGCAGGATCTGTTCTCCTTTCCCGTCTAATGAAAAATTGGCATGCGTCCCGTAAGCCACCTTATCTGCAAAGATAAGTTCATGGTGATTGGGATAGATCACCTCCGACGGTAATAAAATAACCCCCAGAATTTAGTTCCTATGTTTAAAAAGCATAAGCCGGAGC
>CAZURA010000159.1:0-12342 GCA_964622985.1 uncultured Bacteroides sp. | reverse complement strand
TAATTAGGGTTTCTATCAAAGTTAATGTATAAGCCCATTTTGACAAAAAAACCCCGACCAGTTACGATCGGGGTCATTTAAATAAGGAGTAAGTTTACCTATTCCTTGATAAACTTGGTGCTGACTGTTTTATTGGCAGTTTCCACAGTCAGGAAATATACCCCGGATTTCAGATCAGAGACTTCAATCACCTCAAAATTGCTGTGCTGAAGTTCCATGGACCTGATCCTTTGTCCTACCACGTTGGTAATGGTTACACTGTTCATATCGGGATACCTGACAGTGAGTCTCTCTGCAGCTGGATTAGGATAGACACTGAAACTGGCTTCTTTCAAAGAACCCACCAGCGTTCCACCGCCCAGGAAGCCAATATTGTCGATGTAGCAGTTAGAACCTACTCCATCCCTGGACTCCGGAAAATCGGGAAAGAATACCAGTCGCTTATAGGTATTCCCAATGGCTGCTGTGAAATCAAAAGTTACCAACTCCCAGGCACCGGTTCCCGTGTTGGCTACCAGCACTTCCACCGGATCCACTCCATCACCTTCCAGTTTCAATCCACATCTGGAAATCACATCTTTATGCACCATCATCTCCAACATGTATTTCTCAGAGGTGATATCAATGGGATTAAAGGCATCTGACCATGCTCCTACCCATGGATCTGCATTGGTCAGCACGGTGAACAGAATGCAACTGTCTGAAGCATTAATACCTGTTTTGTCCGGATTCTCAGCCATAACAAAATTTTCCGGTGCATCACCGGCATTGGCAAACTGAGTCCACGAAGTATCTGCCATGGCAGCTTCAAAGTCAGCCAGCACCTGGGCATTCAGCCCTATGCTCAATACAGCAAGTAATAGTAAAGTAGAAATTGTTCTCATGTTTGTTTGATTTTTAGTTAATACTTAAATACATGTAATTAGATTTCTGAATTTCAAACTTTTAACAAACCTCCTTTCTTCATTAAATAGTTAATAGTTATTGAACAATTAATTTGGTAATTCGGACCTTATTATCATCCAGAGTCAAGCGGGCCAGGTATACTCCGGGGGCCATTCCCCGACCATCGATCTCATAGGTGTGTCTGCCCGGAGAGAGCCTCTCCCGGTGTATGATATTCCGTGTTTGAATTCCTGTAAGGGAATACACATCCAGTTGCACTTCAGTGACTTCATCCACTGTGAATGCCAATTGAAAACCTGTTGCTGAAGGATTGGGGAACACCTTCAGATCTTTGTCCCCTGGATACTCTTCCACCGAATTGGGCGAATGGTAAAACCCAATGGCGTCCAGCATGGGTTGAATTTCCGGATTGGACATGAAGAGGTCCCACAATAACTGACTTCTGTAATTTTCAATCATCACCATGATGGGGCCCTGGTCAATGGCCAGGTAGGTGTTAGCGAACCAGTCCCTGTGTAAATTGAAGGCATCTTTAAATCCCATCCATCCCCAGGTCTTATCTCCAAGCTCACGATAGAAGTGTTTCAGGGCAAGCATCGATTCCTCAGGGGTATAGGGGAAGGAAGAGAGCGCAGCAGTTGGGGTGATGGTCCCGTTGTCTCTGGATGAATTGGGTTCATGGGCCAAATACCCGTCCGGATCATCACTGGCAGTCAGCCCCCAGCAACTGGCACTGTAGCCGGTAAATCCCTTAGGATTGGCTTCGCAGTAAGCCTGATGGATCAGGGAGTGATTCCGGTTCTGGTCAAAGTAATTGGCATAGCCGTCCGATTTATCCCTCGGATCGAATCCCAGGAAGGAATAATGGGCAAAAAAGAGGGGCCCGCCATAATTTCCTCCCACGTAGAGTGTATGGCCGTATATAGAATTTCCGTTGGTATAACTGGCATTCTTTGCCCACCCGTCATGCCACAGGCTGGCTGGAACCCCGTGTGTGGGGGATGCAATGGCCAGCAGGTATACAATGGCTGCTTCGTTCCAGCCTGTCACCGTCATATTCATATCCCAGTTGTAGTTGGGAGACCAGTGCCAGTAGAGGGATGATGAGCCATTACGCCGGTACCACTCCCAATCTATACCTTCCCACAGCTCGGTAGCCATCTGTACAATCTGTTGTTCCTCAGTACTTTCTCCATCGAAATATTGTCGAATGGTAAGCAGGCCCTGGGCCATGAATGCGGTCTCCACCAGGTCGCCTCCATTATCCTTGCTGCTGAACGGGATGGCCTGACCCGTATTGCCGTTGATCCAGTGTGACCAGGCTCCGTGGAAACGGTCGGCCGTGGAGAGGAAATTGAGGATCTTTATGGTCCGGGCCACTCCTTCCTCACGCGTAATGAAACCCCGCTCAATGGCCACAGGAATGGCCATGATCCCAAAGCCTGAACCACCACTGGTAACTGTATTTCCCGAAGAATTTCTCTCTCGCGCCATGCCAGAGGCCTCGTGTGCATGATCCCAGAAATAACGGAACGTGTATCGCTGGACCATATCGAGTAACTGGTCATCCGTCATAGCGTAGGTAGTATCTCCAGCGGCCACGGAAGGAGCAGAGGGTTCGTTGGCTTCGTTCAGTGCTTTTACCCGGTAGAGTGCTTCTACATTCTCTCCCAGGGATTTCACCCAGTCCAGGTAGATATGCGTCTGTTCGTCCACCTGGACCAGTGAAGTATAGCTGGTACCTCCATCCAGGGATCGTTCAATTTCATAACCCGAAATGTACGCTTCCGGATTAGGATCCCAGGTAACCTCCATATGGCACTCATAGGCCATAACCGTAACTTCCTGGGGAACGGACACGGGAGGAGCGGTTCCGTCTCCTTTATTTACGCGCATATTATCCACCAGCAGGGTGTGTTCAGCACCATCGGCCGCTGACTGAGCGAAACCGATGGTTTTTATACGGGTATAATCCACCCCGTCGCCTGAGTCAAGAAATTGCGACATGGGAATGGTAATGCGGGTCCATTGCCCGGAGGGCAGGTCGGCCGACCATCCGGAAAGGGAGAGGAATATACTTTTTTTGTTGGTCACATCTTCCATGAAGATCTGAGGCAGATCTGTACTGGCTATCCCTTCCACGCTGTAGAACCAGAAGACCAGGGTATCTGTATCGCTGATATCCTTAGCTACCCACTGATCGCCAGCGGCAATGGCCAGCCAGTTGCCTCCGGTTACCGAGCGCCACTTCAGCCTCAGGGAATTGACTCCCTGCTGAGCCTGGATAACCGTTTCCACCGGAAACTTACGGAGGTCGGGCGGATCCTTTCTTTCCAGCTCACTGGGAGCGGTCAGCTCCATCCAGCTGTAATCGTAAAAATCGGCGTTGGGACTATCCTGAAAATAGAGATAGGTCTGAGCAGTGAGAGCTCCGGATAAAGCCGTGAGCAGTATCAGGACCGCTGGTATTAGGGTATATCTTAATTTCATATTCATATTACATACTTTCTATTCGTAAGTGAATCCCAGTTTCTTCAATCCTGTCTGCACCTCTTCGTTACTCATAAAGAGTTCCCAGAGAAGCCCGGTCCTGTAATTCTCTATCATCACCACCACCGGACCCTGGTCAATAGCCAGGTATCGCTGAGGGAACCAATCCCCTTCCAGGCTGAAGGCATCGTAAAAACCGTAGGGTCCGAGCAGTTTCGATCCCAGTGAATCATAAAAGAAACGCGCAGCTCTCATGGATTTTTCCGGTGTGTAGGGGAAAGAGGAGAGGGCAGCTGTGGGTGAGATCACTCCCAGGTCCCTGGAAGGAGAGTGGGCAGAATACCCATTCACCGAATAACTGGCTGTCAGTCCCCAGCAATCTTCCCCGTACCCTTTATAGTGATGGGGATTTTCCACACAATGGTAGTAACCGATCAGGGTATGGTTCACGTTATGTTCCCAGTAATTTGCATAAGCATCTTTCAGATTCCGGGGATCCAGTCCCAGGTAGGAATAGTGAGACCAGAAAAGGGGTCCGCCCATTTCCTTATCGCCGTTGTGATTCAGCTCCAGCAGCAGGTCATATGCCCGGTTTTCTCCCCTGATCATACCCCCCCGGGCCCAGCCCTGATGGTAAGCCTCCGCAGAAATGGGATGTGTCATAGAGGAAGCTCCCAGCACATAGGTGATCAGGCATTCATTATAACCTCTGATCTGATGGTTCATTTCCCACTCGTATCCGGGTGACCAGTGCCAGTACAGCACCGGTTCCCCCCCTTTCTGGTGCCAGTCCCATTCCACCTCATCGCACAACCGGGTGATCCGGTCCTGCAATTGAGCCTCACTGGCATCATCCGCGTTGAGGTAAGGTCTGACGGTCAGCAATCCCTGCACCAGGTAGGCAGTTTCCACCAGGTCGCCTCCATTGTCTTTCCTACTGAACGGTTTCACTTCGCCGGTCTCCCCGTTAAGCCAGTGGGGCCAGACCCCACGAAACCGGTCACACTTCTCCAGGAAGGTGATGATCCGGGTGAGCCTCTCTACGCCCTGTTGCCTGGTAATAAAACCTCGTTCCATGCCCACCACAATGGCCAAAAGCCCGAACCCCCCGCCTCCGGAAGTGATGATGTGTTTATCATCCTGGGGATATACGCCATCCACATGATACCGCTCCCTGGCCATTCCGGATACGGGCTCCGCACCGTCCCAGAAATATTGAAAGGTTCTGTACTGGATGGTATCAAGCAGCTGTTCATTGGTTAAGGCCTTTGTGCCTGTGGTCTTGTCGTCTCCAGAAGCCCTGTTCCTGCAAGAGTGAGTTGCAAGGAAAGAGACCAGGAGGAATAAACCCGCAAGGAGTCTCAATTCGGATATGTAAGACTTTCCACTCATCACTCCCATCCCGGGTTTTGTTCCAGTTGATCCCCGCTCAGATCTATTTCATTCTGAGGGATGGGATACCATTCGTGTTTCCCTGCTTGAAAACCGTATGATGCCAGCACTGTGGCAGCCCGTCCGGTCCTGAGCAGGTCCCAGTACCGGTCCTGTTCCCCGGCAAGCTCCAACCGGCGCTCGTTCCAAATATCTTCCACCGTAGGACTCCCGATCGACGGCAGATTGGCGCGGGCTCGTACCCTGTTCAGGGGTGTGGCGGCATCACCACCGGTATGGATGGCGGCTTCCGCATTGATCAGCAGAATATCGGCAAAACGCAAGATCCTCACATTCTGGTCAGATCCGTAAGGTCCCGATATCCGTTCAATCCGGGTAGGCACATAGACCTTACCATTGTACCGTGGAGCTCCGTCTACTCCTTCCATCACATCAATACCGCCTATGACATCTCCATCCTCGGTAACATCTCCTTTATAAATGATGGTTACTTTTTTTCTGACTGTATCGCCTGCGGCATCGAAGGCAGAAGCCATCTCATCGGTGGGCACAAACCAGCCCCAGCCAAACTGGCCTCTCACAGCCTGGGTTTCTGCAAACTGACTGTTGGAGAGCCCCCATTCTCCGGGTACCTGTGTGGCAACAATCTCAAAAAGCGATTCCTCGCAGAATTCCTGTTCAGGTCTGAATAGCTGGTAGAAATCGGGATAGAGATCGAACGGACCGCTGTTGATGATGTCGTCGGAGACCGATTTACATTCGGCCCACTTCTCGCGGTACATCAATACCTTGGCCAGCAGACCTTTGGCAGCCCACCTGGTGGCACGTCCGAATTCACCGGAGGGCACGGTTTCGGGAAGGTCAGGGATGGCATTATTGAGATCCGACTCTATGAAATCCCAGGTCTCCTCCAGGGTGGTTCTCACCAGCCCTTCCGGTCCGGCCGGTACCTCCTTGATCAGGGGCACCCCCCCGTAGGCTCTTACAAGGTAGTAGTAATGAAACGCACGCAGGAAAGTGGCTTCGGCAATCATCCTTTGCTTTACCCCTCCATCCATTTCGATCTTTGGAACATGGGTAATCACCTGGTTGGAAAGGTTGATGCCTTTATACCGGCTGGTCCAGAAATCCCTGATCTGCGCCTGGGTCTTGGAGTGCTGGAAATTGTCGTAATCACTGGCCCAGGAACCGTCGCCCGGACTACTCCCTTTGGAAATATCATCTGAAGGGAGCGATCCCATGATCAGATAACTGAAGGCAGAAATATCCCAGAACCTCAGGTATCCGTACATGGCGTTGACAGCCTTCTGGGCATCTTCCCGGGTATGAAAGAATTCCTCCTTGGGGATCTCCCCTTCGGGAGGAAACTCCAGGTAGTCCTCACAGGAAACCATTAATCCCAGGAAAATGATCGGTAGCACTATATATCGTTTCATGTCTTTATCTCTTTTTCGATGATGCGGTAATTAAAAATTCAAAGCGATGCCAAATGAAGTGATCCGTGAGAGTGGATAGACTCCATAATCCATACCTGCCGTGGAAGGGATGCCTCCCGGTATTTCAGGAGAAAAACCGTTGTATACGAAGGTGGTGAAGGGATTCTGGGCGCTTATGTAGAGCCTGATCGATTCACTGGAAATGCGGTTTGTTATGCTCTTGGGCAGCGTATAGCCCAGTTGGATATTGCGTATCCGGAAATAGGCTCCCGATTCCACAAAAAAGGTGCTGGGATAGGCATTCTTTCCACCCGCCACATCAGCAGAGGGATAGCTGTCGGAAGTACCTGCGCCGTGCCACCTCTTCTCTACAAAATCAGCATCATAATTCTCATTACCATACCGGTTGGGCCTTTTGGCATTATATATTTTATTCCCACTCACCCCATGCATTTCAAGGGAGAAATCGAATCCGCCGAATTGAACGCCCATATCCACAGCATACAATATTTTTGGGGTATAACTGCCATAGGGGATCCGGTCATTATCATCGATGATCCCGTCGCTGTTCTGGTCCACGAAACGGAGATCCCCGGGTACCGCATTGGGCATGATAGGATTTCCTTCCGTGCCCTGGTAACTGTTCACCTCATCAAAACTCTGGAACACGCCATCCACTTCCAGCACATAAAACTCTCCGATGGGATGACCCTCCTGTGTATAGGTGGCCAGGGCCCCGTTAAACGCATTGGCATCATAAAAAGGCAGAGTGCCCGGTTCCAGTCTGAACACTTCGTTGTGATTGTAGGAGAAATTTCCTCCCACATGATAAGATAACCGCTCACCCAGCTGGTTGCTCCAGTTCATGGTAAGCTCAATACCGGTGTTCAGGATATCGGCATTGTTGTCCAGGTAGCTGCTACCCGATGTTCCGGCAGTACCGATCAACGGGACCGGGAAAATGGCGCTCCTGGTCATCCTGCGATAATATCCCAGGTCCAGGTTCAGGCGATTATCCATCATCACAGCCTCAATACCCGCATCATACTCTTCTACGATTTCCCAACGCAGCAAGGGTTCAACCAGGGAAGTGATGGATGCACCCTGGTGGATGGTCGAACTGCCATAAGGTCCGTACACGACAGAATAGCCATCCCAGGTGTTCACGGTGACTGTAAAGGCATTTTGTGGTATCTGGTTGTTCCCCAGCAATCCCCAGCTCGCTTTTACCTTCAGGAAGTTGATCATCTCCAGGTTCTCCAGGAAACTCTCCTCTGAGGCTACCCAGCCTACACCCACCGACGGGAAATTGCCCCACCGTTCTTCCTTGGGGAAAGTGGATGAACCATCCCTCCGGAAGGTGGCAGTGAGCAGGTAGCGGTCCCTGAAAGAGTAGAAAAGCCGTCCGAAATAAGAGGTGCTCCGTATCAGCGATCCCCAGTCACCCGCGCTCAGGTCTTCAATGGAGCCGTTGTTCAGATAAAGCGTCGATTCGGTGAAGTAAGGGACACGACTGGTAGAAGCATACAACCCCTGACTCTTGAACTGTACCATGGAGAATCCCCCCATCAGATTCATCCGGTGGTCACCCACGATCTTGTTATAATTGATCGTATTATCAAAGGTGTAATTGAGATGTTGTGAATTGGACTTTGAAAGGTGGGAGAGGGTGTCGTTCTGTGTGACAGATACCCAGTATATGGGTGTATAGCCCCTGTTCTGGGAATAATTCCCATCCAGGGTAAAAGAGGACCTGACCGAGAGATCTTCCACTGGTTGAATCTCTGCGTACACGTTGGCCAGTGTATTGATCCCCTGTGTAATGTTGTTGTAGAATTCAATGGTGGCTGCCGGATTGGCAAAATTACCGAATCCCAGGATCACCGGATCGGTATACGTATCCTCATCGACCTTGGGTTTAAATGCAGGCGGGGCTTTGAAGGCCTGTCCCAGTACATTGGGAGCATTGTTGGATTTCCACCCGCTGACGGTGATACCGTATCCTGCTTTCAGGAACTTATTGATGGTGATATCGGAGGTTCCCCTCAGGTTGATCCTTGTGTAGTCGTTGTTTTTTACCAGTCCCTCCTGGCTGGTAATACCGATGCCATAATAGTAATTGGCAGACTCTGACCCTCCAGTGATCCCGATGTTGTGATTCTGGATGGTGGCCGGATTGAGGACTTCACTGTACCAATTTGTATTATCCGGGTAAGCAGCGGGATCAAAGGGAGTCGACGAGGTTCCCCGGTCTTCGCCCACCGCAATCTTCTCGTTGACCAGGGTAATATATTGATCCTTGTCGGCCAGTTCCAGCAGATTGGAGACCTGCTGGATGCCCATATACCCGGTATAGCTGAATTTGGGCTTCTGGAACTTCCCCTCTTTGGTGGTAATGATGATGACGCCGTTGGCTGCCCTGACCCCGTATATAGCAGCGGATGAAGCGTCTTTCAGTATGGTGACCGATTCAATCTGCTGGGGAGAAAGGAAGCTGATATCGTTTACAAAGACATCATCCACCACAAACAGGGGATTGGCATTGGATCGTACGGTACCCAAACCCCTGATACGAATGGTGGGTGCACTGCCCGGGGCCCCGTTATTGGAAACCTGGATCCCGGAGACTTTTCCCTGGAGTGCCTGGACCACATTGGCTACAAGCTGACTGGCAATTTCATCAGCCTTTACCACAGAGATGGTACCGGTGACATCTTTCACAGCGGCAGTTCCATACCCGATCACCACCACTTCGTCCATGTCAAAGGCTATTTCAGTGAGCTGAACATCCAGGCGGTTCTGGCCCGACACCTCGATTTGCTGGGTAGCATACCCTATAAAACTGAACAACAGGATTCCGTCAGATGGGACACTGATCTGGTATGACCCCTCCAGGTCGGTGATGGCTCCCTGCTGAGTTCCTTTGACCAGGATGGTCACTCCGGGGATGCCTGTGCCATCCAGGTCCGTCACCCAGCCTGTCACCTGAAGGGTTTGCTGCCCAAAACCAGCAGCAACAGATAGGGTGAAAAACAGCAGTAGATATAGCTTTTTCATAGTCAATAGTCTGATTGAAGTTTAGTTGTGAAAAGCAATTTCCGTAAAAATGGAAGCCGGAGCAACTAAAAGGTTACACCAAGAATGCTCGTTTAAAAAAGTATAGGATTTTAGAATTCATTATTAACTCATCATTTGAATGCGTGAAATTTTATAGAATTGATTAACAAATTATTAAAATCACTATATTTCGAAAATAAGTGAGATTTGTATTAAAAATAATCAACGAAATTCATGAAATATTGTAGTATTTTATGTGCTTTTTACCTGATTCTGACTTCCATTTCCGGGCTGAGTCAGTCCCCATACCCCTATGAAACGCGAAATTTCTCCAAGCAGGAGTATAATGCGGAGAGTCAGAACTGGTCCATCGCGGAGGATCAGTCCGGGTATATCTATGTGGCAAATCATTCAGGACTGCTTGAATTTGACGGAGTGGAATGGAGTTTTTTTCCTTCACCCGGTGGCACAGTGATCCGTTCAGTGGCTGTGGGACCGGATAACCGGATATATACCAGTGGGTACAGGGAGATAGGGTATTGGCAGAGGGATGCGATGGGAAGTCTCATCTACCAATCATTAAATCCAAAAGCAGAACCGCTATTCAGTCAGAATGAGGAATTCTGGAATACGGTGATTATCGGGGACAGGATCTATTTTCACTCCTTTTCTTCCGTATTTATTTATGATCAGAAATCGTTCAGGGTGATCAGACCGGGAGCGTTTATTAATTCTATCAGCGATGTCCGGGGAATACTGTATGCACATGTGTCGGGGGCGGGATTGTTCCAGATAGAGGATACCCTGTTGAAACCTTACCTGGTGTCGCCTCTGCTGCAGGAAAACCAGGTTCGTTTCTGTCTTCCTTATCAGGATTCAGCAATGATCATCGGTACCACCTCGGAGGGTGTATTCATCTATGAGCAAAACAGGTTCTCTCCTTTCCCTACAGGGTGGCAAGCCTATTTCACAGAGAATCAGATCAACAGGGGTATCATGTCAGACAGTGGCCATCTGATTATCGGTACCCTGCTGGATGGGATTAGCGTTTTTGACGGTCAAGGAAATTTCATTCAGCGCATCAACCAGTCCACCGGTCTGCAGAACAACACGGTGCTGGGATTACATGGTGACCGGGATCAAAACATCTGGGTTTCACTGGACAAGGGGGTGGATCTCATTACATTCCAGGTGGATCCGTCTTATGAGTTGTTTGAATATGAGGAGATTGGGGCTATTTATGCAGCCGCTCTTTTTAAAGAAGATCTTTATCTGTGTACCAACCAGGGAGTCTTTTACCGTCCGTGGAAAGAGTCTGTCGAAGAGAACTTCAGGCTCATTCCGGGTACACAGGGTCAGGCCTGGAGCTGTGACCTCTATGATGACCAGTTACTGGTGAGTCACAATGAGGGAACATTCAGGATTGAAAACCACAGGGCCACGCAGATATCGAGCATTGCCGGGGGATTTCACCTGACCCGGGATCCCCTCCATCCCGGTATGCTGGTCCAGTCCACCTACTCAGATATTGTATTTTATGAAAAGCAGAACGGAAGTTGGCACCACAGTTACCAGCTGCCCGACTTCAATGACCTGATCAGATATATTGAGCTGGATCATTTGAACAATATATGGGCCAGTCACATGCACCAGGGAATTTACCGGCTGAAACTGAACGATCCCCACAACAGGGTGCTAAACATCCAATATTATGGGGATTCAATTTTTGGAAAGGATTACGGGATTCAGGTATTCAGCATCGAGAACAGGATCATCTTCACCACAGGAGAGCAGATCTATACCTATAACGATTTGAACGACAGTATTATTCCTCACCAACAGCTGAATGACGAACTGGGTGATTATGCCAGGGCACACCGGGTGGTACCTGCACCTGACCATCATTACTGGTTCATCGGAGCTTCAGGTATTGGCCTGTTCAGGATCTTCGATTCGGAGATAGAGCAGATCAGGGAATACCCCATCGGTCTGTTCAGGGATCATTTGATCTCGGGGTACGAAAACATATTCCCACTCACCGCTACTGAAGGGCTGCTTTGCCTGGACAACGGTTATGCACTCCTCCGGGCAGATCAGCCAGACCTTTCCGGTCGAATTGAAGATAAACTGATGTCGCTGAAAAGCATTGAGATCAGCGGGCGTTCTGGAAGAGTACAGCGCCTTCCGGTAGAGGGAGGATCTATCCACATTCCCTTTAACAAGAACAGCATGACACTGGAATTTGCTTTTCCCTTTTTCTCTGTCACCCCTTTTACATTTCAATCCTATGTGGAAGGACTGGATGCAGCCTGGAGCCAACCGGCGGATATACCCCTTTTTCACTATTCACGGATTCCTGCCGGTGATTATAAGATACGCATCAGGGCATTCAACGAGTGGAACAGGAGCAGTATGGAGAAACAGATCACGTTGCAGGTCAGCCCCCCCTGGTATGCAAGCAGGATGATCATGGTTTTATATGCCCTGTTTTTATTGCTGCTGATTCTGGCCGGCCGGTACCTGCTTCTACGCAGGATCAGGCTGCGTGAAAGGAAGATCCAGGAGGCCAAAGAGAAGGAGCTGATCAGGCTGAGAAACGAAAAACTGGATGCCGAGTTATCACACAAAAGCCAGGAGCTGGCCAATTCCACCATGGCCTTCATCAAGAAGAACGAATTTCTTCTCGAGTTGAAAGAATCCCTCAAGAGGCAGAAAGAGGACCTGGGAACCCGCTATCCTGATAAATACTATTCCAACCTGGTGAAGAAGATCGATAATAACATTTCCAGCATGGACGACTGGAAAGTGTTTGAGTTCCATTTCGAAAAAGCCCATGAGAAATTTCTGCATACACTGATGACCAAATACCCCCAGCTTTCACACAGCGACCTCAGACTATGCGCCTACCTGAGAATGAACCTCTCCTCCAAAGAGATCGCCCCCCTGCTGCGCATATCTTACAGGGGTGTGGAAAACCACCGCTACAGGCTGAGACAAAAACTGCTGCTGAAAAAAGAGGTGAACCTGACCGATTTTATCTTGTCGATCTGATTATAATACC
>CAZURA010000158.1:0-12385 GCA_964622985.1 uncultured Bacteroides sp. | reverse complement strand
AAGAACAAAATACTAATCAATTAATAATCAGTGGGTTTTAAATGCCCACTAGTGACCTTCAGGATAAAAAAAGGTCAAAGAATGCAGAAATCAGAATTACGTATTTCTTAAGTACTATAAGTGTACTAATCCTGCAAAAATGGCAACGCAAGAGTAAGATTGACATCGGGATTAAATGTTAAGGATTAATTGATTGATGAGGTATTCGGTTAATGAAAGGAACACTTATATTGCACTGCTTCAAGGAAGATTATCTTACAATGAATTGATCCTTGACCGGGATAGCCTATATGCTTTTCTATACCGACATAAGTTATTAACGCTTTCAGATAGTTTTCTTGATTCATTAGAAGAGAACGAAAGGTTTTTTTGGATAGGTATTCTAAAAAAATATTCATTTCAGTCTTTGAGCTTATCCAGGATCTTGATTACGATTTTGAAAGAGTTACAAAAACAGGGTATTGAAGCAATCCCGATTAAAGGACCAGTACTAGCCAAGAGATTATATGGAGATGTATGCAAAAGACATTCAGGCGATTTAGATCTCGTTATTAGAAAAGACGATCTTTTGTCTGTTATAAAGGCATTGAAAAAGCTAGATTACCAGCTAGTTTCTCCAAAAACTGAGCTTTCTTCAAAGCAAAGAGATTACTATCAAAAGTATAAAAAGGAGTATTGTGTATTTAACAAGGAGGTTGGTTTATATGTGGAGCTGCATCTGGGAATATATAATCATGGTTTATTGAGGCCTTCTATTGGAGAGATATTTTTAAAGGAGATGGTCAGAGGAGAGATTGGAGGAGTTTCAATTCGGGAAATGAATTTGAACAACGCTTTCTTATACCTTGCTTATCACGGAGGCCATCATCAGTTCCACAAGCTATTCTGGTTACGTGACATTGCTGAAGCTTTAAAGTCGTGGAGCTTGGACCACATGTTGATTTTAAGTAATGCAAGATCAATGGGTATCGAAAGATTACTGGTGATGAGTCTTTATCTTGCTAATACAATCTTTGGCAGTATTATCCCTAAGGAATACAGGGATTATCTGAATGAGAACAATACCATAATTGAAAAAATGAGCCACATTTGTGTTAATATTATCTTCGGCCCTGATAGGTTATCTTTCAAAAGTAAGGTACAGAAACTATATTTTAAATTAATGCTTAAGTCTTCGATAAATTACAAATTGATAGTAGTAACAAATATTATTCACCGAATGTACATTAGAAAATTTCTCGGAGGAATTTGATTCCATGGATTACAAACAGCAGCACTATTTCATCACATCCCTCATAATCGGAGTAGCTCCGGAAATCAGAAACTCAACCCAAAAAAGTTATTATCATTTCATAACATGAGACATAATCCCCACCGCCTCACCGGCCTTCCCGTCTCGAAATGTAATGATGATGTTGTACTGGCCGGTCTTGCGGCATAGGAAGTTGATGGGGTTGTATTCTTTGTTGGTATTTTGGTCGTAGGAGGAGACGAGCATGTTTGAGCTGTCGTATAAGCGGATGATGGATTGGCCCTTGTCGTTGCATAGGTTGAAGCGGTAGATGTTGTTGCCGCGGAGGATGACGGCTTGGCGATACATGGGGGGGCGTTCGCCTTTTTCGCCTTTGGGGAGCCTTACCACGAATTCTTTCAGGTAGATGGCGCCTTCACCAGCTTTGCCGGCACAGTCCTGTACGCGTTCTTTTCGGTCGCTCTGGGCCATGGATACCAGGGTGAAACAGAATATGATGGCTATGACGGGGTTCAGGATCTTTGTTCGTTTCATGTTCGGTTCATAAGGTTTCTATATCGCATCAGTTTCTTGTTCTGGTGTTAACAGAGTATCAGGATTCAATATTCATATGAGAATTGCGGATATTCTCGGTTACTTTAATGATCCTGGTCAGGATTTCGTCGGTCATGAGCACATGTGAGGTTTCGCTCTGGACAACCATCAGCATGCCGTCCTTTTCTATGGTTTGCGGTTCACCCACTTCATAGGTGATCTTCACGTTGTCGTATATGCTTTTAATGCTTTCAAGGTCGGTGATGTAGTCCTGGATCGCCTGTTCGTTACTGTAATTGTGAAGGACCAGAAGGAGGTCGTTGAGGATCAGCTTCTGTTCGCCGATCATCGATTTCAGGTCTTCGTTGCTGTTCTGGACAGCTACCTGAGTGGCCAGGTAGAGGCTTTCCATCCAAACACCCGCGATCATCAAGGCACTCAGGTTGCTGCGGTCGGTCTCCCTCAGGTAATCATCCATGTTGTTGAAACTATTGATAGAGATGAACATGAGCGAATCCAGATCGGAACTGGTGGTGGCCAGGCGCTTGATGGTGGCGAAATCGAAGAACTGACCTATCTGGAGTGCGTCAGCTAACCGGTTAATGGTGGAGAGGTAATTCACTGCAGTACCAGTCTTCTCATACATATTGAGGTATCCCAGGTCGGCACTGAGTGCTCCCAGATTGTAAGCCATTTCAAAACTGGTGGTGCTGGTCGACAGGTTATCGGGATCGGCCAGGTAAGATGAGGAGAAAGGGATGTTCAGTGAATTGATCAGCGCGGCCACCTCGATAGGGGAGGCAATGTTCTGGATAATCTCATTCATGGTTTCCGAAGAGATCTGGAGTTCACCGGTTTCCACATCGTCCATATCAACCTCAAGGTTTTCAGACGGACGCTGACCACAAGCTGCGAAAAAGAGTAAAGCGATCAGCAGGAGAGGAGCATTTCTTATCATAATAGCAGTCTTTATAAGAGTCAATGGCTATGTAAAATCGATCTCTTTATTTGTATTAATCAATGTCTTTTATGCTACAATTAACTTGGTTCAACTAGTAAATTTAAACATTCTGAGGTAAAAACAGCATGGTTGTACCCTGGGAATATGAACAGGTCAAATAAGGTAACGTTTGATCCAGTTGTTATGGCTTTGGCTTGAGCCATTTGGTTCGTATTGCTCTTCCCACCAGGTCGTAGTACAATACGATATAGAGCATGAGGGTTAGAAACCAGATGAAGCCTATGTTGAAGTTGAAGGTGTCGTAATATCGTCCCAGGAAGTATTTACGTGGCGCATAGAAGTGGGAGCGGATGCCCAGGAAACCCGAAGGGATGGGATCCAGGAAGATGGGGTCGATTTGCTGGTACAATCGTCCTTCATATTCTATGAGCTTGTTCTTCTCATAGATCTTTTTCACATAGTCTGCTATAGCCTCGTTGTGGTACTTGTCGAGCATGGAAAAATAGACCGACCGCCGTTCTTTCATCAGCTTTCCCAGGTGACGCTCCTTCTCCCGGTTAGCGATGGAAAACTGATTGATGTAGTACCTCTTCAGGTCTGACAGGAATGCATTGACCTTATCAATGGTGGATTCGGAGAATACATGGGGTTCCAGTTCCGAATCCTTGAAATGAATATCCTTTACAGCCCCCTGCCATTGAAGGATCTCATTTTTCAAGACGTCCAGTGCGGAGGCGGAGGTATTGATGGTGCCATTCTCCCGGAACTCATAGATACAATCGTTAAATCGCTCTTCCAGCTGGGGGATCAGATAGGCCGATTTGAAATTGTTGTAGCTGATCCGCTTTTCGTAATCGTAAAAATTCTTTTCAAATTCATTGTTCTTGAACTGGTTCACCATCAATGCCTCATAGGTCCACTTGGTGGGAATCAGTTCTGCGATAAGGGGGACTCTGTCGATAGAGGTGATCTTACGGTTCAGTTTTTCAAAGGAGAACATGGCCCCGCTTAGTACCATTAAGGGGATCATCACCAGGGGAATTACTATGTATATGGTGACCGCTGAGTTGAATGCTGAGGATATCACCAGTCCGATCAGATTGGCACAGACCGCGGTGGAAAAGAGGGCCAGCCAGTAAGGTAAAGTCATCTGCCGGATCTCCAGGATCTGGTTTGCGATCAGAACAAAGGCGATGGACTGTATGGCAGAAATGACAATCAGTGTCCCGATCTTGGCCAGTAAATAAGAGGATCGACTCAGGTGAAGGAATTTTTCCCGCTTCAGAATTTTCCGGTCCTTGAATATCTCTTCAGCACTCACAATGAGACCCACAAAGAGAGCTGCTATGAGCGACATAAAGATATAGATGGGAATGTTCTCATTTTCCCGGAACACATAGGTGTTGCTGGTGGGATCGGCAATGTACCGGATAATGTAAGAGAGGATCAATGCCAGTGCCGGGCTCACCAGAAGGATCATGAGCAGGTACTGCATATTGTTGATCTTCGATCTGATATCCCTCCTGAGGTAGTTGATAAGTTGCCTGAACCAACCTGGTACGTTTAAATTCACCGGGGGCGGGGATTCAGGGGATGAGCTGGCTTTCAGAGGAGAAAGGGGATCGTCCAACGTTTTTTCTACGAAAATCTCCTGCCATGTATGGGGGTTGACTTTGCGCTGGTTGGTGTAATTTCCAAATTCGTCCACCTGCTGCGCTTCAATGATGTTGAAGATCTGTTCCGGGTGGGCATTTCCGCATATGGGACACTCGCCCACGCCTGCATTCACCTGGTTATCCACCTCCTTAAAATGGATCACCGCTTCTACAGGATTGCCATAGTAGACCAACCTTCCGCCAAAATCCAGGATCACAACACGATCAAACATCTTATACAGTTCTGAGGAGGGCTGGTGGATCACTACAAAAACCAGTTTCCCTTTGAGGGTCAGTTCCCTAAGCAGGTCCATTACGTTTTCCGAATCCCTGGAAGAGAGGCCCGATGTGGGTTCATCCAGGAAAAGGATGGAGGGTTCCCGGATGAGTTCCAGGGCAATATTCAGCCTTTTGCGCTGTCCTCCGCTGATAGTTTTATTCATCACCGATCCCACCTTCAGATCTTTTTTCTCAATGAGACCCAGATTGGTGAGTGTTGCGTTAACCTTTTCCCGGACCTCTTTATCGGAGAGCTGTTTGAAGCAGAATTTGGCGCTGAAGTAAAGATTTTCAAAAACTGTCAGTTCCTCAATAAGCAGGTCATCCTGAGGAACGAAACCAGAGACCCCGTGAAGCTGATCTGCATCTGTCCACAGATCCAGGTTATTGATCCGAACATGGCCATCATCAGGTCTGTACATCCCGGAAAGGGTATTCAAAAGTGTAGTTTTTCCTGAACCGCTGGACCCCATGATCCCTACCAGATTTCCCTGATGTGCCGAAAATGAAACATTCTGTAACCCGGTCACCCCACCGGGAAAACTATAGGAGAGCTGGTCTGCCTCCAACGTGATCTTTTCCAGGGAGAGATCTGCCATGAAGTGGGTGGCAATATCGCTGTAATAGATAGGTTGACCCACATGGAGTCGTAGTGAGCTTCCGCTGGCAAACAGATAGATCACTCCCGGATTTACTATATGTCCGTTCAGGTACGCCTCATGCTCTCCCGGATATTTCACAAAATAGAGTTCAACCGATGGAATGCGGAGAAAGAAAAGCGGTGTATCTATACCATCAAACTGGTAGTGGCGGTAAGAGGGAGATGTTTTTTCAATTGAATCGGCCACCACCAGGTGGTTTTCCAGGGTGAACTCTTCTGGTTGATAGGAGGTGACAAAAGTGAAAATAGACTCGTACTCCTCTTTGCTGATCCGGAATATATCCGATACAGTTTTCACGATACCCAGGCGCTGTTCGGTGAGGTTGTACTCGGCGTTAATCAGTTCCAGGATGCGTACAAGCACCACCATCTTCTGCCGCTGATTGATGGTCTTGCTGATCTGCTTACAGAGCTTAAGTACCTTGACCGAATCGAGAACCGAAGTGAGTTTCTTTCTGGGGGGCTCCTCGGTGGGCTTCTTCTCCGCTGCCGGCTTTTTCTCCTCGTCAGGCTCTTTCTCCTCCGCGGTCTCCTTATAGAGCTGGAGATACTCTTTGGCGGAGTCGACTCCGATCTGCTGGACCAGGAAGCGGTTGACGTAATCGATCTCCTTCTGGCCGATGCCCCCATCCTGTTTGGTGATAAGGGCGAACAGTTGCATTAAAGCCTTGAGGATCTCTTCACTCATTGAGTGCTATCATTGATTGATGGGAGACAGGGTCCCAAAAAGGATCATAATACTCGGTGATGGTACTACAATTCATAGGCGATGTGTTCGAAAGGAACATCGACCATTTCCTCATACTCCTTGCCGGCTTCCTGCATGTCTTCGTCTGACTTAATGGAGTACCACTTGACCAGTATCTCGTGGCCCTCTTGCACCATCTCCTCAAATATCATCAGGATATCCAGGATCAGTTTGGATGAGGCGGTATTGAAGTATATCAGTTTGAAATTGAATTCGGTTTTCGGATTGGGCTCTGACTGGTAAGTCTGGAGCCAGTCCAGTACCGGCTGGTAGAAATCCACCACATCTTCGGGAAGGGATTTCCCTGAGATCTCAAATTGGCTGCTCTCTTTGTCCAGCAGGATGGAAGGGCTGTCGTCGGTCTGTTCTAATCGTAAGGTATCCATGGATCTTAGTCAGGCTTATGGTTTATTCTGGTCGCAGGTTTTGTCGGGCTAATGGTTTATGCTGGTCGGAGATATGAATTTGTGTCTCGCTTTGTGTTATCGGTCTATCGTTGAGGTGAATATGAAGAAGGAGGTTTCCTTGTCGATCTTTACGAAACTGTAGTCCAGGGGATTTCCGGTCTTTCTGCGGATATCGATAAAGCCCAGGCCGGCACCTCCTTTGGGTGACAGGATCCCTTCTCGCATCTGTTTCTTATAGAGATCATCCAGGGTATCTGAGTCCATGTTATTCAGTTTTCCCAGGAACATGGAGATTTCATCAACGTGACCGTGCTCCACAATGTTTCCGGTGGTTACCTGGAAGCGGTCACTGTTTTTAGCCACCAGCACCAGACCCATGCCCGGGTATGGGTGTCCCCGGTATTCATAAGATTCAGCATGACGGTTAATATTCTGGAGTGATTCTACCATCACATGATAGACCCGTCGCAATACCATATCATCTTCCACTTCGTCCAGCTGTTCCTCTATCAGGCCAGTGAGGGCTTTCATCACCTGGTGGGTGATCTGGCCTTCAAATACAAGAGATATATCTTTGACTTTCAGATTCTTATACCTTTCAAAGATGTAATTTAAAAAACCTTTGCTTTCGCCTGTAAATGTCATAATTGCTATAAATATATGGAATCTGTGCAAATAAGGGAAAAGTGAAAATCAAATAGCCTCAATTCCAAGCAGCAACAGATCATCGAGTTGCCGCTCTTTGCCCATCCATGTAGTGAAATCGGATTGGAAGAAATCGTGGAATTGGGGAAGGGTATAGCCTGCATTTTCCAGCAGCACCTGTCTCACCCTTCCGGAGCCATATTTAAGTCCCTCGGGGCCTCCCATCTGGTCGGTAAGTCCGTCGGTGAAGAAGAAGAATTTATCACCCTTAAGAAAGGAGATCTCGTGGTTGGTGAAAGGCTCTTCCGGCTTTTTCCGATGCTTCAACCCCCCTATGGCTTTGCGATCTCCCTTGTACACTGTGATCTCCCCTTCGCTCAATATATATAAGGGGCGATGTGCCCCAGCAAACTCCATCACCGGTTTCTTTTTCAAGAACCGACAGAGGGCCATGTCCATTCCATCCCGGGTTTCGGGTTTCTCCCGGTCCTGTTTCAATGTTCTTCTTACCTCCTGGTGAAGCGATTCGCATAGCTCGCCTGCGGAAATACCTGGATTGAGACCTGTAATGTTGTTCATCAGGAAGAGCCCAACAAAGGAGAGCAGCGCTCCCGGCACACCGTGACCGGTACAATCCACCGCAGCGATGTAATAGGAATCTTCCGATTCATAAAACCAGGGGAAGTCGCCCGAGATCACATCACGTGGTTTGTAATAGACAAAACTTCTGGGGAACGCTTTCCTGATGTGGCTCACCTCCGGAAGGATGGAAGACTGGATCCGTTCGGCGTAGTTGATGCTGTCCTGCACCTTCCGGTTCTGCACTTTGATCTCCTTCTCGATCCGTTTGGCTTCGGTTACATCATGACCCACGATCAGGATGGTCTCCAGTTCAGTATCCTGGAACTCCGGGATGGCATCTACACTGAGGATCCTCTCGGATCTGTATTCACCCATCTCCAGAGGTAGCATTACCTGAATATTTTTCTTCACCGGCGATGCTATCATGGAGGAGAGGATATTGCCAAGTAGTGCAGCAAAATCCTTTTTAAAGGGAACCTCGCTCAGATTGCGGTTTGCCATGGTGTGTGGAGCGATATCCGTATAATCTTCCACAATGGGATTGGCATAGTGAATTTGGCCCGATGTACTCAGCCGCAGGATCAGAGCCAGTGAATTTTCCGACAGCGATTGCATGCGGGTTTTCAGCCTCTGTTCCCGTTCCGCTTTAACCGACTCGGTAATATCTGTGGTATTCAGCACGAAGCCTTTGATGGCGGAGTCGTCCAGCATATTTCTGCAATGGGTTCTAAGGAATATCCGTTCCCCGTTTTTCTTTATAAAGGAGTATTCCAGGCTTTCAATCCGTTCAGGGGTTTCACGCAACCGATCCAGGGTTTTACGCAGGGTGGTGGCATCTTCCCGCCCGATCCTTTCCATATCCTTACCGGATATCATCTCTTCCACTGTATAGCCGAATATGTTAATTACCGAGGGACTGATATAGGAGAGGTTCATTTCTTTGTCGTATATGGAAATGATCTCAGAAGCATGTTCCAGAAGCAGATGCAGCCTGTTCTGAGCATGCTGAGCCTCTTCTATTTTTCTTTCCAGTTGAATATTTGCCGATTCCAGCTTACTTCCAGCCAGGGTCATCTCATGGGCACTCTCCTGAAGTTGTAATTCATTCTTCTGTAACTCTTCAGTCATCTTACGGGATTCTTGCAGCAAGCCTTCAGTCCGCAAGTTCATTTTCAGATTCAACAAGGTCCGGGCAATAATCTCACCCAATTCAAGTAAGAATTGAATAGTAAGCTTCGGAATACGGTCACCCAAAAAAGCAAATTCGATTACACCCTCAAGCTCTTCATTGGTAATTAAGGGTACCAACAAAATACTGCTGGGTTTCTGATCACCAATAATTCCTGATGTAATGGTTACATATTCCTCAGGGATCTCTGTACGGTAGATGTAATCCTTTTCGAAGCCACACTGACCCACCAGTCCTTCCCCAATACGGAATTGCTGTTGGATATACTTCCTCCTGTTATAGGCATAGGTGGCCCTATTGGTGAGTAAGCCCGATTCCTCATCATGCAAGTAGAAGGCTCCCTGTATCGATTTGATATAACTGTTAAGGGATTTCAGGATCTGGTAAGAGAGTTCATCCAGGTCCTGGTACTCCCTCAGGATCTTCGAAATAATATCCTTTCCTTCAGCAATCCAGCTTTGTTCCCGCTCTTTACGTCTGTTGGACTTGATATTGATCTGGATCATTCGAAGCGCTTTTCCCAGGTCACTCTCCATCATCTCCTCAAAAGGATCGGGATCTGCCCCCTCAGAAAGTTCCCGTGCAAATCCAGTAATTCGCTTCACCAACTCAGTGGATTCTTTAACTCGATTCTCATACTCCTCAATAGACCTGTTCATGGCTATATGCATGGGGAAGAGAAAAATGGCGACAAATAGGGGAATCAGATCCATCAAAAACAGGGAAGGATGTGTAACATGTATGTTAGCTACATTCTTAAAAGTGATGGCCAGACCACTTTCCATTAAGAAAGCAAAAAGGATCAGGATGACCAGCAGTACACTTATCACTGTAACCACAATGCCCTTTCGCAAGTTTATGCGCCTGATAAGATATGGATCCCGTTTCGACATACTCCGGATCAGAGATTAGGTGATATTTTTTCCATCAGGTCCCTGGCAAGGATCCTTAACAGATTCTCGATATCGTGTGGATCGTACCGGTACCCGGAACACTCCAGTACAGCAACGGTCCTGTTTTTGTGAATCAATGGAACGATGGCCAGGTAGGCTGGCTGAGCCTTACCCAATCCCGAATAGACCTCCAGGTGTTCTTCAGGCAGGCGGGTAAGCACCATAAGTTGCTGGTTTCTTGCCACCTGACCGGTTAATCCTTCCCCTTCCTTAAAAGAATAGGGTTCTGAGGAGAGGTTCAGAGCATAAGTGGAAGAGGCTTCAAACACTCCCTTCTTTCTCATATAAAACACCCCTGACATGATCTCTATTTCCCGGGAAAGGCTATTGAGCAATTCCTTTCCTGTTTCCTCCAGAGATGTTTTTTCCGGGGTTCGTCTTACCAGTTTGCGGGCAGTGGCTGTAAAATCGAGTACTTTTTGATCCTTTGAAGATTCCTTTTTTCGAGCTTTTCGTGCAGGATCGATGTGGGTCTCCTTCTGGCTTCGTTCTTCATCCACCCATTGACGATGTGCTTTTTTTACAGCAACCATGAAAAGGTAAATTCCTGAGGCGCATAAGAGGGCCCAGATCAAGACCATCGCAGGAGGGGAAGGAGGTTGATGAATGATGTTGTTCCACGACAGAGCCAGTAAGAGTATTCCGCACACCAGCAAAACAGCCAATGCCACCCATGTGAATATGTATCGCAATTTGCTACTCATGATAGTATGGGTTGCTACTCATAATCTTTCAGTCGTTCCTTCAGCCTGTCAATTTCCCTGTTTGCATCCTCAAGTAGCTGGTATTTCAGTTTCTTTTCCGTAATATCGAGACCCAGAAAATATACTTTATAAATCTCACCGGTTTCATCTTTTACCGGGGAAAATGTAGAGACAAGCCACACCTCTTCTCCAGTGGGCTTGGTCCTGCGGATCACCCCTTCGTACACCTTCTCTTTGATTACCTCTTCCCGGATCTTTTCAAACTGCTCCTTCTCGGTATCCTTCAGGAAAAGGCGATAGTTCCTGCCTAATAACTCTTTTCTTCCATACCCGGTCACTTCGGTGAACTTGTCATTTACATCCATGATGATCCCTTCAGCATCCAGTTCGCATTTGATCAGGGAAGCATTCACTGCACTATTCAGCGTCTGCATATCCAGTCCGCTGCGGGTAATCTCAAGTTCTTGTGATTGGAGCTGTTCTTGCAGATTACGGGTTTCGCTAATATCCTTCGCAATGTTCAGGATCTTATAGACGTTGCCCTCGCTATTAATAATAAGAGTAAAAGTTTGCTTGACCCATACCTCTTTCCCGGAATATAGCTTATACTTCTCCACATTGGAAGTGGAGGTGCCAGCCTTAAGAGAGGTCCAGAATTGTTTATACTCTTCAGAGTAGGGGTCTACCTGGGCAAATTCGCTGTAGAGTTTGCCCACTATCTGATCGCGATGTGATTCAAGCAATAGAAGAAACTGATCATTGATGCTGACAAAACGTCGGTTCAAACCCAGCTCTGCCACCAGGGAAGATTGGTTTATAGCATTTAAGATCCCTGAGATCTCCGATTCTTTCTTCCTTGATTCCTCCTGGGCCTGCTCCAGCTTCTCCATGTTCTCACGCAGCACGGCTTCGTGGCTTTTCAGGGTTTCAGCCTGGGTTTGGGATTGTTTAAGCAGTTCCGAGGTCTGCTCACTGGCACGTACTGCCATCAAAGAGGAGGCTATACTTTCGGCCTGTGACTCGATAAACTCGATTTCGAAAGGCCTTAGCAACCGTACGGTAGCCAGCTCGATGACTCCGGATACCTGATTGTCCACCTTCAGAGGGACAAGCAACAGACAGTTGGGTATTGACGATCCGGCTCCCGAGGAGATCTCGAAATAGTCCTCGGGCACCTCGGTCAGGAATATCAGTTCTTTCTCCTGTGCACAGGTGCCCGGGAGGCCCTCACCCCATTCGAGTTGTTTCTCCATGTACTTCCTCCGGTCATAGGCATAGCTGGCTACCAGTTTGAGTGAAGGATGATCGGATTCAGTTTCATGGGTAATAAAGAAAGATCCCATCTCCAGATTCATATAGGTAACCAGTTTCTGAATAACCTTGTATGTGAGCTCCGTCACATCTTCCCGTTCCGATCTTAGGATTTCCCCCAGTTGAGCTACCCCCTCAGAGATCCAGTTCTCCTTCTTATCCTCCCGGTTACGTGTTACTTCGTCCAGTTCTTTTCGTGTCATGAAATCGGACAGGACTAAAAGAGCCTGTCCAAGGTAATCCTCAGCCTCTGTTTCAAAAATGGGACTCGAACCGTCTTGAGACAGGGATGAAATGTGATTGATCTTTTTCTGCAATTGTGAAGCATGGCTGTTCAGGTCCCGGGCAACCTGACCAAATTCGTCCTGCGTGGCAAAATCAAGAGGTGCAGGAATTTTACCCGATTTGAGTTGATGGGTATATGCAGAAAGTTTTTGAAATGAATTACCTAACTAAAGTTTCCTTGTATATAAATTGTTGATAATGAGATAAATAAACCAGGAA
>CAZURA010000157.1:0-12487 GCA_964622985.1 uncultured Bacteroides sp. | reverse complement strand
GTATCAGCTGTATCTTCCTACAGCGAAACAGTTAGAACACGAAATACAACGTGAAAGAGAACAAATCGAGCAGGAACAAAAACTTTGCAGAGAATAATAGCCTGCGGATTAGGCTTGTAAAAACCAAAGCGGGGAAGCGGGAGAGCCTTTGAGTGCTGGCTGAGCGGCAATTTATCATAATGCCGTATTATAATGACAGAGCAGGATCCTCAGAATAAAGTCAGAATGTCACAGTTGTCTTATAATTAATATTATGTTAAATAGATAATATAGAAATAAGGGAGACAGTTTTTCTCTGCCTCCCCTTCATATGCTATAGATCTTTATTCTAAACTCTGAGTACTGAGTACTACATATTCGCCTTTAACTCTTTTACACGCTCATAATGATCCATCATCTGCTCTTTGTAATAGATCCGTTGCAGCAGATCAAGTGTCTCAAATTTAACGGCTTCATTCTCCTCATTCAGTTCATATGCCTTTTCCAAGGTAGGAATAGCCTCATCATACTTCTCCTTCCCTAGTTCAAGTAATTTCTCTCTGGTGGCCTCATGCTCCTCTTCATTAGCTCTGTCGTAAAAATCGGCACCCTGAAGATAATAGATAAAACCCAGATCGTACCATATGTAATATATAGTCGGATCCAGCTCACCTGCCTTCTGATACGATTCAATGGCCTTGTCGATATACTCTACATCCTCCTTGTTGATAAGCAGACGTCCCTGCCAGTAAAAGGATTCAGGAATATTGGGATTCCTGGCAATGACCTCTTCCATAAATTCAATTCCCTCATCAAATTGCTTTAATTGCACGTAAGAGTCTGCTATATTGGCAATTATATTGACAGTATCAGGATACTTCTCATACGCCTCTTTCACTATTTCAAGGCCGCTAAGGGTGTCACCCAATTCTAAATAATCCATCTTAATCTGAAGATAGGTATTGGGTCCACCAAAACCAATTTCGGCCAGTTGCTTATAATACTCTATGGCCTTATTGTAAAGCTCTTTGTTGTCTGTTTTGCCTGCAATCTCACGGGAAATAATACCAGAGTACTGGATCATTACGGTATCGAATTCTCCGGCAAAGAGATCCATAGTATTAATATCAAGTACGTTTTCAAAAGAGATTAAGGCCTTGTCATAATCGCTTTTGTAATAGTCATTTACACCTTGTCTCTTCAATTGATTCTTTACTTCAATAAGATGCTCTTTGATCTTATCACCCAGCTTACCCTTATCGTCAAGCTCAAGGGCTTTTTTGTACGCTGCAGTAGCTTCTTTAAGAGGATCTTCATGAAGGGGATCAATCCTTTCCCACTCCTGAAGTGCTCCATTGACGAATTTGTAGGACATATGGTCATAAACATATGTCTCATTTAATACTCCGTCCACGGTCTCTGATTCAATGCTTTTGGGCTCTTTATAAAAAAGTGTCATGGTTGCAGTAGCCATACCCTCCTGCAATTCTTCCAGACCAAACATGAAAGCATCCTGGTAGAGCTCACCTCTCTTCAGCCAAGTAGCAGCTTTGATACTCTTTTTCGGGTCCTGAATATCAGCATCACTCTTTTCTATTTTCTTCTTTACTGTTGCATAGTTTAGAAGAACCACTGCAGTTGCTCCTTCCTGTGCATAGAGTCCAAGGACAAAGGCTGTCAATAGTGCCAGCGTTACTAACTTTTTCATATTGATTGTGATTTAATGAGTTGCAAAAATATAAACTTTACCAATAACCTTCAAATAAGATGCCAGAACTGTTTACTGATCCACAACATCTTCTGACTGATTATTCTCACTCTCATCATTATCTCCATTGGCAGGAACCTGAGTGGCAGCTGCAATCTGATCCCCTTCTCTTAGGTTTATTAGCCTGACACCCTGTGTATTACGTCCCATAACCCGTACCCCCCTGACAGCCAGCCTGATGGCAATTCCATTTTCAGTAATGATCATCAGATCGTCGTCGTCAGTGACCGCTTTAATGGAGATTAAGTCTCCTGTTTTTTCCGTAATGTTAATGGTCTTTACCCCTTTTCCGCCCCGGTTGGTGAATCGGTAGTCGTCCACGATGGAGCGTTTTCCAAATCCATTCTCAGATATTACCAGGATATCCTGTTCTCCCGGCTTGGCCGTAACCATTCCCACAACCTCATCTTTGGCACCTCCCAAAGTAATACCCTTAACACCGGAGGCAGTCCGTCCCACAGCCCGAACCGTCTCCTCGTGGAAACGGATAGCTTTCCCAGAACGCACAGCCAGCATCATCTCCATATCACCATCGGTGAGCCTGGCATCCAGCAAGGTATCCCCTTCCCTGACAATGATAGCGTTAATCCCATTCTGCCTGGGTCTGGAATAGGCTTCCAGTCTTGTCTTCTTGATCACTCCCTTCTTAGTGGCCAGCACTATATAGTTGTTATTGATATACTCCTGGTCCTTCAGGGTTTTCACGTTGACAAAAGTCTTCACAGTATCCTCCTTCTCAATATTGATAAGGTTTTGGATGGCCCTGCCCTTACTGGCACGGACCCCTTCCGGGATCTGATACACCTTCAGCCAGTAACATTTTCCATTTTCCGTGAAGAAGAGAATGGTGTTGTGCATGGTGGCCACAAACATATTTACCATGAAATCCTCATCACGTGTTACGCTGCCTTTGGCACCCACACCTCCCCTGTTCTGGGTACGGAATTCATTCAACGGTGTGCGTTTGATATATCCCAGTTTGGATATGGTGATCACCATATCTTCGTCGGCATAGAAATCCTCCGGATCAAATTCACCCTCGTCAGGCACCATATCTGTCCTGCGCTCATCTCCATACTTCTCTTTCACCTCCAGCAACTCCTCCTTGATGATCTGCATCCGTAATCCTTCGTCGGAGAGCACCTGCTTGTAGTATTCGATCATCTTCATCAGCTCGTCATACTCAGCACGCAGTTTCTCACGCTCAAGTCCCACCAGACGCTGGAGCCTCATATCAAGAATCGCCCTGGCCTGAACATCAGTAAATCCAAACTCCTTCATCAGTCCCTCTCTGGCTTCCTCAGGTGTTTTGGAGCCCCTGATAAGGGCTATCACCTCATCAATATGGTCAAGGGCCTTCAGCAGTCCTTCCAGGATGTGAGCCCGTTTTTCGGCTTGATCCAGCTCATATTGGGTTCTCCTCACAACTACTTCATGCCTGTGGTTCACAAAATGGGAGATGATCTGCTTCAGATTCAGCGTCCTGGGTCTTCCCTTAACCAGGGCAATGTTATTAACGTTGAATGAAGTCTGTAACTGGGTGTATTTAAGCAAGTTATTCAGGACAACATGGGCGCTTGCATCCTTCTTAAGGATAATCACAATGCGCATCCCATGCCGGTCCGATTCGTCATTGATATAGGAGATGCCTTCAATCTTCTTATCGTTGATCAGATCGGCTGTTTTCCTTATCAGCTCCGCCTTATTCACCAGGTAAGGAATCTCAGTGATAATGATCTTCTCCCGGCCCGAATCTGTAACTTCTATCTCACTCTTGGCCCGGACCACAATTTTCCCTCTTCCGGTTTCGTAAGCTTCCTTTACGCCATTGTATCCATAAATAATACCTCCGGTGGGAAAGTCCGGAGCTTTCAATATTTCGGTAAGCTCACTGATCTCAATATCGTTGTTCTCTATATACGCCACAATGGCATCCACCGAATCACTCAGGTTGTGAGGTGGCATATTGGTGGCCATACCCACGGCAATACCGGAAGCTCCGTTCACCAGTAATGTGGGTATCCGGGTGGGCAGTACTTTGGGTTCTTCCAGGGTATCATCGAAGTTGAGTTGAAAATCAACCGTACCCTTGTCCATATCTGACAGGGTCTCTTCGGCAATCTTCTGTAACCTGGCTTCCGTATATCTCATGGCAGCAGGGCTGTCCCCGTCTACCGAACCAAAATTCCCCTGCCCTTCTACCAACGGATAACGCAAGGACCATTCCTGAGCCATTCTTACCATGGCATCGTAAACCGACGAGTCGCCGTGAGGGTGGTATTTACCCAACACCTCTCCTACTATCCTTGCAGATTTCTTATAAGGTCTGTTGGACATAACGCCCAGTTCAGACATTCCGAACAGCACCCTTCTGTGCACCGGTTTCAGTCCATCTCTGACATCCGGTAATGCACGTGAAACAATCACCGACATTGAGTAATCAATGTAGGCTGATTTCATTTCTTCCTCAATGTTTATTCTCAGTATTTTTTCGCCTTCTGACATCTAATTATAACTAATTAATAATCAACTTCTTGCATCTGAGTTTTTTGTCACTTTATGAGACATACGAAAATAGGCATTTCCCCCCTAAAAACCTCAGTTTTAGAGTGCTTTTATTAACATTGAACTGTTTATAATAGATAATTGTTTTATTGATATATTCATGCCTTATTAGTTACTTTGTTTTTTACTAACAGAAGGAAGCTCAATTCATGGATGCACAGTTTTCACAAAGAATAAAAGACGTGCTGGGTTACAGCAAGGAAGAGGCGGTAAGGTTGGGAAATTCACATATCAGTGTAGAACACCTTTTCCTGGGTATTTTAAGAGATGGTGAAGGTCTGGCCATTGATGTACTGGTCGTACTGGGTGTGGAGTTATATGACCTCAGAATGGCCATTGAGAAGAGTATACGCAATGATCAGCCTGCCACAGTTACAGATCCTGATAGCCTTCCTTTATTGAAGAGTGCAGAAAGGATACTCAAACTGACCCATCTTGAAGCGCGCTCCATGAAAGAGAAGACTATTGATACCAACCATTTACTACTCGCTATACTTAAGGATGAAAACAATTATGCCACCAGGCATCTGGTTGAAAATGGCATCACCTATAACAAGGTGAAACAGGAAATTGCCGATTCACAGCCAGAGAGCCGTGCTGATTTTCCCGGTGATGAGGATGAAGAAGGCAAGGGACCATTTGGTGGTGGCGGACAATCAGGAGGCGGGAAAGGCAGTTCAGGCACCTCCCAGAAATCCAGTTCTGACACGCCGGTGCTCGATAATTTTGGAATCGATCTCACCAAGGCTGCGGAAGAGGATCGCCTGGACCCCGTTGTGGGAAGGGAAATAGAAATTGAGAGACTGGCACAGATCCTAAGTCGCCGGAAAAAGAACAATCCTATCCTTATTGGTGAACCGGGTGTGGGTAAATCTGCCATAGCAGAGGGGCTTGCATTACGCATTATCCAACGAAAAGTGAGCCGCGTATTGTTTGATAAAAGAGTGGTTACACTAGACCTGGCCTCCATCGTGGCAGGAACCAAATACAGGGGACAATTTGAGGAGCGAATGAAGGCTATCCTCAATGAGCTGGTAAAGAACCCGTCCATCATCCTCTTCATTGATGAAATACATACCATTGTAGGAGCTGGTGGCGCCACCGGTTCTCTTGATGCTGCAAATATGTTGAAACCAGCTCTGGCCAGAGGTGAGATACAATGTATCGGAGCTACTACCCTGGATGAGTACAGACAGCATATTGAAAAGGATGGTGCCCTGGAACGCAGGTTCCAGAAAGTGATGGTCGATCCCACCACAGTTGAGGAGACCATCGACATTCTGCAGAATATCAAGGAACGGTATGAAGAGCATCATAATGTCAATTATACGGATGATGCCATAGATGCCTGTGTAAAGCTCACTCAGCGTTATATCAGTGACCGCCATCTACCCGATAAAGCTATTGATGCGCTGGACGAGGCTGGGTCGAGAGTTCATATATCCAATATCGTAGTACCCGATCAGATTGTCGAGCTGGAGCAGGCTATTGAACAGACCAAGCAGGACAAAATACAAGCCGTTAAAAATCAGAATTTTGAAAAGGCAGCCAGTTACCGGGACAAGGAGAAAGAGTTGCTTGACAAGCTCGATTCTGAGAAAAGAAAATGGGAAAAGGAGTTGTCCCTGAACAGGGAAACAGTGGATGAGGATAAGGTGGCTGAAGTGGTAGCCATGATGACCGGTGTCCCGGTTCAGCGAATTGCTCAGGCCGAAGGTGCCCGGCTGCTGAAAATGGCCGATGAGTTAAGAGGAAGTGTGATTGGCCAGGATGAGGCCATCGGTAAGGTGGTTAAATCGATCCAGCGGAACCGGGCCGGACTGAAGGATCCCAATAAACCTATTGGAACCTTTGTATTCCTGGGGCCGACGGGTGTCGGAAAAACTCAGATGGCTAAAGTACTTGCGCAATACCTGTTCGAATCCATAGAGAACCTGATCCGGATCGACATGAGCGAGTATATGGAGAAGTTCTCCATTTCGAGGCTGGTAGGTGCACCTCCGGGATACGTGGGGTATGAAGAGGGAGGACAACTGACTGAAAAGATTCGAAGAAAACCTTATGCGGTAGTGCTGTTAGATGAAATAGAGAAAGCCCACCCCGATGTATTCAACATACTTCTCCAGGTCTTGGATGAAGGGCAGTTAACAGACAGTCTGGGCAGGCGCGTTGATTTCAGGAACACCATTGTTATCATGACATCCAATATCGGGACCCGGGAGTTGAAGGATTTTGGACAGGGTGTCGGTTTCGCTACAAAAGCCAGGCAGGATGCAGCCAATGAACATGCCAAAGGTGTTATAAAGAAAGCGCTAAAGCGGACTTTTGCCCCCGAGTTCCTGAACAGGATAGATGATGTGGTACTTTTCAATACTCTTTCACGTGAGGACATTCATAAGATCATCGACATCGAATTGAAAGGGCTCTATAACCGGGTGAAGACCCTTGGATTTGAGATTCAGCTTTCAGAAGATGCCAAGGATTACGTGTTGGAGAAAGGGTACGACATCCAGTATGGTGCCAGGCCACTCAAAAGGGCTATTCAGAAATACCTGGAAGATCCCATGGCGGAAACCATTATTAAATCCTCACTGGTGGAAGGCGATACTATGGTAGTGGACTTTGATAAGGAGAATGAGGAGGTTAAAGTAGCCATCAGGAAGAAGAAGGGAGGAGCACTACCCAAGGCAAAAAAGGAATTGCCTGAATCGGAAAAGGCCAAAAAGGACGGTAATCCAAAGGAGAAACCGGAATAAGCCCTAATCAACACTTCCGTAAAGATCAAACTCTTCAGCTCCGGTTATGGTGATCTGATAAAAACTGCCCGGATTAAGATCAGGATGCTGGCTCGCGGGTATTAATACCTCCTGGTCCACTTCGGGTGAATCGTATTGTGTCCTTCCCACAAAGAAGTCCCCTTCTTCCCTATCGATCAATACTTTATAGGTTTTACCCACCTTTGAATGATTAAGGTCATAGGAGATGCCCTGTTGCAGCTTCATGATCGATTCAGCGCGATCTGTTTTGATCTTGTCTGAGATACTATCGTGATAGTAGAGGGCAGCCGGTGTTTTCTCTTCATGAGAATAGGGAAATACCCCCAACCTTTCGAATTTGAATTCAGCAAGGAAGTTCATCAGCTCATTAAAGGCTTCCTCGGTCTCACCCGGGAAACCGGTGAGAACAGTGGTGCGGAGGGCCACATCAGGGACCAGGGTCCGGAATTTCTGAAGCAGCTTTTCCAGTCTGGACCTGTCATGTCCCCTGCCCATGGCTGTTAGTATCTCATCATTGATATGCTGAATGGGAATATCCATGTAGTTGCAAATCTTCTCTTCAGCAGCCATCATCTCTATGACTTCCTCCGGGAATCCGGTGGGATAGGCATAATGCAGCCGTATCCACTCCAACTCAGGTATGCTGATCAACTCCTTCAGAAGTTCAGGCAATGACCTGTTATTGTAGAGATCAATACCATAGTTGGTCAAATCCTGAGCTATCAGGATCAATTCTTTCACTCCATTCTTCGCCAGTTTCTTACTCTCCTCCACCAGAGTTTCAATAGAAAGGGAGCGTTGCTCCCCTCTGATCCCGGGTATGGCACAGAAGGCACATGACCTGTTACAGCCTTCTGAAATCTTCAAATAGGCATAATGGGAAGGAGTTGTTATCACCCTGTTCGTATTCAGACGGTGATCCAGTGCACAACCCGAAGCTTCAAGGATCCGGGCCATCTCCCAGACCCCGAAGAATCCATCTACTTCAGGCATTTCATCCACCAACTCTTCTTTGTATCGCTCTGAGAGACACCCCATAACGAAGAGTTTTTTAAGGTTCCCCTGTCGTTTCTCCTCAATATAATCCAGGATAGTATCTACTGATTCCTCCTTTGCATCCAGGATGAATCCACACGTGTTGATGATGACGATGTCAGAAGGAGTATCGTACTTGTTATGAAAGATCTTGTATCCCGATGACCTGAACTGAGCGAGCAGGTGTTCGGAATCTACCAGATTTTTGGAGCATCCCAGGGTAATGATATTGACGGTCATTCCTGACTGAATAGACTATCCACAAACTCATTCCTGTCGAAGATCTGCAAATCTTCCAGCTTCTCTCCAATGCCAATGTATTTTACCGGGATCTGGAATTGGTCAGAGATACCCAGGACCACCCCTCCTTTGGCTGTACCATCCAGTTTAGTTAATGCCAGTGCGTTGACTTCAGTAGCTTTGGTGAACTGTTTCGCCTGCTCAAAGGCGTTCTGGCCGGTGGAACCATCCAGGATCAGCAGCACCTCGTGTGGAGCATCGGGTACCACTTTTTGCATAACCCGCATGATCTTGCTCAACTCATTCATGAGGTTCACTTTATTGTGCAAGCGTCCGGCCGTATCAATGATGACCACGTCTTTGTTATTGGATACCGCAGATGAAAGTGTATCAAAAGCCACAGAAGCAGGATCGGAACCCATATCCTGTTTGATAATATCGACTCCTACCCTCTCGGCCCAAATGGAGAGCTGATCCACAGCAGCAGCCCTGAACGTATCTGCAGCTCCCAGTAACACATCCTTACCTGCGCTCTTAAAGTGGTGGGCCAGTTTCCCGATGGTGGTGGTCTTTCCTACACCGTTCACCCCGACTACCATGATCACATAAGGTTTGGCCGGCAAAGGATCATCAAATCCAGCCACAAGACCTGGATTATTCTCTTCCAGCAACGAGGCAATCTCTTCTTTAAGAATAGTATTTAATTCACTGGCATTCAAGAACTTGTCTTGCGAAGCTCTGCTTTCTATTCGTTCTATTATTCTGAGGGTGGTCTCTACACCCACGTCGGAAGTGATCAGAGCTTCTTCCAGGTTATCCAGAACCTCATCATCCACTTTCGACTTTCCAACTACAGCCCGGGATAACTTTTTGAATACACTCTCCTTGGTCTTTTCAAGACCACGCTCCAGGTTCTTCTTCTTATCGGATGAAAACAGTCCCATCTATTACATAAAAAAAGCTCTCTTTTGCAAGAAAGCTTTGAAACGAAAATATGATAGACAATGATTACTTACCGAAGAAATCATTGATGTGATCATTATGCACTACCTCCTCTTCGAACATGTAAGCTCCTGACTTCTCGGAACGTACCATCTTAATGCACTTTGTGAAATTTCGTCCTTCTCCGCTCTGCAGTGTTGCAACAACTTTCTTTGCCATGATTCAGATCCTTATTTGATTTCGCGATGTACAGTTACTTTTTTCAATACGGGATTGTACTTCTTCAATTCTAACCTGTCAGGAGTGTTCTTCCTGTTCTTGGTGGAGATATATCGTGAAGTTCCGGGCATCCCGCTCTCCTTGTGCTCAGTGCACTCGAGAATTACTTGTACCCTGTTTCCTTTTTTAGCCATTTCCTACTCTGAATTAATAAGATTTGAGAAATCCTTTTTTGACGGCTTCGTCCAATGTGGCTTTTAGTCCGTTCTTATTAATGGTGCGAATACCCTGTGCAGAAACACGAAGGTTCACATACCTGTCCTCTTCGGCAAGATAGAACTTCTTATCGAACAGGTTGGGTTGAAAAGTCCTTCTAGTCCTTCTCTTCGAGTGAGATACATTGTTCCCCACCATCATCTTCTTACCTGTTACCTGACAAAATTTAGCCATTTTTCTTTTGAATTTCAGATCGATTCTTCTAACGAGGCGCAAATTACGTCATTATTTATGAAATAATCAAACTTTTATAACAAAAAAAGGTGTTCAGTATCACCCTATTAAATCTGATCCAGAATCAGCCTTCGAAGCAGCTGCATAGCGGTATAGGTGGCCTGTGCAATAATTCGATCCCTATTGCCTCCAAAAGGATATTTCATTGAATGGATTTTCTCCCCGTATGTAACACATATCCAAGTGGTTCCAACTGGTTTTTCTTTGGTTCCGCCCGCCGGGCCGGCAATTCCGGAAGTAGCAATGGCGGTATCAGTCCTATAGTATCGCATAATGCCTTTGGCCATCTGCTCGACCACATCCCTGCTTACCACACCCCTTTTGGCGATCGCATCTTCATCCACCTGGAGTACATCGGTTTTTATGCGGTTATCATAGGCAACAACCGATCCTGTAAAGTAATCCGAACTTCCCGGAATAGAAGTAACCAGCCTGGCAATGTTGCCACCGGTGCAACTCTCAGCAGTTGACAGGGTCAATCCCCTCTCCCGCAAAAGATCCCCAAGCGATTCCTCCAGGTTAATGTCATCATATCCGAAAACATGTTTCTTTATAATAATCAGCAGCTTATCAATGATTACCTGAAGTAAATTATCGGCATCTTTGGCACATTTGTCAATAACAGTCAGACGCAGGCGGACGATGCCCGGCTTGGGTAGATAGGCCAGCTTGACGCAATCGGGCAGTTCCGCTTCCCAATCCCTGAGCAGAGCTGCCAGGTAAGATTCCGGGACACCCTGGGTCATAATGGTCTTATGTACTATATGCGGTACTTGCACCAGTTTTTCTAACCTGGGAAGGACATGGTCTTCCATCAAACCCTTCATCTCATAAGGTACACCTGGAAGAGATACTATAATAGTCCCGTCCCTCTCAAACCACATGCCCGGTGCTGTTCCATGATAGTTCATCAATACCTTGCATGCTTCCGGTACATCAGCCTGTCTGGCATTGGACTCTATCATGCTTCTGCCTCTCTCTTTAAAAAAGGCAGTGATCTTTTCAAGGACTTCCGGATGAGTAACCATATTGCACTCGAAATAGTTGGCCAGCGTCTCTTTGGTCAGATCATCCTTTGTGGGTCCCAGGCCTCCGGTCATGATCACCACTCCATATAATCCCAAATAGCGGTCAAGGGTTGAAGTGATCTGATCCGCATTGTCAGAAACTGTCACCATCTCTCCCACATGAATACCCAATTCATTTAGTCGCTGTGAAATCCAAACGGCATTAGTATCGGTCACCTGTCCGATCAGGATCTCATCCCCTATTGTAATAATAGCACTGTTCATCTGGCTTCGACCATTTTTTATCCGGCTGACAAAAATATATAAATAAAATGTAAATTTGTGTCTGTTGCGGGAGTAGCTCAGCGGTAGAGCATCAGCTTCCCAAGCTGAGGGTCGCGGGTTCGATCCCCGTTTCCCGCTCGGTGAATATCAGGGGTTTAACCCTTCAAAGGGGGCAAGCCCCTGATTTCATTTGCACCAAATTTTGCACCATAACTATATTACGGGGAAGCATTGCTGCGACCCACTTCTTATGATTATGGATTAGGGATATCTTCCACTTCGGAAATTATTACAATTTTTTATAAAAATTTATAATTCAGCGTTTTACATATTCGAAATATATTGTCATTTTTTTCAATCGCTCGGAATTATAATCATTGATTGCCCATATATTATCTAATCGACTGATATTCATGTAGTTCCCCGCCCTCCGGGGGCGGCAGCGGTTTGAAATGCCCCCATACCGGTAGATACCTTGGACGGTTATATTTGTGTACATTCTCAACCCCTCTAATAGAAATAAACAAGAGTAGTAAAGTTTAAGGGTTGCAGAACTATTTCGTTAGCCATTCGTAGACAATTTGATAATGGATAGACGATTTTTCATTACGGAATTGATATTAGTCAAAGCGGACTGGAATCGTGTTTTTATCGGAAATATAACACGCAATGTTGATTGCGAAGGAATGCCGGTTGTTTATGGTTCTGTTTGCGTAGATGAAGGAAAAATATATAGTAGGTCATATTCTGAAGAAGGGATTACCCGGAATCTTGATGAGATATGCAAATTGAAATTGGATCACAGTATTCATGATGTTCAAGGTCGATTTATAGTAATGGGCGACCATAATATCTGTTTAACCTGAGCAATCAATTTTGGTAGTATTATGTATTTATAACTCATCTTCAATAACAAGCATCAGTGTTTCTATCGAATCAATTAATTCACTCTCGGTAAAAGCATTGTTTAGTGTATTCTCTGGATGGTGAATACTATTACGGATGTATGATGGAAGGGAAGTTGTTATTGATGGTTGCGGATTACCATCCTGCAGTCTTATCCAACTTCTATCTCTATCAATCCCCTTGGTGGTTAAATAATCATCCATTAGAGATATTGTATGATTTCCAGTTATTTCTTGCAGATATCCATAAAGTTC
>CAZURA010000156.1:0-12546 GCA_964622985.1 uncultured Bacteroides sp. | reverse complement strand
ATACTTTAATGAAGATTTCCTGCACTAATCCTTCAGCATCTTCTTTTGAATGGAGATACCCTTTTGCGAAATAATAAAGCTTCTTATAATACTTCGCGAACAGATCGTTAAAAGCTTTCAGATCCCCTTTCTTCAGGGATTCTACGAGCTTTGTATCAGTATTGCCATGTGATACCCTCTGCATCTATATCTCTTTTATCACCGGGCTAATATAGACATATTGACCTCAAAACAACATGTTCCCTAACTATTAAATGTCAATTACCATATCATCGTTTATACTTTTAAATCTGAGTAACATATCACAAGATCGATTACACATAGCATAAACAGTATAAAACAACGTTGTTTCGTTTTTAACAAGCCTCCTGGTTGGGCCTAAGCGAGCATATATTTCTTATGTTCAAAGACATATTATTTACCAGTCAACAGGTACGGCAAAGGAGAAAGTGGGATGGATTGTCCCATTTTGTTTCACCAGATGATCATCTTGACATTTCTCCAAAATTGCAATATTGTGGCTCCATCCAATTTCTCACACCATTGATCCGATTACATCTCAAGATAAAAGGCGCAAACGGATGCAGGTGGTATAAGATGAACTGCTTTCCCCTGTTTTACATAGACTGATCCGTGTGTCGGTGGTTCAACACCATTTGGATTTTCTAAATCGTTGTAGGCCCGAATATCTGAGTTTTTAAAGATGGAGGCTGTGGCTTTTTTGATCTTTGCTCCGTGGATAATGATCTCTGTTTCACGGGGTGTGGTGATGCTGGGATTAACCACAGTAAGAAAGACCTGGTTTTCCTTCCGGGATGCTGATCCTGCCAGGCCCCATAGCTTTCTTTCACTATCTGAGGCAGGAGCACTGAATTCGGTGCGTAAAGCCACTCCTTGCTGATGCTCCTTATACATCTTGAAGACATAAAAATTGGGAGTGACCACAAACCTCTCCTCATGAGCCAGGAAGAGGGATTGCAGGTTATTGATAAGCTGGGCGATATTGCCCATCACGACCTTGTCGGCGTGACGATTGAAGGTGTCCAGCGTCAGGGCAGCGATCAATGCATCACGCATGGTGGAGGTTTGTCCGAACAGATGGGTATTATGCACTTCAGTTTTTTGGGGATGCCATGCACCCCACTCATCGATATAGAGTTTGATTTTCCTGTCGAAGTCGAAGGCACCCATCACATTCCAGTGTTCGGTGATGATTTTTTCCATCTGGTCGGAACGCCAGAGCAGCTCGTACCAATCTTCATCGGTATAGTCTATGGAACTGTTTCCGGTAGAACCGCAGTAAAAGTGGAGGGAGTATCCATCCATCCGGTGAGCAGCAAAACCCGGACTCTTTTCAGCCAGCCTCGTAAAGAGCCGCCGGGTCCATTCGATGTCTCTTGACTCCCATGAGTCGCTGGGACCTACTCCCACCAATTGTAAATCCAATCCGAATTGAGGAAGGAAGCTAGTGAACCGGCGGTACGTATCTGCATAGTTCTCGGGAAGCATATCTCCCCCGCATCCCCATGATTCGTTTCCAACCCCCCAATAGGACACCTGGTATGGATCCTTATGTCCGTTGGCCACACGCTGATCTCCATAGCTTGTGGTACCGGCAGGTGCATTGCAATACTCGACCCAATCCATGAAATCCTGTGGGGAAAGGGTGCGGGCATTAGCTGCCAGGTAGGGTTTTGTTCCGATCAATTCACAGAATTGAAGAAATTCATCGGTTCCGAAATGATTGGGATCATATTTGGTGGGACCAGCAGGTGCGTTTTGCATAAATGGGGTATTGATCCAGAAATTGGATCTGCGTGGACGCTGGTCCATGGGTCCAATGCCATCCTTCCAGTTATAACTGTCAGCAAAACAGCCCCCTGGCCAGCGGAGAGATCCAGGATTTAACTGTAGCATATGGTCCACGAGTTCCTTACGTATCCCATTGATATTGGGGATTTTCGAGTCTTTTCCCACCCAGATGCCATCATACACCAATCCCCCTATATGTTCTGTGAAATGACCATACACTTCAGGAGCAATGGTGCCTATGGGTTCATCCAGTATGATCTCGATACTCGAGTCTGCTTCTGAGGGAGCCGTATAGCGCTTTGGAAAAACGAGTAACCCGGTACTCAAAAGGGTACCATTCTTAATGAACTGGCGTCTTCTCATCTCAATGATTTTTTACTTGCACTTAATTATATGCTTTCTTTCAGAAGAACCTCTTCTTAAAAGCCAGGTGTTTTTCTTTGGCTTGTTGCAGCACCCTCTGGAATTCCACATCCTCACGGACAGAATCAAAAAAAGGATTGGTTAACAGAAAAGGATAGTTAAAGAAACCCCCATTGACCGCCCTTTGTAAAAGCCTGATGGAGCCCTCCTTGTCGCCTAACAATCCATAATGGCCTGCAAACTGAAACCATGCCTCGGCATCCAGGATATTGGCTTCTTCAAACCTGCGCACGGCCTGCAGTCCGGCATCAATATCCCCTTCTATATAGGATGCCAGACTTTCTGACCAGATGGCCTGCAGCCCTCCAGCATCATTTTCGATGACATAGTAGAGAGATTCGAGAGCTTTTTCAGGTTTCCCCTGCCTGAAGTACACCACACCCAGTTGACTGATCATAAACAAATTATTCTCAAATCTTTTCGCTAATTCGATCGCTTTTTCATATTCGCCTGCATACTCGTAGGTGATCACTATCGATCGGAATCCCGGATTAGTGGGATCCAGAGCAACGGCTGTTTCCATCTCCTGTACAGCTTCATCATTCATTCCGGCATACCGGTAAATGTACCCCAGGGAAAAATGGGCTTCAGCATGGTTGGGATTTATTTCCAGGATCTGCCTTGTGAGTTCCACAGCCTTAACGGTCCTGGCAGTTTCAGTGTAGATCTGTGCCAGGTTGGCCAGCGCATATATCATCTCCGGGTTGAGTGATATGGCTTTCAAATAAAATTCTTCTGCCCTTTTTGATTCTTTCGCATCGAGTAAACCATATTGAGCAAATCGATGAATGCGGTCGCCAAGCTGTGCATAGGCAGGGGCAAAACCGGAATCTATCTCTATGGATTTGTTCAGCATTTCAATGGCGAGCCGGTCTCCTTCATTAGTAAAAGGATAAGCGATACTTTTCAGGTAATACTCATAAGCTAAAGGATCGTCAGGAATGTCTTTCACAATTCTGTTCAGCTCCGTTTGAGAAAACTGAACATTCAGTCCTTCCACTACTTTTTTTGCTACAATATCCTGAAGCTCGAACGTGCTGTTAAAATCCACTTCAACGGGCTCTCGCCATATCATCTCATTGGTGTTGACATCAATAAGTTCAACAGTCAGGCGAATGATATTGGCTTCTTTTAAATAGTTGCCTATGATGACATAATCCACTTTTAGCTCATCGCCAGCTACGATGGGATCGATCACTTGTTTTTCATATTTACGCACTGAACCGGAAGGTCTCACTGCCAGGTTATTCATATAGACTAAATTCCCAATGATCTGATCCGCAATGGCAAAACCCAGATAATCGGTTTCGGGATCGGACCTGGTGTTGGAGAATGGGAGTACAGCGATGAAATTATTTGACATCGTGAATTCATCCCCAGCGTTGCCCACTTCATTGGGATTAAAAACCTTTGGATAGAGAAGTATGCATACGGCTGCGAATAATATGACTATGATGATATTGTTCAGGCTCACTATTCTTCTATCAGCTTGAAGTGAGCTCTCTTCTTTCTTTTGCGCTGTGGCCGGTTCAGTCTTCATGAATCCCTCGGGAGTGAGGTCAAATATCCATGAGATGATTATTGTGATGGGAAATCCTACAATGAGCAGAATAATGAGAGCAGTGACTGTCCATTCCGGTAGGCCCAGCCTGGGTAACATGATATCACCAGCTTCCATTATGATGAAAGCCGTAGCTGCATACATGGCCATCACCCTGAAAACTTTGCGACGTTTCAGTTCTTCCCATAACCGGAATCGTTTGTTTTCTTTCCCAGGCATTCAGTTAAAGGGTTGGTGATACGCAAGATAACTTCTTCTTCTATAAGGGCCAAATAGCATAAACCACAGCCTGGCATGAATAGTTCATGGCCTTTCTAGTAAAAAAAGGTGCCGGTAAGATCTCAGATTGGATGGGCAATGAACCGGTAACCCACTCCTCTTACACTGATGATGTGTTTTGGATTCGAGGGGGTCTCTTCCAGTTTTTTTCTCAGGTCCAGTATGAAATTATCTACAGTCCGGGTATCAGGTATCACATCATGTCCCCAGACAGCTTCAAGCAGATCTTCGCGGGGAACCACCTCCCCTTCGCGTTGAACGAAATACTTCATGATGGAGAATTCTTTGCTGCTCAGTTTGATCTCCTGGTCGTCACAATAGGCCTCGAATTTTTTAAAATCCAGCCTGATATGACCGAACGTATAGATATCCAGGTTCTCTGCATGGCTTCCTGATCGACGCAAAACCGCACGGATCCTTGCCAGCAGTTCAGGGATGCTGAAGGGTTTGGTCAGGTAATCATCAGCTCCGATATCAAGACCGGCTATTTTATCCATTTCAGTACCTCTGGCAGTGATCATAATGACAGGCAAATCCGGTTTTTCCTTTTTCAGTTTCCGGCATATTTCATATCCGTTTATACCTGGCAACATCAGGTCCAGCAGCAGCAGATCATAGGGTCTCTCCAGAGCAGTTTTCAATCCCTCTTCTCCATCCGATTCTGAAGTAACCTGGTAGCCCTCAAAGGTCAGGTTATCTTTCAATCCCCGCAGGATGCTAATATCATCTTCTATGATCAGAATCGATTTATTCATATGTATCAGTTTAGACGGGATTCAACAGTAAAGTAAAAGTACTACCCTTTTTTAACTCACTGGTAATCCTTATCTCTCCTTGATGTGCTTCAATGATTTCCTTCACCACGGTAAGTCCGAGTCCGGCTCCTCCGATGCCCTCTACCTTGGTGTTATTTACACGGTAGAACTTTTCAAAGACCGCATCCAGCTGGTCTTCAGGGATCCCAATCCCTTTATCAGAGAATTCAACCTTTATTTTATCGTTTTCCGAATGCAGTTGGATACGAATCTCTTTCTCTTTATCGGAATATTTGATCGCATTATCCAGTAAGTTGATGACCACCTGCTTCAGAGCATCAGGATCGCCCAACACAAACAGCCCCTCATCCAATTCAGTATGAACCGTGAACTCCATTTCCTCCAGCCAGTAATTCAGGTCTTTCATTGCTGACTGGATTAATGCCGTCATATTAACCCTTACCCTCTTATATTCGATCTTTCCTTTCTCCTTTTTCGAAAAATCGAGGATGTTATTGATCATTCTTTTTAACCGTTCTGTTTCTCTGAGAATGATCTGTAGATACTCTTTTTGTCCGGACTCCGTCTTCACCCGATCGAGCAAAACAGATTCAGCAAAAAGGTGGATGGAGGTCAGGGGTGTCTTCAGTTCATGCGTTACATTGGAAACAAACTCTGATCTCAACCGGCTGGTTCGTTTCTCTCTTAAAATATCCCTCAGTATTAATAGAACCCCAAGGATCATGGCCCCTAACAGTAATACTAAGGAGATGCCGTACATCCAGCTTCTTTTTCTCACGTAGGATTCCACCACCTCCACATCCTCCAGATAGATCGCCACTCTGTATGCCTGAACGAGAGGTGATAAACTGGTTGTATAGCCCGACTCAGGGAGTGTTATGTTGTCTTCTTCCCCTCTCTTAATGAGCTTGATACGGTATGAGAACTCAGTGTGTTCTGCTATGTCAGATTCCATCACTTTAGTCCATATCTTCCGGAGTTCCACAATGAAACCTACCAGAAGATCCTCATGGTTTGTTGCAAGAAGAATCTGATCAGGGTTTGAATGGATTTGATTGATGTGATGAAAGTCACCCACCTGTTGCAATCCCTCTGCATAGGTCTCCTGTGAATGGGATTGCCTGAGCCGTTCCCCTCGGAGTTGTATGAAATGGATCCGGTCCAGCAGAATGTTGATTTGGTCTCTTGTTGTCTGAACAAAGTTCTCATCTAGTTGCGAAGCTTCTTCCCATGTCACAATTTGGGTCAAGATCTCCTCTGTGCTGATGCTCAGGGGAATGGTTCCACCAACTAGCCCAGATAAAAAGGAATGGATGTTTTGATGGATGATTGATTTGTGAGATGGATCAGGTAGGTTCAGAAGATTCAGCGTGGCATAGTAAGCGTAAGGAAATCCGTTCTGATCCAGGATGGAGGAGTGCGAAGATATAATGCCAGAATAATATTCAATTGCTTCATCAAAACGTTTCAGTTTGAGAGATACCCGACCCAGGGCATTGTACGCCTGGGCTGAGTCTGAAGAATTCTGACCTCGTCTTAAAGCGGATCGATAGAAGGTAGCGGCTTGGCCAGTATTCTGTTGTTGAAACTCTGCTCTTTCCCCCTTACTGAATTCCTGATGAAATCCCCGGGAATCTGTTCTGCTGCTTATTTCCGGATCTTCGAGATACCAGGGCCACTGGAACTCTTTAGCACCATCGAGTACAAAAGGAGTAGTGATCCATTGGAGGGAATCACTTGATCTCAGAGCATGCCAATCTATTCCTACGTCGGTAAATACTTGGCCTGTAAACTCCTCAACTGTCTCTTGCAGAGCATTATAAAAATGACTGGATATTTGCGCCGCGATTTTTTCCTGTTCTTCAAAGATCTTTTTTTCGGTTAGCTCCTTGAAACTGGATATGCTGTTGATGCTTAAATAGGTCAGTATACCTCCTGAAACAATAACAGTGAGGATAAAGACGATAATCAACCGCATACCCGGTACAAGGAACTTTCTCAAATTACTCAGTTTTAAAAAATATTCTCCAGTGCCCAGACCTGACTTTCTTGTCCAACTACTACAGAGATCACCACCTGCTGGCCATCGGGATGCATTTCAACCTCCCTCACTTCTCCCTGAGGGATAATAGCTTTTAGTGGAACGACCATTTCAGGTTCACTGCCGCTTATTGCCACTCTCCAGATTTCATGTGATTGATCTTTCATATATGCTCCTTTTTCGAAAATCACCTCGTTGTCATCCTGACTCCAGGCAACCACGTAGGGTGTTACACCCTTCTCAAAATCGGCCAATTTTCTGACTTCACCTCCTGAAGTAGCAACCATGTACAAGGCATTCCTGTTGGTGAAAAAGTATCCCAAAGCGATCATGCTTTCATCATGAGAGGGTTTGAAATATAATATCTCATCAGGGCCTGACAGTACAGTACTGACCTGGTCAGTGTCGAGATTTCTTTTCAGTATACTTTTTTTATCCACAGACAAGTAGTAGATCTCTTTTCCATCCTTTGAAAAGGTGGGGAAGGCACCGATGGGAGTCTGGGTGGCCCTGGGCTCTCTCTCTTTCACCATTACAGGCTTATGCTTTCCAGTGACCACATCCACTAAAAAGAATCCCTGCAGCTTATCAGCCGTTCTTCCCTGTACCATGAGGTAGTTCCCGTCGGGTGACCAGACAGGCCGGTTCCAGTACCAGCCCACCGATCCGTGAAGATCCGTATCCAATTTCCTGGTATCACCGGTTTCTGTATCGTAAATAAGAAATATATGTTGATGCCCCAGTACCGGATCCCGGTAAGCGGGTTGGGACTCATAAGCCAGGTATCTACCATCCTCAGACCAGATGGGTTTCATGTTGCGGTCGTGTTGGGGAGTTGTGATTTTTTTTAGCTGTGCTTTGGTCTCCCCGGTAAGCGGATCAATTTTCACAATGAACATATCACTTCGGGCATGGGATGAAGTGTAATAGAGGGAACGATCCCGGATCACTCCCATAAGCCGCGTCTTTCCAAGGTTTGACATGACCAGTTCGGGAAGGCCGTTGGGTTTACCATCCTTAAGTTTCTGTGACCAGAGGTCGTTGGTTCCCGTGCGATCGCTCATAAAAAGGATCCCTGTACCCTCCGGATTCCATAAGGGATTTTTATCGTTGGCCGGATCATGTACAATAAGACTAAAATCGCTTCCGTCCAGTTTAGTTATATAGATATCCCCGTTCGGTGATCCAGCCTCCTGATTCATGGTGTACACTACATATTGAAGATCTGGGGATATGCTTCCGCAACAGTGTGATTGAGTCTCCTCTGATGAATTCAGAACCTGAATGTCCCCATTGTTGACCGATACGAGAACCACCTGGTTAAGCATTTCTTGTGACTCATCTTGCGAGGGAGACTCTCTGAAAGCCAGGAGATACTCTCCGTTGGAAGACCAGGAGACGGGCCAGGGGGTTTGATCACCAATATTTCTGCAGATAATCCGGTCTCCTGTGCCATCCCGGTTTACAATGTGCAATTCTGTGGTGTCTCCCACGAACCAGAAATAAGCGATTTGCTTGCTGTCGGGCGACCAAATGGAATTATCCGGAAATTGTGACGGTGCCTTCCAGGTTCCGCCCTGGGTGACTTCCCAGGTCTTTCCGGATTGAAGATCCTTGACTGCCAGTTCAATCTTGTACCAATCAATGTAGGTCAGGTATCTTCCATCGGGAGAAGCACTGTAAGTATCTTCTGCCGGTGACCAGAGCTCTTTAACAATGATGCCCTGATGGGAATCCGAGGGCTGTTCAATATTCAATCTGGATAATTTTTCTTTTCCGATAGCCACGATCTTTTCCTGGTCTGCAAAGTCCGCAATCAGTTTCTCGTAGGCTTTCTTTGCCTCTTTTTGTCCCAGTTTTTCGTAGCAAATCCCTACATGTAATAAAGCTTTCGCTCTGACAGATCTTTCCGCAGCGGGATTTTCTACTAATTGCTTGTAGATTTCAATGGCCTCTTTGAGAGATCCTTCACCCTCCTCTTTCACCAGTCCTTTCTGAAATAGTCTTGCTGACTCCTGAGCATGTATAGGTTTCGTATAGCCTGTTAACAAAAAGAGAGTTAACACAATAGCCGGAATAAGTGATATTCTTTTCATGTTTTTGTTCCTCCGATTTTTGGTGAATTTCTTTTCATCCAAGTTACTTCGGAACAATGGGGTCTCAGGTCATGGTTTCGTAAAAGTTACGTAAAAAATGTATCCCGGAAGTCAGATTGGTTCCAATTCTGGTTGGAAGTGATACATTTTTTCAGAACTTAGCTCAGCATGTATGAACTCCTTCAATATTCTAAAATCATGAAAAATCTTATTCTTATTACACTAGTTATACTTCTAGCACAGTCTTGCAACCAGAAACAAAAGGACACAACAGATCAAGAGGCCACTGAACAGGACCAGCGGATGGAGTGGTGGCGGGAAGCCCGGTTCGGATTGTTTATTCACTGGGGATTGTATGCCCAGCCTGCAGGGGAGTGGAAAGGGGAGGAGGTCCCAGGGATCAGTGAATGGATCATGGCCAGGGCCAAGATCCCCGTAAAGGAATATGAAAGACTGGCAGAGACTTTCAATCCGGTAAAATATGACGCAGATCAATGGGTCAGTCTGGCCAAACAGGCCGGGATGAAATATATCGTGATCACCTCCAAGCATCACGATGGATTCGCCATGTTTCATTCCAAGGCCAGCTCATACAATATTGTGGATGCCACTCCCTTCGACAGGGATCCGCTGAAGGAACTGGCAGCGGCATGCGAAAAACATGATATACGATTGGGCTTTTACTATTCCCAGGCCCAGGACTGGCATGAGCCGGGAGGAACCTACTGGAACATTGAACAGGGGGAGCCACATTGGGATCCTGAACTTGTGAGGGAGCCTTTGATGAATTATGTTGAAGGGAAGGCAGTACCACAGGTAAAGGAGATCCTGGAGAATTACGGAGGTCTGGATATTTTATGGTGGGATACGCCCCGGGGGATGACCGAAGAAGCTGCACAGGTGCTTCAGGAGGTGGCAGATGACTATCCGGCCATGCTTACCAACAACAGACTCTACCGTTCGTGGCCGGGTGATTTTTCTACTCCGGAGCAGCATGTTCCGCCCACCGGACTGGATTACGACTGGGAGGTGTGCATGACCATGAACACCAGCTGGGGGTACAAACATTATGACCACAATTGGAAATCGTCCGAAACCCTGATCCGTATGTTGGTGGATATTGCAAGTAAAGGAGGGAACCTGTTACTGAATGTGGGTCCCACGGAAGAGGGACTGATTCCTCAGCCCAGTGTGGAACGGTTGGAGGCTATCGGGGAGTGGATGGCTGTCAACGGAGAGTCCATCTATGGTACTGAAGCGAGCCCCTTTTTCAAACTACCCTGGGGCAGGTGTACCAAAAAAGAGACAGAAAAAGGAACCACACTCTACCTGCATGTCTTCCAATGGCCCGAAGATCAGTTACTCAGGGTGCCCGGAATCAATGCTAAAGTGAAATCAGTCTCCCTGCTATCTGACCGGTCACAAAGGCTATCCTCCCGGTCTGATGGGACTGACTTGATCATTGAATTGCCCGAGGCCATGCCCGATCCGGTCAATACGGTGGTGGCAGTAGAGACCAAAGGCAGAGTGGAAGTGACCAGTAACATGCCTTCCTTAAGAGAGGGTAAGATTATATTGTCCGCAGATTTTGCCGATATCCACAATCCGGGGTATGGTATACACATCATATTACAGGGGACCGGTGAAGAGGCTTTGATCACCAACTGGGTGGATCCACGAGCCAGGCTGGAATGGATGTTCCACTGCTCTGAACCGGGGAAATATGCCATTCAGGCATTGATAAAATCTGAGGGATCGAGTACATTGAACATGAGGATTGGAGAGGAGGAAATGAGAGCTGAGATCGCCTCCACAGAGGGTGAATTCAAAACCATTAATCTGGGGGAGGTAGATCTATTGGAGACTGGTGACCTGATATTGTTGATGCGTCCTGATCGGGAAAAGTGGAATGGAATTGAACTGGGAGCAGTGACGCTGATTCACTCTGAGTAAACCACCGATTAATAGTGAATGGGCTTCATTTATGGATTCATGATTCTGTTGGGTATTGAGGTAGTACTTCAACCAATTGCACCGGCCGGTTCTCTTCCACCGATTTTTTCGCTGCCAGGCCTATGGCAATGGACATCAAACCATCTTTCCCGTCAACCGGCATTTCGCCGCCCGAAACCAGTGCATCCATAAACAGGCGTATTTCCTGTTTGTAAGAAGCGTCGTACCTTTCAAGGAAAAAGTGTAAAGGCAGATCGCCTGAAACTCCTTCTTCAGTATATAGTGTATGGGTATTGGGGAAATTATTTTCAGCCAGCGCCATTCCTTTACTGCCAAATACTTCAAGACGCTGGTCGTAGCCATACACTGCTTTCCGTGAATTGTCGATAACAGCCATGGTATCATCTTCAAACGTGAGTGTTATCACCGCTGTATCAATATCCCCGGCTTTCCCGATTTCAGGATCAACCATGACAGCACCTTTTGCAAACACCTCTTTCACCTGTTTACCCGAAATGTATCGTGCCATATCGAAATCGTGTATGGTCATATCGAGGAACAATCCTCCTGAAACCTTGATGTAAGATACCGGAGGAGGCCCCGGATCCCGGCTTGTGATCTTTACAAGTTGAGGCTCTCCCACGGAATCATTCATCACCAACTGGCGAATCCTTTCAAACTCGGGATCGAATCGTCGATTGAATCCAAGCATCAGCTTTACTTTGCACTCCTCCACTACTTTCAACACCTCCAGGACACGTTCAAGGGAGAGATCCAGGGGTTTCTCACAGAAGATGTTCATACCTTTTCGCGCCGCCTGAATGATATAATCAGCATGAGTGTTGGTAGGAGAACAGATCACTACCGCATCGAGAGCGTGTTGGGAGATCATTTGATCAAAATCGGTATGAAAGTGGGGAATCCCAAATTCATCCGCAGTATGTCTGGCTTCATCGTCCGGATCCATCACAGCTACTACATCAATTCCCGGGAGATTCCTGCAAAGATTGCTCAGATGGATTTTCCCGATGCGGCCCAGTCCTGCCACTGCAATTTTTATCTCTTTCATTCCTATAGCTTTATAAGTTGATGGGTTTTGAACGATTGTGTGGCCAGCTCAGCGATCCTGGATGACTCCACGCCGTCCTCCACACTTACATCTGGCATTCTCTTTTCCCGAATGCAATCCACAAACTCCTGCATCTCATTCACAAATGCTTCCTCAAACCTTTCATGGAAGGATTGTGAACACTCCTTTCGTATGCCCTGGTTGTCCAGGATCTCCACCAGGTTTTTCTGCGGAACAGATCCAATTCGCAGCGTTGCTTTTGTCCCGATAATTTCCGTTTCCACATTGTATCCGTGGGGAGCTGTCCGTCCGGCGTAGAAAAATGCCATGGAACTGTTATCAAATTGCATGAGTGCACTCACATTATCACCATCACCATGCTCTCCGAATTCGGGATATGCAAAGCAGCCTCCAATGGCATAGACTGAGGAAGGTTCACTTTTCAGCATCCAGCGTGCCAGATCGATATCGTGAACCGCCATATCGACAAACTGGCCGGAACTATGAGGTATATAAGGTATGATAGAGTCGATGAC
>CAZURA010000155.1:0-12559 GCA_964622985.1 uncultured Bacteroides sp. | reverse complement strand
CGGAGTTCCACCCTTTGATCTCATCGAAAATGAACACTTTATACCTGCCTTTGAAGAGGGGATCAGGTTGCAGGAAGCAGAGGTTGAAGCCATAGTGAGCAATACCGAAGCTCCTACCTTTGATAATACGATCACCGCTTTCGACCTGAGTGGCGAGGTCCTCCGAAAAGCAGGTGGTGTTTTCTATAAATTGCTATCGGCCGAAACCAATGATGATTTGGATTCCCTTGCAAAGGTCCTGGTGCCGATTACATCGGCTCACCAGAGTAATCTGATGCTGAATCCAGTGCTGTTCGAAAAGGTGAAAACCGTATACGACAACCAGGAGACTATGGACCTGAATCCGGAGCAGATCAGGGTGCTCGATAAGATATATAAACGATTTGTAAAGGGAGGTGCTAATCTGGATGCCCAAGGCAGATCCAGGATCAGAGAGATTGATGAACGTATTTCCATGCTCACTTTGGAGTTTGGGAATAACGTCCTGGCTGAAACTAACTCCTACCAGCTTTTGCTGGAGGACGAGGCTGAACTTGCGGGACTACCCGAATCTGTTCGCTCAGCTGCTTCCGAAGCAGCCACTGCAGCGGATCACCCTGGGAAATGGCTGATTACTCTCCATAAGCCCAGCTGGATTCCCTTCCTTCAGTATGCTGAAAACCGCGGGCTCCGGGAAAAACTCTATCGGGCCATGTTCATGACAAGCAACAGCGGGAATGAGTATGATAACAAAGAGATCATCAAAGAGCTCCTTGCACTGAGAATTGAAAGGGCCAACCTGCTCGGATACGATACTCATGCGGACTATATACTTGCCGACCGTATGGCGAAAGAGCCTGAGAACGTCTATAAGCTGCTACAACAGGTGTGGGAGCCTGCACTGAAAAAAGCGGGTGAGGAGGCTTCCATGATGCAGGAGATCATCGACAGAGAAAGTAAAGGTGACAAGTTGGAGTCATGGGACTGGTGGTTCTATGCCGAAAAGATCCGGAAAGAGAAATATGACCTGGACGAAGAGCAAGTAAGACCCTATTTCAGTCTGGAAACCGTAAAAGAAGGTCTCTTCAAAGTGGTTAATAACCTTTACGGACTCACCTTTGAGCCCAGGGAAGACCTTCCTGTCTACCATGAAGAAGTAATGGCCTATGAAGTAAATGAGAGTGACGGATCACATCTGGGAATACTCTATATGGACTTTCATCCAAGACCCGGTAAAAGAGGAGGTGCTTGGAGTACAAGCATACGTAGGGCACACAAGGAAGATGGAGAGCAAATTACACCTGTTCATCTGATTGTAATGAATTTTACCAGACCCACAGGCGGAATACCCGCATTACTGAGTTTTGATGAAACCCTCACCTTTTTTCATGAATTCGGACACGCTCTTCATTCCATGCTCACCACTTGTGACTATCTGACTACCTCCGGAACATCGGTAGCATGGGATTTCGTGGAGTTGCCTTCCCAGATCATGGAGAACTGGGCTGCACATCCCGAGGTGTTAAAAACCTATGCCAAACACCATGAAACGAGTGAGGTAATTCCAGAAGAACTGATTAACAAGCTTGAAGCCGCCAGTAAATTCAACCAGGGATTTGTGACCGTGGAATACGTGGCTGCCTCTATCCTGGATATGAATTATCATACCCTGTCCGATGCTTCAGGGATCGATATCAATGAATTCGAGGCTGCATCCATGAAGAAGATCGGACTGATGGATGAGATCATTCCCCGATACCGCTCTACCTATTTCCGGCATATCTTTTCCGGAGGTTATTCTTCGGGGTACTATAGCTATATGTGGGCTGAGGTCCTCGATAAGGACGCTTTTAATGCATTCCTGGAAACCAGTCTTTTTGATCAGAAAATTGCTCAATCCTTCAGAGAGAATATCCTTGAAAAAGGCGGATCGGTGGATGAGATGGAGATGTATCTGAATTTCAGGGGAACAGAGCCCACCATTGAACCTCTGTTGAAAGGAAGGGGCCTGAATTAAACCCCTCTGCCCTTAATAATGGTGATGGCAGTGTAAAAGAGGATTTTCAGGTCTACGAAAAGGGACATGTTTTCGATATAGAGGATGTCATAACGGAGTCGTTTGATCATCTCCTGCACATTCTCCGCATACCCATACTTTACCTGTCCCCACGAAGTTATCCCGGGTTTCACTTTATGCAAGTGTATGTAATGTGGAGCCTCTTCGGTAATCTTCTTGATGAAGTATTCCCGTTCGGGCCTTGGACCTACCAGAGCCATATCCCCTTTCAGGACATTGATAAAATTGGGAATCTCATCCAATCTGTGTTTTCGCATGAACTGTCCAAACCGTGTTACCCTGGGATCATGCTTTGAGGAGAGTTCCGGACCGTTCTCCTCTGCATTGTGATACATGGACCGAAACTTGTAGATCTTAAAAGGTTTACCATATCTCCCCACTCTGTCCTGTCTGTAAAGGATGGGACCACGTGAGGAAAGCTTCACTCCAAAACCCAGGACCAAGATCAGAGGAGCTAAAACGGTTAAAGAAATTATTGCCAGTGCCATATCAAGCAACTGCTTCAGGTTTTGCTGCCAGGCAGGCATCAGATCATGAGTAACTTCCAGCAGGGGCGTACCAAAAATAGTAGTGCTTTTTACCTTCCCGGTGAGAATATCGGTCATACTGGGAATGGCACTGATTCTCACATCCAGCACAGACAAACGATTTACAATATCCCCGATTTTGTCATGTTCGTAGGGTTCCAGGGCTATGATCACCTCTTCCACCTGCTTCTTTCGTAAAATCTTCTCCATCTGCTCATGTCCGCCCAGATGAGCAATATGATCCTGCAACTGGTAATGCTCCTTATATCGTATACTGATAAACCCAAGTATTTCATGTCCGCTGGACTTCCGCTGGTCAAGGATATCCATATACACTTCCGCTGCATTTTCGTTACTTCCGATCATTACAGTTTTAAAACCGATCTTTCGTTGATGTACCCGTCTCACTGTTCCGCTGGTAATGATCATCCTTGGGAAGAGCGTGATCGTAATGTGGAGCAGAAAAAGGGTGAAAAAGAGAATGTAATAATGGGTATAGTCCACAATGGCATCATCGAGAAGCAACAAGAAGAAAATAATGATGACTCCCAGCAATGAGGTCATAAAGGTTCGGAGAAAATCATCCAGTCTGGAGCGACGAAACATACTGTTGTAAAAACCAGTAAAATAATAGAGGATGATCCATGCAAAAGGCAAACCCAATGCTCCTGCCCAGAAACGCACGCCCAGAGCAATGGGTATCTCTATTCCATATACCTGCGGTTCAATCTGAACCTTTCGGAACATGTAAAATAGGATCCAGGCCGCAGAAGCGGCCAAGAAGTCAAAAACGATGTAAAGAAATCGTTGGTTCTTATGGTTTTTCATTCAATAGGTCGACCTCTTCATTATATAACTGAAAAAGGACCCGATTAATTGCATGAAGGGCAAAAAAAAATGGCCATAAATGTTCAGGAATATAAACTATATTTATCCTCTCAATTATACTTGGTGGACACATTCCGACATAAAGGATTAAGAAAGAAGCTGATAGAGACGATTAAATCCAAAGGGATCAGCAGTCAAGCAGTACTGGAGGCCATGGACAGGGTACCCAGGCATCTCTTTATGGACAGCGGTTTTATCAATTTTTCTTATACCGATAAGGCATTCCCTATTGCTGCCGGTCAGACCATCTCACAACCCTACACGGTGGCCTTTCAGACTGAACTGCTGGATGTGCAAAAGCATACAAAAGTACTGGAGGTGGGAACTGGTTCAGGTTACCAGTCTGCCGTTTTGCTTGAGATGGGTGCCAGGGTATACACCATTGAAAGACAACGGGAGCTCTTTTTGGATGCACAGAAAACACTGAATCCCCTGAACTATAAACCCAAGTGTTTCTATGGTGACGGATATGAAGGTTTGCCCGCCTATGCCCCGTTTGACAGGATTCTGGTCACCGCCGCTGCGCCCGAGATCCCGAAAAGTTTACTGGATCAACTGACCATAGGTGGAATACTCGTAATTCCAGAAGGGGATCGGTTCGGGCAGAGAATGGTTCGTGTGATCCGTGAAACGGAAGATCATTTTCAGCGCAGTGAGCATGGACACTTTTCCTTCGTCCCTTTATTAAGGGGTAAAAACAACTGATATGATCCATATAGATGCAATAGTATTCAACTCCTTCCAGGTCAATACTTACCTGGTCTGGGATGAAACCGGAGATTGCCTGGTAGTAGATCCTGCCTTTTATTCAGAAGAGGAAGAGGATGCATTTGATGCATTCATCTCCGAAAAAAAGCTGAAAGTTACAGGTCAGATCAACACCCATTGTCATGTGGACCACATCCTGGGTGTCCAATACTGCCAATCCAAATTCAACGCTCCTTTCAGGGCACATCACGAAGACGACAAACTGGTTCAGAATGCCCCCCTGATGGGAAACGTTTTTGGATTGATTGTGGAACCCATTCCAGGCATTGATCAAACCGTTGAAGACCACGAGATGATTACTATCGGCAACTACTCCCTTCAATCCATTCATGTACCCGGACACTCTCCGGGCAGCCTTTCATACTACTCTGAAGAAGGGAGCTTTGTAATTACCGGCGATGCCCTCTTCCAGGGAAGTATTGGCCGTACAGATTTGCCGGGAGGTGATTATGATACACTGATCCAATCCATCAAATCCAGATTATTGGCCCTCCCTCCGGAAACTGTTGTATATCCGGGACACGGACCCGTCACCTCCATAGGTCAGGAGTGTACCGACAATCCCTTTCTTACGATGGCTCAATAACATGATTTCCGACATGATTATTGATGCTCTCTTTCTTTATCTTTGGGCTACCAATTGATTTTCTTAACTACTGTTTTATTACTTACTAATCCATGAAGTCTGATCGTTTTAGCCATCGCCATCTGGGGCCCCGTTCACATGATATAGAAGAAATGCTACGCAAGATAGGTGCCGGATCTGTAGATGAGCTTGTACAAAAAACCATACCTTCCACCATTTACAGCAACCAATCTTTGGAATTGCCAGAAGGAGTCTCCGAACACACCTATTTGGAGAGAATGCGAGGGATTGCATCGAAAAACAGAGTCTACAAAACCTATATGGGACTGGGGTATTACAACACCATCACTCCATCAGTCATTCAGCGCAACATCCTGGAGAATCCAAACTGGTACACCTCCTACACGCCTTATCAGGCTGAAATCTCGCAGGGCAGATTAGAAGCCCTGCTAAATTTCCAGACCATGGTCATGGAACTTACCGGTATGGAGATTGCAAATGCCTCTTTGCTGGATGAAGCCACTGCTGCAGCGGAAGCCATGATCATGTTGTACAATGCCCGATCCAGGAGTGCAGTGAAAGAGGGAAAGAACAGGTTTTTCGTTGATGAGAATATATTCCCCCAGACCAGAGCGGTATTGATCACCCGGGCCGAATCCCTGGGCATCGAACTGATATTCGGCTCATACGATAACTCTCCCTTTGAAACAAACATGTTTGGTTGCCTGATTCAGTATCCTGCAGCAGACGGATCCATCCGTGATTATTCACTATTCACTGAATCTGCTCATGAAAAGGAGATTGCAGTGGCTGTGATCGCTGATATCATGAGCATGGTCCTGATCACTCCTCCCGGGGAATGGGGAGCTGATGTGGTGGTGGGTTCTACCCAACGATTTGGAATCCCCATGTTTTACGGGGGACCACATGCCGCCTATTTTGCCACAAAAGAGGCTTTTAAGCGATATATCCCTGGAAGGATCATTGGAATTTCCATCGATGTAAACGAGGAACCTGCTCTTAGGATGGCTCTCCAAACCAGGGAGCAACACATTAAACGTGAACGTGCCACCTCCAACATTTGTACTGCGCAGGCTTTACTGGCCAATATGGCGGGAATGTATGCAGCCTACCATGGACCTGACGGATTAAAGCGGATTGCCGCCAATATCCATACAGGTGCAGCATACCTGGCAGCGCAAATCACCGACCTGGGTTACGAGATAGTTCATGATCGCTTTTTTGACACACTGCTGATAAAGCTGCCCGAAGGTATTTCAGCTAGAGGATTCAGGAATCTTGCTGAGGAGAAAGAGATCAACTTCTATTATCCGGATGATAGTCATGTACAATTATCCACAGATGAGACCACCTGTGAGGAGAGGCTCAACGAGATCCTTGAGATCTTTTCCATCGCAGTTAAGAAAGGAATTCACTTTCAGGAGAAGCTGGATCCCATCGTAGTCTTCGATCAGAACCTGTCAAGAAAATCCGAGATCCTCACCCAGGAAGCATTCCACAAGTACAAGTCGGAGACCGATATGATGCGATACATCAGAATGCTGGAGAGGAAAGACATTTCATTGTCCCAATCGATGATCTCCCTGGGATCGTGCACTATGAAACTGAATGCCGCCACACAACTCATGCCGGTGAGCTGGCCCGAATTTGCTTCCCTTCATCCCTTCATTCCGATCAATCAAACTGAAGGATTTCACCAGTTAATAAATGAACTGGAATTTGCTCTGAAAGAGATTACAGGTTTTGCAACTATCTCTTTTCAACCCAATTCAGGAGCTGCAGGTGAGTATGCCGGCCTGAGGGTGATTCAAGCATATCATCAGGACCGTGGAGAAACGCAAAGAAAGGTAGTATTGATCCCGGCCTCAGCACATGGCACCAATCCGGCCAGCGCGGTCATGGCGGGCCTGGAAGTAAAAGTAGTGAGATGCGATGACCATGGCAATATTGAGACCGGACATCTGAAAGAACTGGCAGAGGAGTTTGGGAATTCGCTCTCCTCTATTATGATCACCTATCCGTCGACACATGGAGTGTTCGAAGACAACATCAGGGAAATTATTGATATTGTTCACTCACACGGGGGACAGGTATATATGGATGGAGCCAACATGAATGCACAGGTGGGACTTACCAGTCCGGCATACATCGGCGCAGATGTATGTCACCTTAACCTGCATAAAACCTTTGCCATCCCACATGGCGGAGGCGGTCCCGGTGTAGGCCCGATCGGAGTAGCCAATCACCTGGTGGAATACCTTCCCACTCATCCTTTAATAGAAACAGGAGGTATGAAAGGGATAAGCAGTATAGCGGCTGCACCTTATGGCAGTGCAGGGATCCTGGCTATCTCCCACGCATACATCCAGTTGCTGGGTGGAACGGGACTCACTGAGTCGACCCGTATGGCCATTCTCAATGCCAATTATGTTGCTGCCTCACTGAAAGATCATTACGACATTCTTTACACCGGTAGTGAGGGTTTTGTAGCCCATGAAATGATCCTCGACTGCAGGAAATTCAAATCCATTGCCACTATAACAGAAGCTGACATCGCCAAAAGGCTGATGGATTATGGTTTTCATGCCCCAACGCTCTCCTTCCCGGTTCATGGAACCCTGATGATGGAACCCACAGAGAGCGAATCAAAAGCAGAGTTGGACCGTTTCATTGAAGCCATGATCGATATCCACAAAGATATCATGGAGATAGCTGAAGGGAAACAAGAGGCTGATACCAGTGTCCTGCGGAATGCTCCTCACACTGCAGAAGTGCTGTTGTCCGAGCCATGGGAGTACACATATTCGAGGAAAAAAGCGGCCTACCCCCTGCCCTGGGTAAAAGAGAATAAGTTCTGGCCCTCAGTAAGCCGCATTAATGATGTGTACGGAGACCGGAACCTGGTCTGCTCTTGTGAACCGATCGAATCGTATCGTGACTAGAGCTTGGGCATCCTTACCAGATTGAAGCTCCTCCCGGCAAGCCGCGAGGAACCATAGCGTAGTGGAGCTCGACGCAGTCAATGCGCTCGCGGGATTCATCCTCGGTCTTCCTCTAAAAACTACGATTCCTGAGACTCCTCCCCGTTGTTCCTGCGGGAGAGGAACAGGAAATTGTCACAGACAATCTCTGTGCTGTATTGTTTATTCCCTTCTTTATCATCCCAGGAATTGGTAGAGATCTTTCCCTCCACATAAAGGGCATCCCCCTTCTTCACATGCTGCTTCACAATATCAGCCGCCTTGTTCCACACAACGATCCGGTGCCATTCTGTTTTCGATACCTCCTCCCCTTCCTTATTGCGATAGACCTCATTAGTAGCCATTGGGAAGTTAGCCACAAAAGCCTCCCCGTCCCTTTCCGATACCCTGGGTACCTCGCCCACGTTTCCGACGAGGGTTACCCGGTTTACTCCATATTTCATAATGCTTAAGATTTGGTTACAGGGGTTAATGTGATGAGGGGCGGGGATATCGGTTAACAAGCTCCGAGCAAAAGGTGATTCTGTTGGCCAGGGTGTATTTATTCCTTAAATTAGGAGTAATAAAAGCAACTGGTGTGTATTTTTATTTGCTGTCATAAATTCAATTGTTCCCATATGGCTCGATCCTAATATAACAGTAACTTGCATTAATAAACCTCACTGAAATGCCTACCAACCCAAACAAATTATCCCAATTCTGGCAGGAGCTAAAAAGACGAAAGGTTGTGCACGTAGTCACGGTTTACGCCTCTGCAGCATTTGTCATGATAGAACTGATCAATAACCTGGCGGAGCCCTTAAATCTTCCGCCCCACTTTATTACTGTCGTGGTGATCGTGCTGGCTGTTGGATTCCCTCTGACCATTATATTATCATGGCTATATGATGTGACATCGGAGGGTGTCGAGAAAACCAAACCCGTCGAAGAGCTTGAAGAAGGAAACAAAACAGTAGTTACCAATGCATGGAAAATTGCAACCTATGTGAGTTTTGTGGTGATTATCGGACTTGTGACTTTCAATATCGTGGGAGGGACAAAGGAGCTGCATGCAGGGGACATTCAATCGCTGGTGGTCCTTCCATTTGACAATTATACAGGTATCGATGAGTTTGAATATTATATTGCCGGAATGCATTCAGGGCTGATAGGGGATCTGGGAAAAATAAGTGCTTTGCGGGTATTATCCAAAACCACATCCAGATTCTTTAAAGATGTTGATATGACGATACCAGATATTGCATCTGAACTGGGTGTTGATGCCGTAATTGAACCCTCTATCTCGTGTGTTGGTGGAGATAGTGTTTGTGTTCAGATAAAACTGGTTAGTGCCTTTCCGGAGGAACAACAGCTCTGGGTGAAGGATTTCAGGGTGGCCAAGAGCCAGATATTAAATTTCTACAATAACGTAACCAAACAAATTTCTGAAGAAATTAATGTTGTGCTGACCCCTCAGGAAGAAAGTTTGTTGGTTAAGTCCAGAACTATTAATCCAGAGGCATATGATGCATATCTTAAGGGACAATATTATTGGGAAAAGGTTGATAGAGAGTCTATGGAAAAGGCCCTGGATTATTTCCAATTGGCTATCGAGATTGACCCGGAATGGGCAGATCCATATGCAGGCCTTGCAAATGCCTGGGGCACGTTTGGAACATTTTTTAGAGTTATCCCTCAATCCATAACCCTTCCGAAGGTATATAAATACCTGGACAAGGCCCTTGAGTTGGACCCCAATTCAGCACAGGCACATTATGTAAAAGCTATAAATGCAGTATGGACTGAATTTGATTGGGAGCAAGGCGAAGAGGAGTTTTTAAAATCACTTGAGCTGAATCCCAATGATGCGCTTTGCCGAATGTATTATTCGCATTTACTGGGGATACTGCTCAGACCTGATGAAGCTCGAATCCAGGCTAACCTCGCATTAGAACTGGATCCCATGAAACCTTTGATTCTGGTATTATTTAGAAATGGGTTCGTCGAGGGCGATGATCAATCAGAAATTTTGCGTTTAGAAAAAGTTCTCTCCATCGATCCAAATTATGCCCTTGCGAAAGTTAGATTAATTAATATCCACATGAACGCCGCTTATGCTAATGGAGACTATGAGAAATGGATTGAATTTTGGGATAAAAAAGTCCAGAAATGGAATGATGAAGGTAAGGCTGCTGTACTCAACGCCTTTCATGAAAGAGGGCATATTGCAGCCATTGAGGAAATGTTTAGGATGAATGAGAAGTATGGGGATGACTGTTTTATGACTGGCACGCTCAAAGCGGAAAGGTATATTAAATTGAAAAAATACGACAAAGCAATGGATTGTCTTGAAAAAGCATATGAAAAGCGGGATATGGACATGACTTATATCGCAACAGATGAGACTATTTATGATCACCTGAAAGACAACCCGAGGTATATTGAATTGTTAAAGAAAATGAACCTTCCCCTACCAAACAACTAATTGATTCATGTTCTTTCCGTTCAGTCGCATTCTCCCATTCGGTGGACTCAATTCAACCTTCTTCTTAAAAAAGTTGTTGAAATAAATGTTCCAGACATATTTACGATCTGGTGCCATTCCGTTTTGTTTACTTCCTCCTCAGAAGAACAGGAAAGAGAAATTATTCCTCAACAAAACCTATGGTTTGAAAACTGGTGACATAGATACCTACAAACTTGTTGAGAAATACTTCTTTGAAACCCTCGTTCGTTTACATCGCGAAAAATATCAAAAAGTAGCGGAACTAAATGAAGTGAAAGATGACTCGATAGATCAGGGTAGAGCATATGTAGAAGCCTATGTGGATTATACTCATACCATTGAGGCAATTCATGATATAATTGAACACGGTGGAGGACACGCAGGACATTAAGGTTGAACCGAATAATCTAGCCTGATTAATTCATAAACCCACAATTCAGGTTATGTCAACGTATATTCTCTGTTCCGTCTGGAAGTTTAGAGAACCTGCCTTTTGATTTGTGATGAACCGGATCGGATGAATGCCAGGGCCATCCACCAAATTGTGTTCTTTGATATTCTTGTATCGTTTCCTGCAAATCCTCCTTTGTGTTTGCAACAAAAGGACCATTCTGCAACAGAGGTTCATTAATGGGGCGCCCCTGCAAGAATAAAAAATACCCTTCTTTTGAACCATTTATTATCTCTATTTCTTTTTCCGGATCAAGTTCAAGAAGATGGTTTTCTTTGATTTTTGCTTCTCCGATGTTGAATGAATCGCCTTGATAGAAATATAGTGAGCGCGTTACATAATTTTCATTCGAAGGAATAGTGAATGCTGCACTACTATCCATCTTAATGGTCCATATCTGAACTTGGTTATCAGGATCAGCGGCCCAGGAATCTGGTGTAGGCGGAAGAGCCTGCTGACGGTTGAAAGAGCCTGCTATCAGGTTAATATTCGTTACTCTTTCATACTTATCTTTTACAATAACATTAGGAATATCTTCACTCCACAGCATCTTATAGTGAGGATCAACGTTTTTACTTTTCTTTGGTAAATTCAACCAAATCTGGAAAATCTCAAATGGATTGGAACCTTTATTTAATAGAGGAAACATTTCAGCATGCTGCACACCTTTTCCCGTAGTGAGCCATTGTACATCACCGTTACCAAAACGGCTAGCAGCACCAAGCGAATCAGTATGATCAACCACGCCTTTTGTTACCACACTCACGGTCTCAAAGCCACTATGGGGATGTGCCGGAAAACCCGGAACCTTTCTTCCATGATACATGTTCCACCCATCATTCCCTGAAAAATCCTGCCCAATGTTTCGTCCTTCTAATGTGCTGTCAGGGCCTAATTCATCGTTGCCTCCCGGATACATATCAAGATGATAGGAGCAGAAAATAAAAGGATCCTGCGTTTTCCACGGTAAACTTAAAGATTCTATTTTCAAGATTGGGCTATTATACGTCATATGGAAATACTTTTTGTCCCGAGATAACTAAAAAAGAGTTAAATCATGCTTTTGATTGATTTAGCTCTTTTCCAGTCAATGCTTGTATGTACTAAATTTCCAAACTCATGTGTGTACCATCACAGTAGGGTGGATTCTTTGTTTGCTTACACATGCATATTGCTGCCGTTTTCGACTCATCAACGGTTAATACTGTCGGTGTGATACTGGTAACCTGATGAGATCCATCGCACCAAGGTTGATTTGAGGACCTTCCACAAGCACACCAGGCATGAGTTTCACCTTGTTTTAATTCGACTAATTTGGGTTCTCTTCCTGCTACTTTTGATTTTTCCATGATCTTTAGATTTTAATTGCTCTTTAAAGTCATTTATTAAACACTCATTGGTACTTCCATAAGTAATATTTTTGAATCTTTTTCAGCCAGAACTGAAATATTATCTATGTTCCAGAGACCAAAACCATCTCTACGGTTGAGTTTTTGACCCTGAATACTTGCTTTACCTTCAATAATAAAGGCATAAACTCCATTATTACCTGAATGAAGTTTGTAATCGACTTTCGTTTTCCTGGCAAACTTACCAAGGCTAAACCAGGCATTTTGATGGATCCATACACCCTGATCATCCTTATCAGGAGATAATATCTGGTAGAACTGATTTTCTTTCTCAATATCTCTTATCGATATCTGGTCGTATCGTGGTTCAACATGTTTTTTGTTCGGGAATACCCAGATCTGGAGGAACTTGTAATCGGTAAATAACACTACACAACTTTCGGTAAA
>CAZURA010000154.1:0-12756 GCA_964622985.1 uncultured Bacteroides sp. | reverse complement strand
AGAAATATTAAAATCTGGAGCCGGAAAAGCCTATGGGTTTTTCAGGTTTAACTAAGTAGCATGCTGACTGCAGAGAAATGGGCATGGGTCCTGATCATTGCGATCCTGTATGGCGGCATCATATTCGTGACAGCCTGGGTGACAGGCAAACGGGATGGAATGGAAAACTTCTTTTTCGATGCGGGCTTCAGGTGGAACCTGACCACAGGGATTGTGTGGGGAGCAGCTTCAGAGGCCTGGTTCTTGTTGAACTTACACTCAACCTATGAAGAAATCAGGGTGGTGCATATTACCCTGATGATCTGGAGCGGATTCCTGCTCCTCCATTTCATCATTTTCCTGATCCTCCGCAGGCGCACCATCAAAGGGGTGCACAGGACAGATATATTTGAATGAAACGCTGTATGTATCACCCGGATATACATACAAACGGGGCTGTCGTTTGACAACAGCCCCTGTTCTGTATGTTATATTAGTTTCTCTTATTAGAACCAGACACCCAGTGAAATCAGCCACTGACTGGGCCTGGCATCAAGGGTAAAATCGTTTCCGCTTATGCTCAGTGTTTCACCCAGTCTGCTTAAGGAACCTTCGTAGCGGGCATCCAGTGAGAACTTACTGATATCAAAACCTATTCCGGCCTGGAATCCCCAGGTCATGGAGTTGGTAAAGATGGTATAATCAGGTTGTATGGTAGTGAGGTCGTTGACTTCATTGATCACATAAGATCCCACGGGTCCGCCACTGATCCTGGCAGGTCCCAGTTTAACACCTAACATGATGGGCACATCCACCCTGCTGAAGTTCACATTGAGTACTTCAGTGGCACCGCCCTGCACTACCTGCTCCACAGTACCTCCCCCGGCATTGAAATATACTTCAGGCTGAATCACCAGCATGGCTACCTTGATACGGGTCTGAATACCCACGTGATATCCCATCACACTCTCGCCTGTAATCAGATCATACACGTCGGCACCATCGCTGATCCCTGTGATATCTTCAAACTTCAACGAGGAAAAACCAACGCCGGCTTTAATTCCATATTTAAAAATCTGCGCATCCGATACAGAGAAAATAAACAGGGATGCTACCAGCACTAAAATCAGCTTTTTCATATTCATTAGATTTTGGTTGAACTTTTTCTAGCTATATAACGGCAAAATAGCGATTAGGGTTGCAAAAAAAACATGAAAAGAGTAGTATTTATCAACTATCTGGATTACTTGCCTGCCAGATCCCGGATGACAATGGACGCCAGCTTGCATCCGAATATGGCAGGAATATAGGAAATAGTTCCCACAGTCGACTTTTTATTGGGCTCATCTTCCACCGGAATGATCATCTCCTTGGGTACCTGCTCAGTGGAAAACACCACCTGAAATCCTCCGTGAACATCCATCTTCCGCAATTTTTTCCTCAACACATAGGCCAACCGGCAGTTATAGGTGTCTTTGAAATCGGCTACCCGAATCTGGGAAGGATCCAGCTTTCCTCCTGAACCCATGGAGCTGGTTAACTTAAGCCCCTTTTTGACGGTGTGATAGATCAGGTAGATCTTGGGGGTAAGGGTATCAATGGCATCCACCACGTAATCAAAGGGTTCCGCCAGGATCTCCTGGATCCGGTCATCCCGGATAAATTCATTGAGCACGGTTAACTCTAACGCAGGATTAATGTCTAATAAACGCTCACCCATCACTACTGCCTTATCTTGGTTGAGTGTGCTGTGTGTGGCCGGAATTTGCCGGTTCAGATTACTGGATTGTATGGTATCCCCGTCAATCAGGGTCATTCTCCCCACTCCGCTTCTGCAGATCATTTCAGCCGCAGTGGAGCCGACTCCCCCCATTCCCGCAATCATTACATGAGCCTTCCGAAGCCTGGAGAGCTTCTCTTCACCTAATAACTGAAACGTCCGCTCCTGCCAGCCGGGATGGGGACCAGGGGTACTCATGGGGGATTGATCAAAACAGGTCGCTGAACCTGGATAGGTTGGTCTTTGCATTCTCGAAGATCTGAACCCTTAGGTGATCCATGGAAATCCCCTTTATTTCAGAAGCATAATGATAAATCTCCCTGATATCCAGGCCTCCTTCATCGGTTTCCAGAAACATCCTCTCCACCGGCACTTTCTGCAGGGCTTCAACAATTCTTGAATGCTCCTTGCCTATGGCCTCTCCAAATGAGATTAAGAAACCCGCCTTCACCAACTCGGCGGCCATCTCTGCGCTTCCATTATACCCGTGAATGATCATGGGGACCACAGGTCTGTGTGCATTCATAAATTCCACTATTTCATTAAAAGCCTTTACCACATGAAGGATAATAGGCAATTCGGCGAATTCAGCAATCTCGACCTGGGCTTCGAAAACTTGCATTTGCTCCTTCAGGGGCGCCTCAATGGATTTATCCAGACCAATCTCACCCACGGCAAATACATTGAGATTCTCCGTGGCAAGCCTCACTTTATTCAGAGTTTCTTCCTTATCTACCCGTCCCACATTGTAGGGGTGAAAGCCCACTGAATAATACCCGCATTCAATATCCTCCGGTGGAAAATCTTTTGCCATGAGGTTCATCATGACCCATTCCTGGATGTTGTTGGCATGCCTGTGACCATGGATGTTAATGAAAATCTTTTGTTGTGGCTGCATATTACCTGTTTTTACATGATATTATATCGTGTCAATTCCATTTTTCATTCTCCTGATCACCTCTTCCTTGCCCAAAAACGCAGCCAGGTCAAACAGACCCGGCCCCTTGGCCTCTCCGACCAATAACAACCTCCAGGCATTCATGATAGCTCCCATACCCCACTGGTGATCCGAAATCACCTTTTTCACAATACTTTCAACGGATTCCGGGGTAAATGGTTCACACTCTGCAAGTGCATCAGCAACTAAGGTCAATTGCCGGGGAGTATCCTCTTTCCATCTTTTTTTCACCACCGTAGGATCGTACGAGGAGGGTGCAATGAAAAAGAACCATGATTGTTCCCAAACTTCATGCAGAAAACTGATCCGTGGTTTTATGATGGGAATCAGTGTTTGAAGTTTTGTCGTATCCCTCTCTACTCCGTTGGCTCTCAGTTCACGCTTAAATTCCGGAATCAGTTCCTTATCCGGGATTAGCTGTATATGTTGATAATTGAACCATTTGGACTTTTCCGGATCAAATCTTGATCCTGATTTACCCACCTTATCCAGCTGAAACTTTTCAACCAGCTCGTCCATGGAGAACAACTCCTGCTCAGTTCCAGGATTCCAGCCCAGCAGGGCAAGCAAGTTAATACAAGCCTCAGGAAGGTATCCCTCTTCCCTGTATCCGGGTGAACTCACACCCGTCTCCGGATCTTTCCATTCCAATGGGAAAACCGGGAATCCCCCTTTCTCTCCATCTCTTTTGCTCAGTTTTCCTTTCCCGGCAGGTTTCAGGATCAGTGGAAGGTGAGCAAATCTCGGCATCAGATGTTCCCATCCAAATGCCTGGTAAAGCGCCACATGAAGAGGGAGGGAAGGTAACCACTCCTCTCCGCGTATCACATGCGAAATGGCCATCAGGTTATCGTCAACCACGTTGGCCAGGTGATAGGTGGGCATCCCATCTGACTTAAAAAGGATCTTATCATCCAGAGTAGAACTATTGACAGAAACCTCTCCTCTAACCATATCATTCATTCCGATCTGCTGGCCGGGCTCAAATTTGAATCGTATGACATAGGGTGTTCCTGAGGCGATTAACTTTTCTACGCTTCCGGGCTCCAGCGTCAAAGAGTTTTTCAGGGTCTCTCTTGTCTTCGCGTCATACACAAAGGTTTCCCCTTTTTCCTCGAACTCTTTCCTATGTTGATCCAGTTCTTCCGGAGCATCAAAAGCGTAATAGGCATGGCCCTTTTCCAGGAGTTCCATCGCATACTCCCTGTAGAGTGCTTTCCTTTCCGATTGACGGTAAGGACCAAAGCCTCCACCCTGTTTCGGGCCTTCATCCGGGAATAATCCACACCATTCAAGCGACTCTATGATATAGTCCTCAGCACCTGGAACAAACCTGGTCTGGTCGGTATCTTCAATGCGAAGAATAAATTTACCTCCCAGCTTCTTTACAAAGAGATAGTTGAATAGGGCTGTTCTTACTCCACCAATATGGAGGGGGCCCGTTGGGCTTGGAGCAAATCTGACCCTGATATTCTGATTCATGCCACAGTCGTTACTAAAACAGTTTTCAATCTTAACAAAGATAGAAAAATGGTTTCCAAATCTGTCAATTGATGTGTTGATCTACGATCCTGGCTGAAGCAAGGCAAAAGGGGATCCCTCCACCCGGATGGACACTTCCTCCTACAAAGTACAATCCTTTATATTTTCCCAGGAAATTGGGATAACGGCTAAAGAGCGCCAGTCGACTGTTTGAACTGTTACCATATAATGCACCGCGGTGAGATTGGGTTTCAGATTCTATGGTTCGGGGATCTGCTCTGAACTCTTTTATTATACAGGGCTCCACCTGAACGCCCAGCATCCGGTCGATCTTTTTGATGATGTTCTTGCGGGCCTTTTCAATCAGTCTGTCCCAATCCTGGACCATGTTTTCAGGAACGTGGATCATCACATACCAGTTTTCTTTCCCTTCCGGAGCATCTCCCCAGACTTGTTTGGAGGATATATAAATGTGGATGGTAGGATCCTCATAGATCTCTTGCTTCAGGCTCAGCGTCCTGAACTCCTCCCTGCAATTGGCCGAAAAGAGTGTGTTATGCAGATCAAGTTGCGGAAACTGTCTGTCCATGGCCCAATAAAAAATCAATGCGGAGGTACTACGCTCTTTTTTTAATTGTTTTACAGGAAAGGGCAGATCTTCCAGCAAATCCCTGTAGAGATAGAATACATCCATATCGCTAACCACAATCTCTGAAGGGAAAATACCCCCTTCTGTAACCACACCCCGGGCCACATTTTTATCCATAACTACCTTTTCCACCGGATGATTGAAATGAAAAACCACCCCTACTTTATCGGCCAGTTCTTTTAAGCCTGTTGCCAGAGAGTAGTTCCCCCGCTCGGGAAGATAGACACCCAGGTTATGTGTGAGATGAGATATCAGGTTCAATGTTCCTGGTGCCCTGTAAGGATCTGAGCCGTTAAATGTGGCATAATGATCAAACAACTGGATCAGGTTTTCGGAGTCAAAATGCTTTGCATGCGAATCATGCATGGTCATCATTGAATCCAGTTTCCATATGTGTAACAGCGCCTGAATGAATTTCCGGGATACAAAGGTCCCCATCCGGAGGAATGTATTGAAGATAAAGAGGTCGCTGGTCAATTCGTAAATCTTTCGGCTTCGCTCCAGGTATTGATACACGTTATCCGCAGGTTCCCCAACTACCTTTTCTATCTCATCCCCGAACAACTCCTGATCTCCGTAAGCATTGAGTACTTTCCCATCTTCATAAAAATACCTGGTAATCACATCCAGCTTCTGGTAACGAATGGATCTTTTCATTTCCTCTCCAGCCAGTACATAGAGCTCCTCTACCAGATCGGGTAAAGTCAGAAGCGTCGGACCTGTATCCCACCGAAAGTCTTCCCAATTCAAAGTGCCCAGTTTACCTCCCGGACGATCCAATTTCTCAAATACGGTAACATGGTGACCCTTGCTGGCCAATCGAATGGAGGTGGCCAATCCAGCAATCCCGGCTCCTACAATATTGATGGTGTATTTCTGGTTTGACTGCCTCATTTTGAAGCAATTTACATCATTTATGGTTTTTGTTCATGTTATTTATCATTTTTTGGGGAGCGAGAAACTCCTAATTTCGCAAACAGACTTAAAAACCTACTTTCATGGATAACATCCTGGTGATCGGTGCCTCCGGACAAATTGGATCGGAGCTGGTCATAGAGCTGAGAAAACGTTTCGGCAGCAAGCATGTGTTTGCCACAGACATAAAAACCGCCCCTCCAGATGTGATGGATGGCGGACCATTCCAGATCCTGGATGTGATGGACGATAAGCAACTGATCCATTTCATCATCAGGAACAAGATCAATCAGATCTATCACCTGGCTGCCGTGTTGTCAGGCAACGCGGAAAAACTGCCCACGCAAGCCTGGAAAATCAATATGGATAGCCTGATGAATATTCTGGAAGTGGCTAAAATGGTGGAGGAAGTAAAAAAGGTATTCTGGCCCAGCTCCATTGCTGTATTCGGTCCTTCCACCCATCGCACCAAGACTCCCCAGGTTTCTGTGATGGAACCCATCACCGTATACGGGATCAGCAAACTGGCAGGTGAACAGTGGTGTGACTATTATTTCAGAAGATTCGGGGTAGATGTGAGGAGTTTGCGTTATCCCGGACTTATCAGTTACAAAACTGAAGCAGGAGGCGGTACTACCGATTATGCGGTGGAGATCTTCTATGAGGCTATCCAGAAGGGGACCTATGAATGTTTCCTTGGAGAGGATACCAAACTACCCATGTTGTTTATGCCCGATGCAATCAATGCCACCATCAAGATTATGGAAGCAGAACGCTCCCATCTTACCATCCACAGCAGTTACAACATTGGGGGAATGAGCATTGATCCGGCCCAGCTCCACCGGGAGATTCAAAAATACATTCCGGGTTTTACCATTAGCTACAAACCTGACTTCCGACAGGACATTGCCAATTCATGGCCACAAAGTGTGGATGACACTGTGGCAATAACTGACTGGGGCTTTCAACAAACTTATGACCTGCAATCCATGACTTCGATCATGATCAAAGAGATTCAAAACAAACTAAAACTATAGGAAATGTACGGAGAAATAAAAGAGCACCTGACCAGGGAACTTGAAAATATCACCGAGGCCGGATTGTTTAAATCCGAACGGATCATCACCTCTTCCCAGGAAGCCGAAATAGAGCTGGATAGCGGAGAAAAGGTTTTGAATTTTTGCGCCAATAATTACCTGGGTTTGTCAAATCATCCCGATCTGGTACAAGCAGCCAAGAATGCTCTCGATTCCCATGGTTTTGGGATGTCCTCAGTGAGGTTTATCTGTGGGACCCAGGACTTACATAAAATCCTGGAACAGAAGATCGCTTCTTATTTCGGGACCGAAGACACCATTTTGTATGCTGCATGTTTCGATGCCAATGGGGGGGTGTTTGAGCCCTTGCTCACAGCTGAGGATGCCATCATATCCGATTCCCTGAATCATGCCTCCATTATTGACGGGGTCCGTTTGTGTAAAGCCCAACGTTACCGGTACAAAAATGCCGACATGGAGGATCTGGAACAACAACTGATCCAGGCTCAGCAACAGCGGTTCAGGATCATTGTTACCGATGGGGTGTTTTCCATGGACGGGAATGTGGCACCGCTGGACCACATCTGTGAACTGGCAGAAAAGTATGATGCCCTGGTGATGGTAGATGAGTGCCATTCGGCTGGAGTAGTGGGGAAGACCGGAAGGGGAGTAACTGAGCTTTTCAATATCAGGGGGAAGGTGGATATCATAACTGGCACACTGGGAAAGGCTTTCGGAGGTGCCATTGGTGGATTCACCACTGGAAAAAAGGAGATCATTGAAATGTTGCGCCAGCGATCCAGGCCCTATCTCTTCTCCAACTCCTTGCTTCCAGCAGTGGTGGGAGCCGGGATCAGGATGTTTGACATGATGGATGAGACCACTGAGCTACAGGAGAAATTACATCGCAATACGGACTATTTTATGGAGAAGATGAGTGCTGCCGGATTCGATATCAAGCCTACCCAATCGGCCATTTGTGCGGTTATGCTCTATGATGCTAAGCTTTCACAGGATTTTGCTTCCAGATTACTCAAGGAGGGGATCTATGTGATCGGATTTTATTTCCCGGTAGTTCCCCGCGAACAGGCCAGGATCAGGGTACAACTATCTGCTGCCCACGAAAGAGAACACCTGGACCGTGCCATTGATGGCTTCATCAAGGTGGGAAAGGAACTGGGTGTGATATAGTGCGAAGTGCTTAGTACCAAGTGCTTAGTGCTTAGAGTGTCTATTATAATTGCATCCGCCGGTGCCTGGTCAGCCCCGCGTCGGAGAGAATAAGCAGAAAAACAGCCACTACAGCGGATACCCACCAGGGACCAAGTTGGATCTCAGAGAGCTTACTAAAGTCCAAATTGAGCTTGGGCAACTTCCATTCCCATCCGGAAAGAGCGTTGTTGTTTTCCTGCAGCAATCCCCTGGGCTCAGTGAATACAATGGAAACTACAACAATAGCTGCCACAAACAGGACGATCACCAGCCTGCCGGTAAAGCCGATCAATGGCTTATGGCTCTTTTTCTCCGGTTCAGCTCCTATCTCCCTCATCACCCTCTCGGAAAAATGGTCAGGTGCATGGGATAAACCCGACTCCCTGATCAACTTTGATATGTTCGGATCTCTTTCCATGTTATAAAATTGAAGATAATTCAGATGTTAAATGTTCGCTGATCACCTGGTACATTTTTTTCCGCGACCGGTGAAGCTTTATTCTGATGTTATTGTTGGTCAGACCTGTGATTTCAGCAATCTCATCCAGCGACAACTCATCATAGTAAAAGAGTGTAACAACCACTCCATCTGTTTCCGGAAGAGCATCCAACGCCATTCGTAAATACCTGCCTCTCTCCTCTCTGGAAATACTCTCAAGGCCATTCAAATCACTTTCATCCACCTCCAGGGAGGGCATATCATCCACCAGATCAATCATTTTGACCTTCTTCCGTATTACACTGATACATTGATTGTATGTAATCCGGTACAACCATGTTGAGAATTTGGACTTCTCATGGAAGCCCTGGATGGAACGAAATACCTTAATAAAAACATCCTGAGCCGCCTCCTCAGCATCCTCCTCCACAGTTAACATCCTTAGACATAGAGTATATACCATATCCTTATAGGTGTCAATCAACCTGGAGAATGCTTCTGTATCACCCTTTTTTACCCTGTCGATAATGTATGTTTCACTACGGACATCCATCCAATTCATAAGACGCCAGGTATAACAAAACGTTACAGTTAATTGCCAATTATTCGATATCCATTTCGATTTTCAGTTCCCACAGGCACACATTAATTCCCCCATACTGTAACATGAGATCTCAACATGGCGTCAAAGAGACAAGAAAACATGTGAAACTAAAACAAATGTATTATGGCTGAAGAAATACTTATACCTCTGATCATTTTTGCTGCTATTTTCGGAATTATCTTTGTAGTGGTTAGTGCAAGAAATCGCGAACGCATGGCTATGATTGAAAAGGGTGTCAATCCGAAAGACTTCATGTCGGGCAAACCCAGTCCCTATGGTATTCTCAAGTGGGCCCTCCTGCTGGTGGGTCTGGGATTTGGTCTGTTTATCGGAAGCATACTGGAAACCTATACTCAGATACAAGAAGAACCGGCCTACTTTGCATCGGCTCTCTTCTTCGGGGGTCTGGGTCTTGTATTGGCATTCCTGATCACCAAGAACGCAGAACGGTAAATTACTTTAAGAGGATTGCACAGACATTTGAAGGGACCTTTTGTAGTCCCTTCAAATATACTTTTAGCCGCATTTGCTGTGGCCGCATTCTTTGCATATGAGGCAGCCCTCCTGGTAGACCAGGTTGTTTGAATTACACGCTTCGCATTTCAACCTCGACTTGGCTTTGGTCCCGTTGGGAATGTACTTCTTCAGAGACCTCACTACCCCTGCGCTCCAGGTATTGATCGACTCATTATCGAGCCTCAGGGAGCTGATCAGGTTGATGGCATCTACCACTGGCATTCCGTGTCGTAACACTCCTGAAATAAGTTTGGCATAATTCCAGAACTCACTGTTGAACTGGTGAGACAATCCACCCATGGTCACCTTGTAGCCATACTTATCCACATACTGGAAATCATATCGCTTGGTTCCATCTTCATTCCTCATTTTGAGAATCTTACCCTTCTTCACTTTGGATGGGATGGGGAAGGTGTCTTCCTCCTTTCTTCCTGTAAAGATCTCATAAGGCTTTCCATCCAGCAGTCCGATGAAGGCTATCCAGTCCTCATCATTGTTCTTGAAACGCAGGATTTCAGCATCCAGCTCATTAGGTCTCTTTATGGGGAATTCTGTCTCTTCCTCCTTCTTCTTATCATTGGCCACCAGAACCCCTGACCTGGATCCGTCTCGATAGACAGTGACCCCTTTACACCCGTTTTTCCAGGCATTCACATAGAGTTCACCCACCAACTCCTCTTTCGCATCGGAAGGAAGATTGATGGTTACACTGATGGAATGATCCACCCATTTCTGTATTGCCCCTTGCATTTTAACCTTCTGAACCCAGTCCACATCATTGGAAGTGGCTTTGAAATAGGGAGAACGTTTCACCAATTCCTGCACATCCTCATCACTGAAGTTTTTCACCTCCTCCGGATTCATTCCATTTACCGTTAACCAGGTAAGAAAGTTATGATGGAACACATTATACTCTTCCCAGCTGTCTCCCACTTCATCCACGAAAGTTACGTTGGTCTCTTTTTCATTGGGATTTACTTTCCTGCGTCTCTTATAGGCAGGCAGGAATACCGGTTCAATGCCCGAGGTGGTCTGGGTCATCAGGCTGGTAGTGCCGGTGGGAGCAATGGTGAGCAGGGATACATTTCTTCTCCCGTGTTTTTTCATCTCCTCGATGAGCTTGGGGTCCTCCTTTGCCAACCTGTTTATAAAGGGATTCTCTTTCTCTTTATTGAAGTCGAAGACCTCGAAAGGCCCCCGCTCTTTGGCCATATGTATTGATGAACGGTAAGCCTCCAGGGCTATGGTTTTATGCACTTCCACGGAAAAATCGATGGCATTTTCACTGCCATAACGCAATCCCAGTGCAGCCAGCATGTCTCCTTCAGCAGTTATTCCAACACCGGTCCTTCTTCCTTCCAGGGCCTTTCTCTTGATGTTCTCCCATAAGTTGATCTCTACCCCTTTGATCTCCTTATCTTCCGGATCCGCATAGATCTTTTCCAGAATGGCCTCTACCTTTTCCAGCTCAAGGTCGATGATATCATCCATGATCCGCTGAGCCAATCCTACATGTTTTTTGAACTTTTTCCAGTTGAATTTTGCCTTCTCGGTGAATGGCTCATCCACATAACTGTAGAGATTGACTGCAAGCAGCCGGCAGCTATCGTACGGACATAATGGTATCTCCCCGCATGGATTGGTTGAAACTGTCTTAAATCCCTGTTCAGCATAACTGTCTGCCACAGACTCACTGGTTACTGTGTCCCAGAAAAGAATTCCCGGTTCAGCTGATTTCCATGCGTTATGAACAATCTTTTTCCAGAGTGTGCGGGCTTTTATCTCTTTTACGTGAGTGGGACTGTCTGAGTCAATAGGATACTGTTGAACATAGGATTTCCCCTCAACCACCGCCTTCATGAACTCATCGTCTATCTTTACAGAAACATTGGCGCCAGTCACTTTACCAGTCTCCAATTTGGCATCGATAAAATGTTCAGCATCGGGGTGTTTTACTGAAATACTTAGCATCAGCGCGCCCCTGCGACCATCCTGTGCCACTTCCCTGGTCGAGTTGGAGTAACGCTCCATGAAAGGAACCACTCCCGTGGAGGTAAGAGCACTATTCAAAACCGGACTTCCTGAAGGACGTATATGTGACAGATCATGGCCCACCCCCCCCCGGCGCTTCATCAACTGAACCTGCTCCTGGTCGATCTTCATGATCCCTCCATAGGAGTCGGCATTTCCCTGGTGTCCGATTACAAAGCAGTTCGAAAGACTGGCAATCTGGAATTCGTTCCCTATTCCGGTCATGGGCGATCCCTGGGGAACAATGTATCTAAACTTCCGCATCAGTTCAAACAACTCATCAAAAGAGATGGGATTGGGGTATCTTTTTTCTATGCGGCTGATCTCTGAGGCCAAACGCCGGTGCATATCATCCGGAGTACGCTCATAAATCTTACCCTGGGAATCTTTCAATGCATATTTGTTCACCCAAACTCTGGCAGCTAATTCGTCCCCTTCAAAGTAATCCAACGACGCTTTAAAGGCTTCATCAAAACTGTACGTTTGTCGAAGCTTCTGTTCCTTTTCAGCCACTCCTTCGTTTCCTCCGGTCAACTCCTTTTCAACAATCGTCAAGTTTTTCTGCGGTACTGCCTTGTCTGCCATTCTGATCAATTTAAAAATATGCCTAAAGGTGGGTGCTCTATACAACACCAAAATAGTCATTGGGTTGGCCCAATTAGCTCCTAGTTATGAACTAATATCAACAGGCCTGTAATTGACTGGAAGTCTGATCTTTACAAATAACGTCCTCGAGAATAGAGGGAATAAGGCCCTCTTTTAACATACCAAAAATCAATTGATTTTCCTTTACAGGATGATGAAAAAAGGGGTCCTTTATGATACAGATTTCGGGAAATGAAATTAAGAAGAATTCGAAAGTGTAATGGGTGAAATAAACCCCATTTTATTAACAAGAAATTAACCTAGTCGCTAACTCAATTAAAGTCAGACAGATGACCTGATCTCTTCATAAAACATAAGGTGTCGTTTTGTTATATGCCTGATTGATTGTCGTTTACAAAGTTAATGAAAAAGTGGAAGAGCTCTCCATCCCAGTGTTTATGCGGGTTCGTTACTACTCAAAAAAGATCCGGGTAACATATTGTAATAAGCCAAAAAAGAAGCCGTCTCATAAGTCAACATGAGACGGTTTCTTTTTTTCTTTTAATTTG
>CAZURA010000153.1:0-12829 GCA_964622985.1 uncultured Bacteroides sp. | reverse complement strand
TTCCGGAACCCGCGGTTTACCTCATTTCCTGGTGGCTAACCCAGGTCTCAATTCCGGGTTCATGATTCCTCAGTATACAGCAGCTTCCATGGTGAGCCACAATAAGCAACTCTGTACCCCTTCCTCGGTAGATTCCATAGAATCCTCCCAGGGCCAGGAAGATCATGTGAGCATGGGTGCCAACGCAGCCACAAAGGCTTACCGGGTCTTACTCAATCTGGAGCGGATCCTGGCCATTGAGTTGTACAATGCGGCCCAGGCCCTGGAGTTCAGGCGACCTGCCCGCACCAGTCCCTACCTGGAGAACTTCCTGGCTGAATATAGAGAACAGGTCTCTTTTGTGAATGACGATAAGGTGATGTACCGCGATATTGATGCCAGTGTTACCTTCCTGCGGGATGTGAAATTGGATCTTCCTGAAGACTTGCTGGTTATTCGTGATTACTCTCCGGATGACATGCAGTAGTTCCGGTCATACGCCAGGGTGGGGATCCTTTGCTAGAAAAGGAGCTCAGGAGGAGGAGCCATACCTCCACGACTTCTGCCACTTGCCTCACCCCTCGATTTGCTGCCTCCATTTTCTCTTTGATGGCCTCGCAATTTTCTCAGCAGGTGACGCCTGAAATCCCATTCCACTTTATAGAGCTTAAGGACTTTCTTGGGGGGTAGCACTTCCATGAACTTATCCTGATAATATTCGATCTCCAGGGTGAGTTGGGCCTTTTTAAGCTCGCTGATCTTTTTGATGATATCGGTGATCTCGCTATCCGTTAAGTTGTCAAAATTATTATGCATGTAGGAGAAGTTATTCCGCTCCTCTTCCACGATCTTCATTTTTCGGTTGTGGAAATCGTTATACACAGGCCAGAAAGCCTTCGATTCCGATTCCGTCAATTCGAGGTGTTTAGTGAAGTAAGTTTTCCTCTCCTGGTTAAATTTCTCAATTTGTTCCTGCGATTGCGCCATCATAGGCAAACTCCAGGTACTACCCACCAGGAAGGTGGAGAATACCACGAGAAACTGAAACGCTAGACTACGGGTGATACGTTTTTTCATGACAATCTCTTTTAGCTTATTCAAAAATAAGATCCATTTCTACGTCCTTGATGGCCAGGTATTCGATGGCCTGAGTTGCAAAGGCTTCCTCTGCATCAAGTTCTTCTGTTTCAGACTCCATCAGGTCAATGAGATAGGAATCATCATCGATCATATGGAGCTGCTCAAGCAGTGCCACATCGGGAAAGCTCCCATTTGTTCCTCCACGGGATCCGGTAATCCGTATGACAGAATAGCTGATTAAAGCCAGTCCAACCACTGCGGCTGCCATGGCTACCCTGAACCGGGTAAATGTGCCAATCCGGCGAACAGGTTGCTCTCTCTCTTTCTCCTCTCTGATCCTCTCCTGCACCCTTTCCGAAAAGCTTTCAAAATAGCCTTCCGGTACCCTAAAGGGATGTTTCTTCAGCGAATCCTGGAGCATTTGGTCTTTATTAGGTTTTTTGTTCATATACTATGCACTTAATGGTTAGACCTTTATACCAGAAGATGGTTTAATCTTCACCCAGCATGGACTCAATTTTTTTTACTGCGTGGTGATAGGAGGCTTTGAGAGCACCCACTGAAGTGCCCAGGATCTTTGCCATCTCCTCATATTTCATTTCATCAAAGTACTTCATGTTGAATACGATTCTCTGTTTTTCAGGGAGCTTTAGAATGGCCTGTTGTAGTTTCAGCTGAATCTCATCCCCATTGAACCAGGGATCAGATTCCAGGGATTCGCTCATCTTGTGTTCCACACTATCCCATGGAGTGAATTCTTTCCTCTTCTTTTGTTTCAGAAAGGAGAGGGACTCATTGGTAGCAATGCGGTAGAGCCAGGTAAAAAGCCCCGAATCTGAGCGAAAATCCTTCACAGACCTCCATACTTTGATCATGGTGTTTTGCAGAACATCATCGGCATCGTCATGATTCAGTACCATTTTCCGGATATGCCAGTACAACCGCTCCTGATATTTCAGAACCAGCTGATTAAACGCTGCTTCCTCCTGTCCCGGAGTGGCTATTCCTTCTAAGATCTCCCTGTCATCCCATTCCGGCATGTTCCTGCATGATTTGTGGGTTAGACCAATAGGTTTCGGAAAGGTTTAATAGAATTTGATCATCTCAGAGGATCCCTGATCCACTTTGAAATCCCTGACCACAGTGAAGGAGGTGGACTTCAGGTCGGCTCGTCTGAATATGACCCGGTAGGTGCCAGGCTGGAGATAGAATCCCTGAGATTTTGAATTCTCAAGCAGGTTCACGACCCAGATCTGTTCACCTTCGGCAGTAAGTTGATAGAGTGATCCCGCTCCGGGTTGCTGTGCACTGAAAGTAACAAATCCCGGTGCCGGTATCTCCACTGAGGTGGTGTAGCTCTGCAGTATCTCTACATCTTCCACGATCATGAGCGGGTAGATAGGGATTTCCAGATCGTAGTGCCCCACCAGGTATTTACCTATATGGCCCATCTTCTGGATATTGATGGTGCGAGGCTCGTTAGCCTTTTTTACCAGGATCTTTTCCTGATCGTAGGCCTTTCCTCTGGAGGTGCGGACATGCAGGTATCCCTGTGGTGCATCCAAACCGATGGTATTATGGCGACCGGTAACCAGTTTAATGTTGTCGACCCTGGCAGGAGGAATGGTTTGAGCCAATACATCATAGGTACTCATGTGATCCAGGGAGAGGGTGTCGGGATTTCCTTTGCTGTTGAGGGTGTGTATCATGTTGTAACGGATCACACCTGAAAAGCGGTCGTAGAAGATCACATTGACATCGGTTTCGGTGGGCCGCTTGTCACTATCCAGCAGGTTGACCTGTGCACTGGTTGCATTGAGTGCCTGGGTGATCACTACTTCGAGTGCTTCTCTGAATCCCTGTTTGCTGGGAGCATCGTAATACTCTCCGATACAGTTAAATGTCTCCCGGAAACCCGGATCACTTCCAATTCCAATGACAAAAGGTCTCAGGATTATCCCCTTTTTCTGAAGGCGGAGGGAGACCTTGCAGGGATCACCATCGCAAGCTTCCACTCCATCGGTGATCAACAAAATGATGTTTCGGCAATTCCCGCAGGGGGGGAAATCGTCGGGGGCCAACTCCAGGGAGTGGGCGATGGGTGTGGTACCTTTTGGATTGACGAACCGGAGCTTCTGTCTGATCCGGGATGCGTTGCTCGGACTAAAGGGTACTTCGAGCTTGGTGTCGGAACAATCCTGCGGAGGGACAGGGCTCTGATGTCCATACACCCGCAGAGCCATCTCCACATTGTCCAACTTCTCCAGGCTGTCGACCACCTCATAGAGGATCTCTCTGGCTATATCGATCTTCCTGTCTCCTTCCCACTGTCCTGCCATGCTGTTAGAGGCATCGAAAATAAATAGAATCCTTGATTTGGGCTCATAACCCGCAGAGATATCCTGGGCCAGCAGGGAGGGTGACAGATTCAACATGGGAGTAATCACCATGGCCGTAAGTGCCATGATAATCCCTGTCAGGTAATAGATTCTATTCTTAAAGTGCATGATGATCTGCTTTATTCCAGGATTCATTATCATATTGATAACGCTGGTTCTCAGCTAAAAGTACAAAAATCAAAACAAGAAGAGGGTTGAAGTTACAAACAGGATTCGGCTCGAGAAACTGTCGCACTACCCTACTCTTTCATGAAGATCTTACTGTAGGTATACTCATTTGAGGTAATCCTGATGACATACAATCCACTGGGAAGTGTATGGATGGAAAGAGCAAAGGGATCATCAGAAAGATGGGTGGAGAGGTGCAGATATTGAATGCCATCTGTTCCATAGATGCTGATCTCAGTGGATCTTGGCAGCTGTTGATGGGCTTCAATAATGAGTTCTCCGTGTGTGGGATTTGGATAGATCCTGAATTGGGGAGCACGCCTGATGGCAAGGGATGCATGAGGATCGCGTTCAAGCTGAATCTGAAGCGGGGTAGCCTGATAATCGGTGACCGGTACTGCCATCACGGTATCATTGTAGTATCCGGAAGAGGAGACCACCAGGTCGTAGACTCCCTCCTTGATCAGACGGTAAAAATCGCCGTGACCTGCAGAGCTGTGTACTACCGAGTAGGAGCTGTCATGTCCGGGAATGGTGATACGGGCCTTGAGGGGATCACCGGTTTGGAGGTCGGTCACCATACCCCGGATTCCGTACATGCTTTGAGCCATGTAATTCAGCAGCGACCGGCGGTTGATATTCCAGTAGGTGTCCAGAAGATCTGATGGCAGCTTCATCTCGTTGGAGAGTTCCAGGGTCACTTCACGTCCTTCCAGGTAGTAATTGATATAATCCTGTCTCCCTCCATCAATGTAATACCACTGATACCCGTTGGTAATTCCCACATCGGGCCAGCCGAACATATATTCCGGATCCACCGCCATGGTTTCATCGGCATATTCCCTGGAGATGAAACGGTACCACTCATCATCTGCATGAAGTGCTGCGGTATGGTCCCAGGGATAGTTCACCACCTCAGCCCCGCTATGGATGTTGGCAGACATGGTAAACTTATGTTTTCTGAGGAACTCCATCATATAGCGGTTCTCTGTAGCACGGCCCGTGGTGTCGTCAGGTTCAGCCTTCCCGGGATCAGGGAAATTCCGGTTGAGGTCGATGCCTTTTTTGGTTTTCCGCACAGCATTCTTCAGCGATACACCGTTATCGGCAGAGTAACTCCCGTCGGGATTGGCCAGGGGATTGATCCAGATGGCCAGGTTGCCCACCAGTTCCGTCACCTCGCCATCGGATTCATACCTGGATAATAGATAATCGGCCAACCTGAGCAGCAGGACAAACCCCACCAATTCATCCCCATGCATGGATGAGGTATAGAAGAAGCCTGCTTCGGCTTCCTCCTGTTCCACCTGGTCACTGATTTTCAGAGCCAGTAACAGGCGGCCTTCCACAGAGTATCCAAAGGTATCCAGGAGGCAGATCTCCGGATAGTCCCTGGCAAACTGCTGCATCATCTCTGTGTACTGTTCATAGGTGGGGTACTTCTGGAACGAGAAGGCTTCGGTGAGATCGAGGGCCATGTCACTGTCATCGAACTGCATCTCCAGCCACTGGGCATCCAGGAAAGCCATGGTCATCAGACCGGCTATCAAGAGTGAGATGTGTTTAGTAAGAGTGTAGTTCATGTACTATAGACACGTTGGATAAAGAAAAGTGCGAAGACACTACACGTTAAAACGGATATGCAGTATATCAGCCTCTTCCACTATGTAGTTCTTGCCTTCAACCGACAACTTGCCCTTTTCCTTGCAGGCTTGCTCAGACCCCAGAGCAATGAGATCCTCATATTTGATCACCTCCGCCCGGATAAATCCTCTCTGCAGGTCAGAGTGTATAGCACCAGCAGCTTCCGGAGCCGTAGCCCCTTTGCGGATGGTCCAGGCCCTGATCTCCTTGGGACCCATAGTAAAAAATGAGACCAGATTGAGCATGGAATAGGCGGAACGGATCAGCTTGTCCACCCCCGGTTCTTCCAGTTCCGCATCCTCCAGGAACTCCTTGCGGTCTTCTTCATCCTCCAGCTCTGCTATATCCGACTCCAGTTTTGCCGCCAGTATCAGCACCTCGGCATCTTCTTCTGCCAGGAATTCCTTTACTCTAACTGCATGGGCATTGCCTGCCTTGGCCGCTTCATCCTCCACATTGCACACGTACATCACCGGTTTACTGGTGAGCAGGAAGAGGTCCTCCACATGTTTCCGCTCTATTTCACTCACTTCCAGGGTGCGTGCATTCTGAAAATCCTCCAGGTGAGCTTTGTATTTTTCCAGTACCTCGATTCCTTGCCGGGCCTCTTTGTCACCCGATTTGGCCACTTTGGCCAGCCTCTCCATCTTTTTCTCCACCGACTCCAGATCCTTCACCTGCAACTCCAGGTTGATAGTCTCTATATCCCTGACCGGATCCACCGAGCCGTCCACATGAGGCAGGTTGTCGTCATCAAAACACCGCAGTACATGGACCAGGGCATCGGTATTTCGTATGTCGGAGAGAAACTTGTTTCCCACCCCTTCGCCGTGACTGGCCCCTTTGGTCAGCCCGGGAATATCCACTATATCTACCGTGGCAGGAGTGATCTTCTCCGTGGGCTGGAAACTCTCCAGGTGGTACAACCGGGGATCGGGAACGTGGATCACTCCTACGTTGGATTTGCTGGAAGTGAAAGCAAAGCTGGAAGTCTCCACCCGGGTATTGGACATACAATTAAAGAGCGTGGACTTCCCCACATTCGCTACTCCTATGATCCCGCATTTAAGTGCCATGGTAAAAGAGATTTAACATTGATCCTGTGAAGATACAGGCTCAGCCTGGCTCACAGGCCCGGTTTCCCTATCCGGGAGTTGGTTGATGATCACAGGAAAATCAGCTCTGATTTCCGGAGCATCGAAATTGTCATTCAACTCCTTCAACTTCATGCCTGCAAAAATAACAAAAGTGTAGTTATCTCATCAGGAAAGAAAGAGAGAATGATTCATAAGGCAATTATTCGAATTCCAGTACTCCAAAGAATTCCGGCCGGTGGAAATCAGGATGTGGAACATCCACCGGTGCCCAGGTGAGCCAGTGAGGATGTGAGGTTTCATCGGCACATTTATAGAGGTTTGCCCGCCACAAGGTTCCCGATTGAGGTATGGTAAAGGTATGATAGTCACCCAGTATGGCAAAAGGGATCCTGTACTCAACGATCCATGTGGTATCTCCCTCGATCTCTGGATCCACAATGGAAGGCAGGGTATGGGCCACATCAATCTGTTGTATTAACTCATCTGAGATGGGATTCTGATTGGTGCGGGGTTCCATCTGGTGGTGAAACAACATGGTGCCTCCGCAATTCATCTCCAGGTTGAAATACCCCTTCTCCGTACTGTTTTCAGGAGAGAAGAAGAACTCCACGCAACTATCCTTCCAGACCGGTCCCTGGTTTTTTTGCGCCACCGCTTTTACATACCGGTCCAGGACCTTGAAGATCACATAGATCGCTTCGCTATCAAAGGCTATTTTAGCCTGAGTGATTGGGAAATGATCCGGTTCTTCACCCATGAAGTGGTCCAGCTGAAGAGGTTCGATCCCGGTCCAGGGCTTCTTGTCCCAGATGGCATCAATTTGGGGTCTGATTTCAGTACGGGCTACTTTATAGGTGGATCCCTTCTCTGTCTGCTCACAGGCAGCAAGTGATACTATAAGGAGAGCGAAAAGCATGGATAGATATTTCATAACGCGGGATTTGGTATTGTTATATACTGGTTATATACGTTTTTATCTCTGGTCAGGCCACCTTAATTCGATACCCTGGCTGGCCAATATGTTCTGAAATTCGTCAAGTAGTATGGTTGAGTTCCTGATTTTTCGGGGGACGGTTTTTTTGGTCAGGGAAAAGGCGCACAATGTACCGGCTGCCTCCCCGACGGACCACTCCACGGGATGAAGTCGGTAGCACCCATTGGAAAGGTGTGTGGTACCTATGTTCTTGCAACCCGGTATGAGATTTTCCATACGTGCCGGAATCAGTGATCCCAGGGGAATCTGAAAGGGGAGACTGGCCATATCAATGTAGTTGTTTCCTCCGGTGCTGGGGTGCAGATCCAAAGGATAATAACCGATTCCAACAGAATCCGTGTATGCTTTGGCTGTTGCCTCAGTGGCAGATTGTCCGGTGATTCTCATACGGTCCTCTAAAGAGATATCTTGCTCTGTAATTGTATATTCAGCCACTATCCTTCTGGATTCCCTGATATAGGGATATTTTGCCAGTCCATCTTCCGTACCCGTAATATCCTTTCGCAGCCGGAGCCCTCTCCAGCCCTGTTTTCCATCGGGTCTGGGTGCCTCGGTCTGCAACCAGTAAAGCAGGGAGAGACTCAGTTGTTTTGCCCTGTGGAGGTTATATTTACGCTCTTCGGGAGTCACATCGGTAATATTCCCCAGCATAAAATCGTTCTGGGGCCAGTTCACCAGGGTGATGTCGCTTGGATATGTGCCTGGCTTAAAATTGTTCTTATCGATGATTCTTCGGTACAACCAAAGGTTCAGGGCGTCTGTGACCGGAAGTATGCCCGTTTTGTCCGGTGGTACGAACTCTAGCTTTTTTGGGCGCATTGATCTGGGATGGGTGTATTCCAGAGATAGCAGTCGTCCTGGCCAGGAGGGTGTCAGAGGAGGAACATGTTCCCTCCAGAAATCGTACATGGGGGGAGGTTCAATGGTATGATCTTCTCCTTCCAGGTGGTCCATGGTAAAACACCAGGTCAGGGCCTGGATGTTTCCCGGATCTGCCTTTTCCGGAGCATGAAGTTCCCCGGTCTGGTCACGCGATTCGGCTCCAATAAAATACTCGGTCCGGGATAGAGCCAGGAGATCACCCTCTTCACTGGCATCTATAAAATAACTCCCATGCAGGATCACGGATCTTTCTGAACTTCCGCTCAGGCAGCGGATGGAACGGATCTTATCCTTTTCAGTAAAAGCTTCCACCGGCTCTGTATTCAGCAATAGTTTCAGTTGACCTTTTTGTATGGCCGGAGTAAGCATGGAATGAAGTACAGCAACGGAGACAGCAGGTTCATGGCATATTCTGGATACCGCACCATTACCAGGATTCAGGTACTTTGCATCTCTGGCCGATGGTGATAGGGCGTAATGCTGACGGTAGTACTTCCGTATCATGGAACGGTAGAGGGCGTAGCTTGCTGTCCGTCCATGAGTCTCGATCCATTGATGCTCATCCGGAGGTACTACCTGCTGGCTCACCTGTCCCCCGATCCAGTCGGTGGGTTCGGTCATAATCACCGAGGCTCCATTCCTGCATGCAGCCAGAGCAGCAGCACAACCGCCCAATCCCCCTCCAACGATTATGATGTCGGCTTCATGCTCCTGGTCATTGGGGTGTGTGGCCCCAGCGGACAGGGCTGAATTCCAAGGGAAAGGAGTGAGGGTTCCAACACCTGCGGCACCGCATTGTTTGATAAACCGTCGTCGTTTCATTGTTCCGAAATTCCCGCCGGATGGTTTTTAATGGCCTCTTTCAGTAGCTGCATATCGGCTGCTCGGGTGACCGACAGGACCTGGTTGTTTTTCATGGTGATATCTTTCTCCCGGGTCCGGTTATACCTTACAGGTGGGATGCCCTCCCCGCAAACCAGGATATTCTCCGACACCAGATTGGTGGTGGCCCTGTGGAATCGCAGGGGCGACCTGGCAATGTGATGGATCAGGTTTTGGGTAATGGTCAGACTGGTTGACCCTTCATCCAGGAACATGCCATTACTTTCCGCCCTGCCTGCATTCACATCCACATGGTGAATGTGATTCCCGTTGATCAAACCCCCGGGCTGCAGTCCCAATACGTATATCCCCCCTCCGTCGCTGAGGATCTTCATGATGTGATGTATGTGATTATGTTCGATCTTGAGTCCGCGACAGGGGGTAGGCTCAGGGCTCCAATGCCAGCCTGCAGATATCCCTGTATAAGGGAGATCGTAGATGAGGTTGTTGTTGATCGTAGTATGGGCGGTAATCCCGCACCATATGCCCACTGCACCAAAAAACTGCTGACCTGTACTGGAGATCTCACAATGCTCCACCCGGTTGCCCGAAGCAGCCTGTTCAGGGGCACCTCTCCACCAGGGATCTCCATCGATCCGGCGACTGCTACCTTCTCCGATCATCACTCCATTTCCTGAAATATCACTGAACCGGCAATTTGTAACGGTATTGTTTCGGGATCCTGCACCCAGCCAGAGCCCCGATCCACCCAGGTGTTCCCAGGAACATTGATTGAACAGGACCTGTTCAGCCCATGAGACGTCCACTGCACTGGGAACCACATCCCAGTTCTCGTCTCCTCCACGTGGATCCATGTGGCAGGCCTGTATTCCGGCATAGCCTTCAGCCGGGAGATCAAAGGCACAATAAGCAAAGGTGATCCCTTCGAAGGATAGGTTGCCCATCCGGTGATCTTCAGTGCCCTGCAGGGAGAGCAGCTTTTTTGCGTAGGGTACAATCACCTCCAAGCTGTTGGGATCCTCACCTTCCGGTAACATCAGGTGGATCTGTTGATCGGTCTTATCCAGATACCATTCGTAGGGGTGGTCCAGAAATTCAGGTGCATTTTCCAGATAATACCTGGGATCGGGTTCCCAGTTCCCGATGGTAAAAAAACTGAGCACTTTCGCACCGATGGAATCCATGGCGGTGATCCGATGTTCTTTAGAGTCAATCTCCTTTAAGTTGATCCGGGTAATGGACCAGTCGTGCAGCAAGATCAACTCTACCTTCGCCGGATCTTCAGGTATGGGAAATTCTTCTGTCCGGTGATAGAAGTGAGTGCGGTTATCAGCTCCCACCCGGTCAACCCGAAGGTATCCTTCATTGGGGTGCCTGGCTCTGGGAGCCCTTCTACCCTCAATGAAGAGCTCCCTGGCACTCCACGATTCATCTCCAATGGGTGGCAAGTTGGCTACCCACATGTGCTTTTTCGTTTGTTTCCATCCATTGATCTCTACTCCACCTGATACAAATGGATATTCTCCGGGAAGGGCCGTGTATATTACCCTTACATTGCCCTTTCCCGAATCTTCCGGCTTGAAAGTCAGGGGTTCGGTCAAGGGATATATGCCTCCATCGAGATAGATGGTGACATCTGAGTGCGGATTACGTTTCAGCACGGAACGCACCTCTTGTTTGGCCTTTTGAATGGTGGCAAAAGGTTGTTTCCTGGTGCCGGGATGCTGATCATTGCCCGAGGGAGAGACATAATACTCATGGTTTTTCTGGCAACCAAAAGTAACCAGCAAAATGATGAGGGTAATTTTGAACAACGGACCGGAGATTAACTTAACAAGATATCCCTGAGCCTGCTGGCCACGATCCTCTCCTGACCGGGCTGCATCATCCACGTGGTGATCCCTATCGAATCTGCCCCACCCACCGTTTCGATGGAAGGATGCCCTTCTCTGAGCTTCTGTCTCACCTGATCGGGAGTGATACCGATTTTATCAGGTTTCCAGGAAATCTTCAATGAGGGCACATGATTGGCCACCTTGGGTACATGTATTTCTGGTTTTACTCCCTTTATGGAGGCCACGGCATCATGGATGGTTTGTATCTGCTTCTCCCATAGGGTCCATTCCCCCTCATGGTCACGTGCCAGGTAAGATTCAATGGTGACCAGCATGCCCAGAATCTCTTCCTTGTTCACTTTCATACCTCTTCCAATGGTATTCCCCCGTGGGGGTGCATGCAAGCGGGCCGCATCGATGTATTTCTTTTTACCTGTGAGCAGTCCTGCACTCTGTGGTCCCCTCAGCCCTTTACCTCCCGAAAAGGTAACCAGATCAAAACCCATATCGGTATATTTCCAGAGGTTTTCTACTGGAGGTACGTCTGCGGCGCAATCATTAAAGGAAGGAATTCCATGCTTGATGGCAATCTTTACGAATTCCTCATCCTGGACTTCGCCCACAAAATTGTTTCCATTGAAGAACCACATCATGGCGGTCTTTTCGTTAATGGCTTTTTCCAGTTCTTTCCGGGTGACCACCTCCACCAGTTTGATCCCGCAGTTCCTGATGGCATGGTCATAGACAATGCGATGGGACTTCTGTATGATCACTTCACTTTTCATCCCCGTGAGATCGGGAAGCTGTACCACCTTTTCCGTATCCATCCCGGTAAGAACAGCTGCGGTCCCCAGGGTAATGGCTGAAGCGGCTCCGGCTGTGATGGTGGCAGCCTCACAGTGTAGCAGGGATGCAATTCTTTCTCCCACCTTGTCCTGCAGGTCATCCAGAAGGACATATTCATTGGTAGCGTAGTTATAGGCTTCAATCACTTCCGGGCGCATCAGTGATCCGGTCATGAAAGTGTAGGTCCCTGCCGCGTTAATAAAGGTCCGCACTCCCAGCTCCTTAAAATAGTCCCTCCGGACGCTTTGGGTCAGTACCGGAGTGCCGGCGAAGAGCCCTGTGCTGAACAGGCCTCCCACCAGCGGTAATCCGGCCAGATTTTTGAGTAATGTTCTTCTTGTAACCATGTTAATCCAGTGCTGCGATACAATCTATCTCCACCAGTGATTTCCCCGGAACGCCACCATACGTGGCCACGGTGGTCCTTACGGGAGGATTTTCCCCGAAGCGTCCCCTGTACACCTTATTCATAGCATGATAATCGTTCAGGTCATGCAGGTAAACATTCACCTTCAAAACCTTGTCCATAGATGAACCGTTCTTCACCAGCTCTTTCTCCAGTTCTTTCAGGACATGATCTGTATGAACAGAAATATCCCCTTCCTTGTGGTATCCTTTACCCGCAATAAAGAGCAGGTTTCCGTGAGCTACAGCTCCGGAGAAGAGGGGAACATCATCCGATTTGGTGATGTTGGATGCAATTTTTTTCCTGGTTCTTACTTTAGGAGTGGCTGCTTTGGCATGAGCGCCTCCCAATCCGACAGCCATGGCTGCCAATACTCCTTTTAATGCTTTTCTTCTGGAGTTTTGTACATTCTTTTTCATAATTCAGGTCTGTTTAAGCATAGTTATATTGTGACACTTGTACTCTTTTTACCCATCACCCGATCACTTCCATTCAGGCATAGAGATACCGTTCAGGTCCCATACTACTTTTCCCTCCCTGAGGGTCAACTCACATACGAGCTTTTGACCACCATTGATCTTCCAGCCTTTGGTATCTGCAAATCCAAAATCACCCTCCTGCAGACTAAGCACTGCTATATCGGCCATTGCACCTTC
>CAZURA010000152.1:0-12921 GCA_964622985.1 uncultured Bacteroides sp. | reverse complement strand
TGAAATGATAAAGATTTGTCTATGAGGCAGTTGCTGTTCGTGATATTTGCATTGACTGGAACCTTTCTCCAATCCCAGGAAACAGGTACGCTGGTGGGTACTGTGTATGACCGGCAAACAGGAGAGCCTATGGTGGCAGTGAATATCAGTGCTGACCGTTCCACGGGAACCACCACAAATGACCAGGGGAAATTCCTCTTTGATCTTAGTCCGGGTACGCATACTATCGAATTCTTTTATGTGGGATATGAAATGCAGAAGGAGGAGTTAACTATTGAATCCGGAGAGGTGCTTACAATTGGTATCAGGATGTCGGTCATAAGCCGGGTCTTGGAAGAGGTAGTGGTGAGCGCAGGAAAATATGAGCAGAAGTTATCTGACGTAACTGTCTCCATTGACCTGATTAAGCCTCACCAACTCTCTAACCAGAATATTGCTTCACTCGATCAGATACTGGAGAAGACCTCCGGGATCAGTATTCTTGACGGGCAACCCAGCATCCGGGGAGGTAGCGGATTCAGCTACGGGGTGGGAAGCAGGGTGTTGATGCTGGTGGATGACCTTCCTTTGATCTCTGGTGATGCAGGTGATATCAAATGGAACTATCTACCAGTAGAGAACCTGAACCAGATAGAGGTGATTAAAGGTGCCTCTTCGGTGCTATTCGGTTCGTCGGCACTGAACGGAGCCATCAATCTTCGCACCCGTTTTCCGGGTAACGAACCGAAAACAGAGGTAACTCTCTTCGGAGGAACCTTTATGGATCCCAGGCGGAGTGAATTGATCTGGTGGGAGCGTAGACCCCTGTTTACAGGGGGATCCTTCTCTCACCTGAGAAAGATCGGAAACCTCGATTTCTCTCTGGGAGGTAACTATTTTAAGGATGAGGGCTATCGTGAGGGGGATTATGAAAACAGGATCAGAGGAAACCTGGCTTTGAGATACCGCTTCAAAAAAATTCAGGGACTCACCGCCGGCGTAGCAGTCAGCGCTATGTATATCGATCAGGCAGATTTTCTGTTATGGCTGAATGCCGATTCAGGAGCTTACCGGCAGAATCCGGAGACCGTTGCCCCCCTGACAGGGCACAGATATAATATTGATCCCTATGTGGAGTATTTTACTCCCGCAGGTGATAAGCATTCGTTGAAAGCCAGGCTTTACAGTGTGGGGAATGTTGCACTGAGAACTACATTTAGTAGTTATGCGAATCTCTGGTATGGAGAATACAGATATTTAAAGAAATTCAGAAACCGAACCCATTGGACAAGTGGACTCTCATTTACGCGAAATACGGTAATTGCAAACCTGTATGAGAATCATATGGGTTCAAACACAGCTGTTTACTCGCAACTGGATGCGCATGTGATCAACCGGCTGAAAGTCTCTTCAGGAGTGCGGTGGGAACTAAACTCACTCAATGAGGTGTTTTATTATTCATTGCCCGTATTCAGAGCAGGACTTAATTACCAACCGGGGAAAGCTACCTTTATCAGGACTTCCATTGGTCAGGGGTACCGATTCCCCTCGGTGGCTGAGAAATATGCCGATGCGGTTGTGGGTGGATTGAAGATTTTCCCTAATCCTGAACTGGAGCCGGAAAGAGGATGGGCAGCTGAGTTGGGAGTCAAGCAGGGCTTTTCTTCGGGAAGTTGGGTGGGATTTGCTGACCTGGCGTTCTTTTGGACGGAGTACAACAATATGATCGAATATACTTTCGGTGCCTATCCTGATCCTCCTGATGCTATCCCCACCATAGATGATGTGGGTTTCAAAGCACTCAACATAGGAACAGCGAGAATCAACGGTGCAGAATTCTCACTCAACGGTACCGGGAAAGTTGGGCCTGTAAAGTTACAGTGCATAGGAGGGTATACCTATATGAATCCGGTTGATCCTTCCATACTGGAAGAGCAAGGAAGAGAAGATAACGAAGCATATATTCTGAAATACCGGCGGCGTCATCTGATCAAAGCGGATCTGGAAGGAGAGTTGTGGAGGATCTTCGCAGGAGTAAACCTGCTGTTTAACTCAAGGATGATCAATGTGGATGGAGTATTCATAGATCCGCTGATAGGGAATCTACTGCAACCTGGATTTCCAGATTACTGGCACGACCATGCTTCGGGGTATACCGTACTTGACTTCAGACTGGGATGGAACATAAGCCAGATGGTCCGGATCAACGCCATCCTGAAAAATGCTTTCAATGTTGAATACCTGGGGAGACCCGGAGATATCGGACCACCCAGGAATATAACTCTTCAGGCAAGACTCACCTTTTAACGATGAGTTATTTCGATTTAATGAACTTCCCGGTGAAGAAAGTGTTGCTGTTGGTTACTTTATAGAAGTATGTACCGGGAATAAGTGCACTTCCATCAAACTGAAAATAGTGTTCTCCGGGAGGAGCTCCCTGTTTCTCATCATGCATCAATTCTCCCAGGATATTGTACACCTTCAATTCGACCCGGTCATCAAATGGAGTATAGAAACCCAGCCTGGTGATCTCGGTGAATGGATTGGGAACGTTGGGCAGGACCTTGAATTTCTGAATCTGAAAGGGATCAAATCCTGAAGGTCCAATTACAGTCATTATAACGGAAGTACTATCTATGACCTGACCGGCACTTATAGGAGTTCCGGTTCCAATATCGACAAAGGGTGTGACATAAATGGCCAAGGGAAAGTCACCTGCTTCAGTGGGTGTCCCGAAGATCTGGACACAATAGGCCGAATCGGGGTAGAATATCTCCGCATTCGCTTGATAATTGATACCTGGTGGTAGATTGAGAACGGTATCTAGGATTATATAAGAAATGGGAATTAAAATACCATTATTATCAAATGTATCTGGTGGGATTACTGTAATAGTTGTATCATACGGAACATTTACCACTACGTCCGGGAGGTTCTCAGGACAGATCTGCCCCGGATCTCCTGTATCCTTACAATTAGCAGTATCTGGAATGCACTGAGCGGCAACAGAAACCGTTGAAAAAGCTGCCATGCTCAAAATGGCGAGTAACCGGGTTACATTTTTCATCTGCTTAGAATTATATAATTATTTGAAAATAAAGTAATTAAAAATTGAGAACAGATACAACAGGTTATTCGCAGCTTTCAGCTGCTCATGAACTCGTCACATCGTTCCTCGGTTCGCTCTCACATATTCTTTTTTACTCATATCCTATTGCAATATTTATAAATAAAAAAGAACATGTTCGTTTCATGGTTCGATATTTAGATCTATACAAATATAGCTGCAATAAAAGGTATTATCAATTTATCATTAAGACAAATAATTTAACATCATTCTAAGATCAAATTCCATATCTTTGAGGCCTGAATTAGACTAAACACTTAAATATTAGAGTTATGGAAAACATTTTTGGACTATTCTGGATGCTTCCGCTGGTTGCTGTTGTGGCACTGCTTTTCGGTTGGATCTTCTTTAAAGGCATGATGAAGAACTCCGAAGGTACCGACCGCATGAAAGAGATTGCGCAGTACGTGCGTGAAGGTGCCATGGCATACCTGAGACGCCAGTACAGGGTAGTGGGGCTTGTATTTGGAGTTCTGCTGATCATTTTGATCGTCCTCGCGTATTTGGGAGTGCAGAATCCCTTTGTGCCGGTAGCCTTTCTCACAGGAGGATTCTTTTCCGGTCTCTGTGGATTTCTGGGAATGAAAACGGCAACTTTTGCTTCTGCCAGAACTGCACATGGAGCATCTCAGTCGCTGAATAGAGGCTTGCAGGTGGCATTCCGTAGTGGAGCAGTGATGGGTCTTATTGTGGTTGGATTTGGATTGCTGGACATCACTGGCTGGTTCTGGATCCTCAATAAATTCGTATTCACACCCGATAATATGGATCAAGGTCTGCACTGGTTAGGGCTGACCTTTGTACATGAAGGCACTACTGAAAAGGAAAAACTTATTGAGATCACAGCTGTGATGCTGACCTTTGGAATGGGTGCTTCTACCCAGGCGCTTTTTGCTCGTGTGGGAGGTGGTATTTACACAAAAGCTGCTGATGTGGGAGCTGACCTGGTGGGTAAAGTTGAAGCCGGAATTCCGGAAGATGATCCTCGCAATCCGGCTACCATTGCTGATAACGTAGGTGATAATGTAGGTGATGTGGCCGGTATGGGAGCTGACCTGTATGAATCGTATGCCGGTTCCATCCTGGCCACTGCGGCTTTGGGAGCTGCTCTGCCGGTTCTTAGTGGTGAATTTGATCCGGTGAAGCAGGGAATGGCTGTTGTAGCCCCCATGATCGTTGCCGGAATTGGTATTGTACTTTCCATATTAGGGATCTTCATGGTACGTACCAAGGAATCAGCCACGCAGAAGAATCTGCTGAATGCATTACTTTTAGGAACAGGAGGCAGTTCGGTGCTGATTCTGGTAGCCATGGCCCTTATGGCGGTCCAGGGATGGGTTACCTGGGGTATCTTCGGCGCTGTTGTGGCTGGTCTGGTGGCCGGGGTTGTGATCGGACAGGGAACAGAACTCTTTACCTCGGATGAGTACAAGTACACCAAGGGAATCGCTTCGCAGGCCAAACAGGGACCTGCAACCACCATTATTGATGGGATTGCAGTGGGTATGTATTCCACCTGGATCCCTGTGGTGACGATCGTCATCGGAATTTTGGCTGCATTTGGCTTTTCTGGTGGATTCAATAATTTTGCTTACGGGGTATATGGAATTGGATTTGCTGCTGTAGGTATGCTCTCTACATTGGGAGTCACCCTGGCCACCGATGCATTTGGTCCTATTGCGGATAATGCAGGTGGAAATGCCGAGATGGCTGAACTTCCCCCTGAAGTCAGGGAAAGAACAGATGCCCTGGATATGCTGGGAAATACTACAGCTGCTACGGGAAAAGGATTTGCTATTGGTTCAGCTGCACTTACTGCCATGGCGCTACTTGCCGCCTATATGGAAGAGGTCAGACTCTGGTTGGGTAAGGTTGCAGATAAAGCGGTGGAAGGCTTCAAGCAGGTGGGTGATACTGTATTCTACACGGATCATGCACCCGAAGTAGCCGAAGGTGTTAATGCTGTCCAGTTGAGCAACGCGACTATCACTGATTTTGTAACGGCATATGACCTCTCTATGTTTAATCCGCTGTTGCTGGGAGGGATTTTTATCGGAGCTATGATGGCTTTCGTTTTTTGTGCCATGACCATGAAGGCTGTTGGACGTGCTGCTGGTGCCATGGTGGAGGAGGTACGCAGGCAGTTCCGCGAGATTCCCGGAATCATGGAAGGGAAAGCTACTCCGGAATATGCCAAGTGCGTAGCCATTTCTACGAAAGGGGCACAACGTGAGATGATTCTGCCCTCACTACTTGCCTTAATTGTTCCTATTGCTATTGGCATCATCCTGGGAGTGGCTGGTGTAGTGGGACTGCTGGTGGGTGGACTCACCACTGGTTTTACACTGGCTGTGATGCTTAACAATGCAGGAGGAGCCTGGGACAATGCCAAGAAATTCATTGAAAAGGGCAATTACGGAGGAAAAGGGAGCGAAGCGCACAAAGCAGGAGTTGTAGGGGATACAGTTGGAGATCCTTTCAAGGATACTTCCGGACCATCACTCAATATCCTGATCAAATTGATGACCATGGTTTCTGTGGTAATGGCAGGACTTACCGTGACCCTCGGTCTCTTTACCTGATAAGTATATAACGAATATATGCCTAGGCCGTCTCATTCATATGGGGCGGCCTTCGTAATATATCCACTTCACATATGGTATATCGCTACTTAAAATCTTTGCTTCGCAAATTTTTGTAGGTAGCTAACATACCATATGTTCTGGGCAATTACAGGCTCCAATTCCCGTATGTTGTTTCGAAACATGCAACGCCAAAGCCTGCAACGAGGGTGCCAAAAGTCTTATTGATCACTATTCTTAGGGATGCAATTGAAGTAACCTGGCATTTTTTACTCAGTAAATAAGCACGTTACGAAATGCATCCCTAAGAAAACCAAAAGCGGTCATCCTTTTGAGGCACCCTCATCTGAGTGAGGTATGAATGATAACGAAATAACTACTGCCTGATGATTTCACCCTGGTCTTTCAGGTACTTCTTCAACTGAAGTTCTTCCCCGTCGAATACGGCATAAGTGAAATTGCCAATCCAGTCTCCCAGACAGATCACCCGGCTCTGGTCACCAATACGTATATCGAAAGGGATATGGCGGTGACCGAATACAAAATATTCGATGTTGGGATCCTCTTGTAGCTTATTCCTGGCAAACAGGACCTGGTGCTCTTTATCCACTCCGAGAAAAGAACCGAATGCTCCGTGTTTCATACGACTCTTTTTCGACCACCAGTGTGCAAAGGTGATGGATCCGTTGGGATGGATCCGGGCGTACAGCCATTGAAGCAGACGGTTTTTGAACATCCACTGGATAAACCTGTAAACGCGTTCACCCCGGTATAAACCATCCCCGTGCCCCAGGTAGAAGATGTGGTTGTTCCAGGTGCGGTATACAGGTTTACGGTGTATTTCCATCCCGATCTCCTGGGATAAATACTTAAATACCCAGATGTCATGATTACCCGGAATCAGGTGGATCTTAATCCCTTCGTCACTCAGAGTGGCCAGCTTGCCAAGGAATCTGGTAAAACCCCGGGGAACCACTTTGGCGTATTCAAACCAGTAATCAAATACATCCCCTAACAACCATAACTCGGCAGCATCTTCCCGGATCTCCTCCAGCCATTTCACAAACAGATGTTCACGCTGACGACTATCCTCAACAGGATGCATGCCCAGATGAAGGTCCGATGCAAAATATATGCGTGTTCTTTCAGACATTGATTGTCAGCTAAATAAGATTATCGAGCCAGGTTTCCAGGGTCCTTCCATACAGGTTTTTTGCTACGATCTCACCTTCCCGGTTCAGAAGGAATGTACTGGGAAGGTTACTCACATTATACAGTACATTTGCCTGAGAGTCTGGGTAGGAAAGCTCAGATACATTGATCCAGCCAAATTCATTGAAATCAATGGTGCTCATCCAGTTGTACTTGTTGTTGTCCAGCGAGATAGCATATATCTCAAATCCCTGTTCATGGTACCGATGGTAAATGGGTTTCAATTGTAATAGGGACTGAATGCTTTGAGGGTTTCCGGAGGCCCAGAAAGCAACCAGAATCACTTTTCCCTTCAGTGAAGAGAGGGCTATATCTGTTCCTTCCCGGTCAGGAATCGAAAGATCCAGCATGCCTGATTCTTCATTTGCGAGTTCAAGCAGTTCTTCGAGTTTGGTGGCATTCCTAAAAAGGGCCTCCTTTCTGTCGATGTCAGCTCGCAAAGATATAGTCAGAGAAGAGTTGGGATGATATTTTTCAAGTGAATCCGCAACCGTTTTAAAGTATTGCAAATCGACCCCATCTCCAAGGACGGGGTTCTCATCATCATATTTCTGATACAGGGCATATGCACTGGAAAGTGAAGTCATGTTTTCCACCAGGTACCGGATAGTATATCGTTTTTGTTTTACGATGGCCTGGGCATACTCTCTTCGAATACGTTCCACCTGAGGGCTTTCCGGATCATTTATGGTATTGAGTTCTTGCTGAAGTGAATCCAGTATTTCTCTGGTGTTGTCCAGGTGTTCTACCAGTAGCCTGATGTTTTCCGATTCCTGAGAACCTTTCACCAGGTAGTGGGTTCCAAATGAATCCAGTGTTGTGGACACATTAACCTGTTGACCGGGAGAGAGCATGAGATTCAAAATCCCACCTTTCTTATTCTTCAAAATATAAAGTTCAGACTCTTCCTGACGGAATTTGAAGGAAAAAGAGCCATCTTCTCTGATTCGAACTGTATCAAGCGCTATGGTACGGTTTACATCCAATCTTTCCAGGGCAATGACCATACCCTCTCCTCCTTCTATAGTTCCTGATATCTCCGTTTGGTTCCTGCTGCAGGAGAAGACCGGCACCAGGATGATCAGTAATAATATTCGTGCAAAACTCATATTCATCTGCAAGTATTTGTTATTTTATTGCTTAAACAGGATTTCTAGTTTCTCTAATAATCGCTCTCCAAAAAGATCGGTCTCCACAATCCTGCCTTCAGGATCGATCAACACATTGCTGGGTATTCTTTCCACATGGTAGAGATCCACCACGGGCGTCTCCCAACGTTTCAGGTCACATACATGATCCCAGTCCAGCTGATCTTCCTGTATGATCCCGGTCCACAGTTCTCTGTCTTCATCCAAAGAGATCTGTAGGATCCTGAACCGGCTATCTCTATAGGTCTCCATGGCTCTCTTCAGGGTAAGGTTCTCTTCTCTGCTCAAACTGCTCCACCCTGCCCAGAAACTAATCAGGACATATTCTCCTTTCAGGTCGGAGAGAGCCAGCTCACTCCCATCCGGGCGTGAAGATACAAAATCGGGAGCGATCTCCCTCTTTTGCAACTTTCCTGAGTGCTCCTCGTTAGTCAGCATGTGCTCCGCTTCCATCAATTGGGAATGAAGCAGCTTCACTGCTTCTAGTTCACTAAAAGTGGACATAAGGGCTGAGTCGACAAATTGATATACCTGAAGATCATTTTCGGGAGAGAATACAGGGAGTCCCTGACCATACATATTATAGAGAGCTACAAGGATAACGGGCGAATTCGCATTCTCCGTAATAAACCTCAGGGAGTAGTCACGAAACTGGTTGCTGATCGAATCGAATTGCAGATCGAAGAGCCTTTTCATATCTGCATAATCAGGAGAAGAGACCCATTCCATATTTCTTTTGGTAATCTCTCCCAGGGAATCCAGCGTATTCCGGTGTTCCAGGGAGAGGGTCCTCAGCAACTCAGATCCTTTCGATCCTTCAATCTCATACAATCCTTTATCATCAAAACCACCTGAGAATTCCAGGATCTCACCCGGCTCCATCCATAATGTAATGTAGCCCGACGGACCGTAGCGCAGGATATAGAAGGCTGCACGATCATGGGTAAACTCCAACTTGAATTTACCCTCTTCGTTACAAATAGCGGTATCCATTGGAATGAACTCTCTTGCACCCATCTCCTCTACCACCACAGTCTCACCTCCACCCGATTCTAGAACCCCTTTGATAAGAAAGGTATTGACTTCTTCATTACCTCTAGGCTCATCCTCCTGTTTATTGACGCAGCCCACAAATAGCGGAATAAAAAGGAGGGAGACAATAAGTGACTTCCAGTATAGCATGTTGTTCATATTTTGATGCAAAAATAATAAGATTGCAATATGTGGTAATTCGTTGTTTTATCTGAATCAGATTGCTTAACTTTTGCTCATTCAAAGATAATCATGGTGATTTTGCATCAATCTCTTTTTCAGCTGGAAATTTCATATAGAATTAACATAGTATTATTCGTATTATATGTAAATTTGCGCTCATTTTTTTCGATTTAACCACTTAATTCTCCTTCAAATGAGTTACCTGAAGTTTGAAAAGTCAGAACTGGTTAATCTGGAATATGCTCTATCCAGGGAATTGATCAGGTCAAACCGTGCAGGTTCTTATGCTTCAACGACCATTATTGGATGTAATACCCGGAAGTATCATGGATTGCTTGTTTGTCCGCTGGAGGAGATGGATGGCGAACACCATGTATTGTTATCTGCCCTGGATGCCTCTGTGATCCAGCATGAGAAAGAATTTAACCTGGGTATTCATAAATACGAGGGCGACAATTATGTGCCCAAAGGCCATAAATATGTACGTGATTATGATGCCACCAAAGGATCGTATCTGGTTTACCGGGTAGGAGGTGTAGTCCTGTCACGTGAAATACTGCTTGTTTCCAAGGCAGAACAGGTGCTTCTCAAATATACTTTGCTGGAAGCGCATTCCGATACATTGTTACGCCTCAAGCCATTCCTGGCATTCAGGAATTACCATGCCCTTAGCAAGTCTAACCTTTATGCCAATACCCGGTTTCAGAATGTGGACAACGGTATCATGTCCCGGCTCTATGAAGGGTACCCTGGCCTCTATATGCAGTGCTCGAAACAGGTAGAGTTCGTACCTGTACCTGACTGGTATTATAACGTCGAATATATAGAAGAGCAGAAAAGAGGGTACGACTATAAGGAGGATCTGTATGTGCCGGGTTATTTTGAGATGCCGATAAAAAAGGGAGAATCGATCATTTTTTCAGCTTCCACTTCTGAAGTGAAATCATCTGGACTGAAAAGGAAGTTTACTTCAGAGATTAACCAACGAATTCCCAAAGACAGTTTTAAGAACTGCCTGTTGAATGCAGCCCAGCAATTTATAGTCAGACGCAAGGAGAGTACGGAGATCAAAGCGGGTTTTCCCTGGTTTGGTACCTGGGGAAGGGATACATTTATGGCATTGCCCGGACTGACATTGACTACGGGAGATTTTAAAACCGCACTTCAGGTGATAGACTCCATGGTTGCGAGGATGAAGTATGGTCTTTTTCCCAACACCGTCATTAAAGGAGAGCCTGCATTTAATTCTGTGGATGCACCTTTGTGGTTCATCTGGGCTCTTCAACAATATGAGAAAGCAGTTCCCGAATTCGATCTCTGGAAAAAATATGGAAAAGTGATCAAGGAAGTGCTTAATACCTATCGGGACGGATCTTCAGGGATCGTCCACATGATGGGAAATGGATTACTCTACTCCGCAGAGGAGGGTAAACCTCTTACGTGGATGGATGCTGTGGTGGATGGACGACCAGTTACGCAACGCGCCGGGTCTCCAGTGGAAGTGAATGCACTCTGGTGCAACGCAGTGTGTCAGGCATTGGAGTGGGCAAAAGAAAAGGATAAGGAGTTCGTGAGATCCTGGAACCATCTGCCTGAGCTAATCGGGGAATCGTTCATGAATGAATTCTGGGATGAGGAGAGAGGGTATCTGGCCGATTATCTGAACGGAACATTTAAAGATTTTGCGGTTAGGCCCAGCCAGGTGATAGCCGTTGCCATGGATCATACACCTCTTTCCGGCGAAATGAAGAAGTCGATTCTGGATGTGCTGGAAGGAGAACTATTAACCACCAGGGGATTAAGGAGCCTCTCTCCTAAAAACGAGGCGTATAAAGGCAGATATGAAGGAGATCAGGTGAAACGTGATAAAGCTTATCATCAGGGGACTGTATGGCCCTGGTTACTGGAGCATTTTGCGAAGGGATACCTGGATGTGCATAAGAGATCGGGATTCAAACTCATTCAACGACTGTATGAGGGATTCGAGGAGGTGCTAAGCATAAGAGGAATAGGGAGTATTTCTGAAGTGTATGACGGAAATCCGCCCCATGATCCGAAAGGATCAGTTTCCCAGGCAACCGGGGTGGCTGCATTGCTGAGGATAGGTGCCTTGTTAGAGGATTTTAATTAATTGTTCAATATCTCAAGTGTATGAGAGTACTGATGTTCGGGTGGGAGTTCCCACCACATATTTCAGGCGGATTGGGAACAGCTTGTTACGGGTTGACCCGGGGGATGGCATCCATTACTGACCTGGATATTCTATTTGTGGTTCCCAAGGCATATGGAGACGAGGATCAGAGCAGGATTTCCCTGATGGGTGCAGGTGATGTTTCTTTGGATATGAGAAACCTGAAGGAACGGAGTTACCTGAACGACCTTTCTTACATTGAAATAAGTTCTAACCTGGTACCCTACACTACACCCGAAGAATATGAAGAGCTGGTCAATAAATCCGAAAACCTCGGAAAACGTTTTGTGGAGACCAAAATGGGGGGAAAGCTCTCCTTCACCGGAAAATATGGGAAGAACCTGTATGAAGAGATTGCAAACTATGCAGTAGTGGCAGGAGAGATCGCTCTTAAAAATAGATTTGATATCATCCATGCACATGACTGGCTCACTTACCCGGCAGGAATTGCAGCCAAGAGAGCTTCAGGAAAACCGCTCGTAATCCATGTGCATGCCACGGACTTTGACAGGAGTGGAGGTAAGGTGAATCCTACGGTCTTCGAAATTGAAAAGATGGGCATGCAACTGGCCGACAAGATCATTGCAGTAAGTAACCTGACCCGCAATACAGTCATTGAGAAATACGGAATTCATCCGGATAAGTTGGTTACTGTATATAACGCGGTGGATCCACTACCTGATGATGAGAAACTGAAACTGAAGAGGGGGATCAACGACAAGGTAGTCACTTTCCTGGGCAGGATCACTCTGCAGAAGGGGCCGGAATACTTTGTACAGGCCGCCCATAAGGTGTTGCAGAAGATGGATAACGTAAGGTTTGTCATGGCAGGCAGCGGTGAACTGCTTGAGAAGATGATTCATTGGACAGCTGCGTTGGGAATATCTGACAGGTTCCATTACACCGGGTTTTTAAAAGGTGATGATGTGTCCCGGATGTTTTCCATCAGCGATGTCTACGTAATGCCGTCCGTATCAGAGCCTTTTGGCATATCGCCACTGGAAGCTATGCAATCCAATGTACCTTCGATCATTTCCCACCAGTCAGGTGTAGCCGAGATCCTGAAATATGCTTTCAAAGTCGATTTTTGGGATGTGGATGCATTAGCCGATGCTATTTATGGTCTGTTAAATTATCCTTCACTTTCCCAGATGTTCAAAAAGCATGGTATGCAGGAAGTAAATGATATGAAGTGGGAGAATTCAGGCAAAAAAGTGTACTCAATATACCAGGAATTTGTTCAGTAATACTATTAATTATCCTATGAGATCTATATGTTTATATTTTCAGGTCCACCAACCCTTCAGGTTCAGAAGGTATCGATTTTTCGATATAGGAAACGACCACTATTACTACGATGATTACTCCAATGAATCGATCCTGAATAAGGTAGCCCAAAAGTGTTATTTGCCTGCCAATGCTTTGATGTTGGATCTATTAAAAAAGTATGAAGGCCGTTTTAAAGTC